>NZ_JBGFCD010000009.1:0-199660 GCF_041205405.1 Falsihalocynthiibacter sp. S25ZX9
ACCGACTTATCGGTCCATTCCCAAGCAAAGCTCAGTGCAATCGCAAGGCAACTCAACGAACGCCCTCGCAAGACCTTGCAATATCAAACGCCAGCAGAGAAGTTCGCAGAGTGTGTTGCGTCGACCGGTTGAGATCGCCGCCCAAAGTGTTCACTACGACTAAGAAAAAAAATGCGCTAGACAGACATTCCTTGAGTTTCAATAATACGCAAGGCAAGCCAAAAGATGCTTGCAAAAATGAGCACCGTTGAGCCAATCGCTATCATTAGTTGCCCTGCGCGCCAGATGCGTGACTTGACTGCCCGAAGGATATCATCGTTCATGCGGGTCATCCTTTGCGAGTAGTGTACAGAATGATTTTTAGCAAAGTCAAATTGGGCAGGATCACAGATAGAAATAGGCAGACAAAACCAACCCAAGTCGAAATAAAACCCAAACTCAGTCCAATTTGAATGATAGTGTGGTTCATTCTTGCCCCTCAATTTGGTTGTATTTGGGGCCTCAACCTTCATTCGTATAGTCTCAGCCCTTGGCTCAAAATTTCAATGTCTCCTTCGTCCCGTATAGCAAACATTAGTACCTCATAAATGCCGCGCCAAAGGATCAATGTCCGCAATGGAGGACTGCGCAGTGGTATCATTCTTATTGGCGAAGAATGCATAGAATGACAGGCCCACCATCTCGCCCTTCTTGGCGATTTTTTCACCGCAAATCGCAATGATCTTTTGTCTCAGACTCGGCCTCAGGGAACTTTGACCTTCACATGAAAATCATGAGGTTTCCGGATGTCCATCATTCTGTGCCGCATCATCGCAGATTTCATACCATGATGGCTTTTCGCCAACAAATTCATGGAATTGGTTCTTCAGTCTGAGGTCTCCATCAAGAGCATTGGCCGCGATGGGGAAGCTATCTTCTTCGGACAAAATCTCGCCAAGTGAGCTTCCGCAGATTCTACAGAAACAGCGGCCGTAAATATAAGGGGCCGCCGGTTCAAAAAGTTGAACGTGTTCCCGACCTTCGACCCATTTTAGGTCCCCTTTTTTAACGAATGCTATAGTGCTTGCGCCGACCTTGCGACATCTTGAGCAGTGACAGGTGCCAACCATTGACGGGGCATTCAACAGTTCAAATCTAACTGCTCCACAGCAACAACTTCCTTCGATCATCGTAAAATTCTCCAAGTTCAAAAACGTAATTCTTCACTAGGAACAATATAGGAACACTTGAGGGGCGACAAGCCTTTGAAGTGCCGAGTACGACCAGTCGCGGCGTCTCCGCAGTGCAGCAACGGGTCCCCAATTTTCTGGCCTCCCGTTAATGTCTTTCGACATTCTGCTCCATTTCAGCGTTTATTTTTTCAAGGTATTCTTCCAATAGCTGCTCCCGTTCGTCGTCAAAATTGGCACCGGTCAGGTTACAACTGGTTAAGCAGTCAATCCTAAACGATCTAAAATCACCTCGCTTTTCGCACCAGCAAGTCATGGTCCAAACCCGTCCCCAATAGGCGTTTTGCAACGGCCAAACCACGCGGGTAGAGGCATGGTTTTCTAAGGACAGATAGGCTATTTTCAGCTTTTCTTTGTTGCGGATAGCCGCGCGAATTCGTGGCATATGTTCAAAGCCAATCTTGGCTTGCACAAACGGATAGACGCCAAATCCCCAACGTTTAGGGACTGTGCCGTTAGCCGTAGCTACTTTGTCAATTTTCTTGGTTAGAGATGCCGCTGCCGATTGCAATTCTGTGTCAGCAGCTTCTGCTACAATGGCCATACCCAAGTGTAGAGCTTCCAATTCTGCCAACGAAAGGTTCATCGGCGGAAGAAACACAGGTTCGCGCAACATATATCCAACGCCGCGCTCACCATCTATCGGGATGCCTGACGCAACAAGCGTATCAAAATCCCGATAGATGGTGCGCACCGAGACTTCCAAACGCTCGGCAATATCGCGGGCCAAGTGCAAGCGACCATCTTGAACAATCTCGATGATCTCCGAAAGACGGTCGCTCCGACGCATATTCGCCCCTAATTCACGCTGATTTCCAAGGTGGTATGATGCAAGACAACGCTTGGCCCGTCGATCGCTTTCATACAGGCCTCTAGGCTTGGCTCGTTCCCAATTTGAGCCCCTGCGGCTTGGGCCGCTTCAAGCGTTTCCCATTCCACATGTTCGATCCAAAGCCCATCATCGCTGCAGGACAATCGGCGCGAAACAAAGCCCTCTTGTTTGCGGGCAAAGTCGGTTATGGCTTTTGCCGCTTTGGCAAATGCTTCACGGGTTACGCCATCATTCAGCTTGAAGGTGACTGTTTCAATTGTGTGTTGGGTCATCTCTTATCTCCTAGATTTGGTTGACCACACCGACCTAGTATACCTCAACTGCCAATTCGTGTCAGTTGAAGAGCATGTGCACGAACACATTAGCCGTCGAGGCAACGTCCGCTGAAATTTATGCTCCTGCGGCATTTGTCGTTCCGCAAGCGCTCGCAGCAAGATTTTGGCACTTCCGCAATGGGCCCAGACCTGCCGTTAGTTGCGCAATACACCAAGGTCAGGTTTGGGCAGAAAATCACTTGCTGCAAATAATCTTGCCCCGCACCGAAAATACTCTTGGGGCTCTACAATCATCTCACTGCAAGTGCCTGTTTAAATTAGAAATTAGTCCACACGACTCGCACTCAGAGTACCACTATAATCTACGCTTTTCTATGCAGGGCGATTGCTAGGTGGTTGTCACAAACAAAAAATGGATTAGCAGAAAACTGCTAACCCATTGAAATATTTGGTGAGCCGGTCGGGATCCGAACCCGAGACCTACTGATTAAAAGTCAGTTGCTCTACCAACTGAGCTACCGGCCCACACTTGTCGGGCTTCTCTAAGTTTGTGGAGCGCTGGGGTCAAGCCTCTTTTCACACTTTTCCGTCGGATTGCTGGTAAATCTTTTTCAGGGGGTCTATATCGCCCTTATGACACAGGCTTTTCCAATGGATTCCCTTCCTTTCATGAAAATGCACGGGCTGGGCAATGATTTCGTGGTGATCGATTCTCGTGGGCGCGCACCTGTTGTGACGCCTGCTTTGGCGCGTGCACTGGGGCATCGGCACCTTGGTGTGGGATTCGATCAATTGGCTGAAATCCTCGACAGCAAGGATTCGGACGTTGAGTTGGTGTTTTATAACGCTGATGGGTCCACTGCAGGGGCCTGCGGGAATGCCACGCGGTGTATTGCCCGACATTTGATGGCCGAATCTGGTGCCTCAAACGTGACTCTGCGCACCGAGCGCGGTGTGCTTATCGGCGAAGACGCGGGCAATGGCCTCACGCGGATCAACATGGGCGCGCCACTCCTAAACTGGAACGACGTGCCGATCGCGGAAAATATCGACACATTAAGCCTCCCCATTGACGGCAATCCCACCGCCACGGGCATGGGCAATCCACATTGCACCTTTATCGTTGAGGACGCGGACGCCATTGATCTGGAAACTCTCGGCGCGAAGTTTGAGCACCACCCCCTTTTCCCCGAGCGTACCAACGTGCAGTTCATCTCGCTTCTTGCACCTGATCGCATTCGTATGCGGGTCTGGGAACGTGGCGTGGGCATCACGATGGCGTCTGGCTCAAGCAGCTGCGCGAGTGCGGTCGCCGCCGCCCGGCGTGGACTTACGGGGCGACGCGTAGATGTTGTGCTCGACGGTGGCGAACTCCAAATTGACTGGCGCGACGATGGTGTCTGGATGACGGGCGCGACCATGCATGTCTTTGACGCCAGCCTAAACCGCTCGTTTTTGGAAACTGTCAAATGAGTATCCCAAATTTCATCACGCCAAAATTCACCACCCTTGGCTGTCGCCTCAACGCCTATGAAACCGAGGCGATGAAGGAACTCTCTGAGGCCGCAGGCGTGCAAAACGCGGTCATCATTAACACCTGTGCAGTTACGGCGGAAGCAGTGCGCAAGGCACGCCAAGAAATCCGCAAGCTACGCCGCGAAAACCCTGATGCGAAATTGATCGTGACGGGTTGTGCGGCGCAAACCGAACCCGCCACCTTTACCGCCATGCCCGAAGTCGACATCGTGATCGGCAATACCGAAAAAATGCAGGCCGAGACATGGGCGTCGATGGCCCCCGATTTTATCGGCCAAACCGAATCCGTACAGGTCAACGACATCATGGCCGTCACCGAAACCGCGGGCCATTTGATCGACGGATTCGGCACCCGCAGCCGCGCCTATGTTCAGGTCCAAAACGGCTGTGATCATCGCTGCACCTTCTGCATCATCCCCTATGGTCGCGGAAATTCGCGCTCGGTGCCTGCAGGTGTTGTGATCGACCAAATCAAACGCCTCGTGCAAAAGGGCTACAACGAGGTGGTGCTTACGGGCGTTGACCTTACCAGTTGGGGCGCCGATCTTCCCGCCACGCTGAAACTTGGTGATTTGGTGATGCGGATTCTGAAATTGATCCCCGACCTGCCGCGCCTTCGGATCAGCTCGATTGATTCCATCGAAGTGGATGACAACCTCATGCAGGCCATAGCGACAGAACCGCGCCTGATGCCGCATCTGCACCTCAGCTTGCAGGCGGGCGACGACATGATTCTCAAACGCATGAAGCGCCGCCATCTGCGCGACGATGCGATTGCCTTTTGCGAAGAAGCCAAACGTCTGCGGCCGGAAATGACCTTCGGCGCCGATATCATCGCGGGCTTCCCCACCGAGACCGAGGAGATGTTTGCTAACTCCCTTAAAATGGTGACGGACTGCGATCTAACGTGGCTCCACGTCTTCCCCTATTCTGCCCGCGAAGGCACCCCCGCCGCGCGAATGCCCGCCGTGAATGGCAATGCAATCAAATCCCGCGCCGCGCGTCTTCGCAAGGCTGGCGACGAACGGGTTGCCCTGCATCTCGCGGCGCAAATCGGGAAAACGCATTCCATTTTGCTTGAAAACCCCCATATGGGTCGCACCGAGCAATTCACCGAAGTGCATTTTGACACCCCGCAAATCGAGGGTCAAATCGTTCAGGCGACAATCTTTGGCGTGGCGGGAAATCAACTCACCGCATGAAACCCCTCCTCTATTCCTTTCGCCGCTGCCCCTATGCCATGCGCGCCCGTCTCGCCCTTGCCTCGGCACAAATCCCTTGCGAGCTCCGCGAAATCCTGTTGCGCGACAAGCCCGAGGCGATGCTTGAGGCCTCCCCCAAAGGGACGGTGCCGGTTTTGATTCTGCCAAACGGCGTGGTCGACGAGAGCCTCGACATTATGATCTGGGCCTTGTCGCAAGACGATCCCGAGGGCTGGCTCGACGGCAAAGCGGAGGCCCTCGCCCTGATTGAGCGCTCCGACGGCCCCTTCAAAACCGCGCTGGATCGCTACAAATACGCGACCCGCTATGAGGGCGTTGATTCCACCGAAGAGCGCACAAAAGCCGCGCTGTTCCTGCAGGACCTAAACACGCGATTGACCCAGTCCCCATATCTTCTGGGCGACCACCCGACACTCGCCGACATGGGCATTGTCACCTTCGTGCGCCAATTCGCCAATGTGGATCGCGCGTGGTTTGACGCACAGCCTTGGCCCGATTTGATCCGCTGGCTAGAAACATTTCTGGCCTCGCCCCGCTTTGCCCATATTATGGTGAAACACCCCGTTTGGATGCCAGATACGGCGGGTATCGACTTCCCATAAACCGGCTCTGCGTAAATCCAACTTGCGACCGACTGTATTTTGAGGTGACACTGGCCCAAAATCGACAAAGGACGCAGAATGCACCCGAATCCCATTTTCCACGACGCCAGCCTTGAGCAAAACCTCGGGTTCGCCCGTGAGCGCGGGTTTGGCACCCTTGCGATCAATGGCGAAGACGGCCCCTTATTGGCGCATATCCCGTTTTTAGTTTCCGACGATGGTAAAACCGTCGAGATGCATCTGGTGCGCTCCAATCCCATCGCCCGCGCGCTTTCTAATCCCGCACAGGCTGTGGTTTCCGTCGCGGGACCAGACAGTTACATCTCCCCCGATTGGTACGAGATCGACGAACAAGTTCCCACGTGGAACTATATATCCGTCCACCTGCGTGGCACACTCGAAAAGTTAGAAGCGACAGAGCTACGCGCCCACCTTGATCGCCTCTCCGCTGCAAACGAAGCCCGCCTGCTCCCCAAAACGCCGTGGAAGGCAGATAAAATGTCGCCCGAACCCCTTGAAAAGATGATGCGAATGATTGTCCCCTGCCGAATGACCATCGAAAACATCGACGGGACATGGAAACTCGGGCAAAATAAACCCACTGATGCGCGACACGCGGCGGCAAAAATGACCAAGGCCCATAACTTGGGGCATGAAACCAATACCCTTGCGGCGCTGATGCTCGGCTCCAACGACTAATATTCAAAGGAATTTTACATGGAACTTTTTTATAGTCCGACCTCGCCCTACGTTCGCAAAGTTATGGTCCTGCTGCATGAAACTGGGCGACTTAATGACGTGCAGCTGGTCCCGACGCATGGAACGCCCCTCGCCCCGGCCAAAGGATACGCCGCGCAAAATCCGCTCAGCAAAGTCCCCGCCCTTGCACGGCCAGACGGCGCAACCCTGTACGATAGCCGTGTGATTTGTCAGTATCTGGATGCCCGCGCCAAGAGCGGCCTTTATGGCAACGACAATTCGCGTTGGGATATTTTGACCCTTGAGGCCACCGCAGACGGAATTTTGGACGCAGCCATTTTGATGGTCTATGAAACGCGCCTCCGCCCCGTCGACAAACAATTCCACGACTATATCGAGGCCCAGTGGCACAAAATCGCAAACGCCATTGCCGCCCTTGAGGCGCGGTGGATTGCAAACCTCGAAGGTCCAATCTCAATGGGGCAGATCGCTGTCGCCTGTGCGCTTGGCTATGTCGATTTTCGCCACGACGACCGAGGATGGCGTCAATCGGCCCCCCTTCTGGACGATTGGTACGCCGGATTCGCTGCACGCGACTCAATGACGGCAACGATTCCCCCTAAATAGGTACGATTTTCGCGGCGAAAACCCCACAATCCACATTTATCTCTCAATCTGCGCCAGATTGACCGCTAGACGGGAACGAATTGGGCCGCTAAACACCGTTTTAAGCCTCCCGCGCATATGCGGGCGACGAACGTTTCTAGCTACCTAAGCTAAAAAATGGAGAGATACTCGTGTCCCACGCAGAAGATCACGAAGGCACACGCCGGGATTTCCTGTACTATGCGACAGCAGGTACAGCAGCAGTTGCGACTGGTGCCGCCGTCTGGCCGCTAGTCAATCAGATGAATCCCAGCGCAGATGTCCAAGCCCTAGCCTCAATTCGTGTTGATATTTCAGAGGTCGAAGTTGGTACGCAGCTGACAGTAAAATGGCGCGGTAAGCCCGTTTTCATCCGTCACCGTACCGAGACTGAAATCGAAGAAGGGCGTGCAGGCGATACGGCCGATCTTGTGGATCACCACGCACGCAACGCCAACATCCTTGATGTCGGCCCCCTCTCGGATCTGAATAACGCAGATGACGCGAACCGCACCTTGGACGAAGCCGGCGCATGGCTCGTGATGATGGGCGTTTGTACGCACCTTGGCTGTGTGCCTTTGGGCGACGGCGCAGGCGATTTTGACGGCTGGTTCTGCCCATGTCACGGCAGCCACTACGATACAGCCGGTCGCATCCGCAAAGGTCCAGCCCCCGAGAACCTTCCGGTTCCAGTCGCTGGTTTTATAGACGAAACAACAATTCAACTCGGATAGGGAAAACGTAATGTCAGGAATTCCGCACGATCATTACGAGCCCAAGACGGGCTTTGAAAAATGGCTAGACGAACGTCTACCAATCGTTGGCTTGCTTTACGGCACCATCATGATCCCTACACCCAAAAATCTAAACTGGATGTGGATCTGGGGCATCGTTTTGGCCTTCTGTCTGGTGCTGCAAATCATCACCGGCATCATTTTGGCAATGCACTACACGCCCCACGTTGACCTCGCTTTCTCAAGCGTTGAGCACATCATGCGCAACGTGAACGGCGGCCATATGCTGCGTTACATCCACGCAAACGGCGCGTCGCTCTTCTTTATCGCTGTGTATTTGCATATCTTCCGTGGCCTTTACTACGGTTCATACAAATCCCCACGCGAGATCACATGGATCATCGGCATGCTCATCTATCTGATGATGATGGCGACGGGTTTCCTTGGCTACGTTCTTCCTTGGGGCCAAATGTCCTTCTGGGGTGCGACGGTTATCACCGGCCTGTTTGGTGCGATCCCCTTCGTGGGCGAAGCCTTGCAAACATGGCTCCTTGGCGGGCCTGCGGTTGACAATGCAACGCTGAACCGCTTCTTCTCGCTACACTTCTTGCTCCCCTTCGTGATTGCTGGCCTTGTCATCGTTCACATTTGGGCGTTCCACACGACTGGCAACAACAACCCGACCGGTGTTGAAGTTCGTCGCGGTTCCAAAAAAGAAGCTGAAGCAGATACGCTTCCCTTCTGGCCCTACTTCGTGATCAAAGACTTCTTTGCTCTCGCCGTTGTCCTTACTGTGTTCTTTGCGGTTGTTGGGTTCATGCCAAACTACCTCGGCCACCCTGACAACTACATCCCTGCAAACCCCCTTGTGACACCTGCGCACATCGTTCCTGAATGGTACTACCTGCCCTTCTACGCGATCCTGCGGGCCTTCACGGCGGATGTTTGGGCTGTTCAACTGACCTCTGCCCTCACAGGCGGCATTGTTGACGCGAAGTTCTTTGGTGTTATCGCAATGTTCGGCGCGATTTTTGTGATGGCTCTGGCCCCTTGGCTCGATACATCCAGCGTGCGCTCCGGCAAATATCGCCCGATGTTCAAGTGGTGGTTCGCCCTCCTCGCGCTCGACTTCATGGTCCTGATGTGGGTTGGTGCCCGCGATACTGAGTTCCCACACGACTGGATCTCGCTCATCGGTGCTACCTACTGGTTCGCATACTTCCTGATCATCTTGCCGCTCCTTGGCGTGATCGAGAAACCGTTGCCAACACCGGATACCATCGAAGACGATTTCAACGCCCACTATCCCAAAGATGCGTCCGACGCATCCGCGGCGAAGTGAGAAAGGATCAGAGAACAATGATCAAGAAACTCACCCTTTCCGCCCTGACTGCTGTCATTTTGACAGCAGGCTCGGCTTTCGCGTCGGGCGACGAAGCCAGCATCCATGATGCGGATTTCTCCTTCGAAGGGCCCTTTGGCAAATATGACCAAAACCAACTTCAACGGGGCCTCAAGGTTTACACTGAAGTTTGTTCGGCCTGCCACGGCTTGCAATATGTCCCTTTGCGCACCCTAGGGGACGCAGGCGGACCTGAACTTCCCGAAGACCAAGTTCGCGCCTATTCCTCTCAGTTCGAAGTGTTCGACCCTGAGTTGGATGACTTCCGCGAAGCCAAACCCTCCGATCACTTCCCCGCTTCGGGTCTTGAAAACGCCCCTGATCTCTCGCTCATGGCCAAAAAACGCGCCGCGTTCCACGGTCCATATGGCACAGGGATCAACCAGCTTATTCAAGGCATCGGCGGACCAGAATACATCGCCGCTCTCCTCACCAGCTACACAGGTGAAGAAAAAGAAGAAGCCGGATCGACGTTCTACGAAAACACCGCCTTCCCTGGTGGCTGGATCGCTATGGCGCCGCCCCTTGCCGGAGAAGATGTTGATTTCGACGACGGTCACAGCAACGAAATCCACCACGAAGCCGAAGATGTTGCGGCCTTCTTGATGTGGACAGCAGAGCCAAAAATGATGGCCCGCAAGCAGGCTGGCTTCGTCGCCGTGCTGATGCTTTTGCTTCTGTCCGTGCTGCTATATCTGGTTAACAAAAAGATTTGGGCGCCGCACAAACGCAAGCACTAGGCTGTTTCAAAGTTTAAAAAGTTTAAAAAGCGTCCTTTTCGAAGGGCGCTTTTTTTAAAATCTAGACCCCAAGATAGGCAGCAAGCTCCGCGGGCGGATTATCCAATGCGTCCTGCGTGTCCATCGGTGGCAACGCATTGCCCCCCGCCACCAGCACCGTTTTCTGCGCGATCCGGCGGGCATCTTCGGGGTCGTGGGTGATCATCAAAAGCGTCGCGCCCGTGTCGTTGGCAACGTCACTCACAAGCTGCAACATCTCGCGTTTAAGCGCGGGTCCAAGCGCCGAAAACGGCTCATCCAAAAGCATCAAGGGACGGGCCCGCAGCACCATCCGCGCGATCGCCACACGCGCCATTTGCCCCCCCGAAAGTTCCGCCGGTTTGCTCTCGGCTTTCGCCTCCAACCCTACTTGTTCCAACGCCTCTACAACTCGCGCACCCTCTTCCTTGGACAGCCGCAAATCGGGCCGAAGCCCAAGCCCCACGTTCTGGGCAACGGAGAGATGCGGAAACAGGTTGTTGTCCTGAAACAAGATACTCATGGGCCGCGCACCCGGCCCTAATGAGGCCAAATCCTGCCCCTGCCAAAAGATCTTTCCCGTCGTTGGCGCAAGGAAACCAGCGACCGCAGAAATTAGCGTCGACTTCCCCGCACCAGAAGGCCCGATCACCGCAACATGATCGCCATTTTCGATCTCAAAATCGGCCTTTAGGACGAAATTTCCCTGCATTAGGGTCACATTGTCAAAGCGGAGCATCGGTGCGC
This sequence comes from Falsihalocynthiibacter sp. S25ZX9, assembly GCF_041205405.1. Lineage (NCBI taxonomy): Bacteria > Pseudomonadati > Pseudomonadota > Alphaproteobacteria > Rhodobacterales > Roseobacteraceae > Falsihalocynthiibacter > Falsihalocynthiibacter sp. S25ZX9. Next base: position 10,683 of record NZ_JBGFCD010000009.1, read on the forward strand.
CCTCCTCGGTCAAACAGATAAAAAACACCCAGTGAAAGTAGCATCAACAACAGCGCAGCCCCCGCCGCATCGGCCATTCGGTAGGCCCCCATCAAATCATAAAGTGCCAACGGCAATGTGGCGCGCGCAGGGTCCGCAAACAGCGCGACAACGCCCAAATCCCCCATCGAAAGCGCTGCGGCCAGCCCTGCGACAAAGCCAATCGGACGCGCCAAACGCGGCGCTTCCAGCAAACGAAAACGTGCAAATCCCTTGAGGTCAAGACTCTGTGCCAAAGCCCCAAATCGCGCGTCACAGGCCTCGACCGCAGGCAAGAAAACCCGCATCGCAAACGGCAACGCAACGATCGAATTCACCAGTGCCGTAATCGGCAACGCCCACTCCTGCGGACTCGCAAATTCAAAGATCACAATGAACAATCCCGCCCCCATAACCAGTGGCGAAACCGCGACCGTCAGATAGCCAATAGCCTCCCCCAAGCCACGCGCCCTCCCCCGCAAACGCGTCACCCAAAACGCCAAAGAAAGCCCAAACAAAACGGTCAGACCCGTGGTCGCCATCGACACCAAAAGAGAACGCCCAGCAGCCTGCCACACCGAAAGCGGCAGCGAAAAAATCCGTGGCACCCCGTCAATCACAATCATCGCCAGCGGCAGCCCCAAAAAGAGAGATGTCAACAAAAGCCAGACACTATCCCCCACATGCGCCCCCCCTGTCGCATAGTGATTCACCACGCGATCAAATCCCCCGCCCACAGATGCAGCCCGCGCCAAACGCCAAGCCAAGAGAGCCGCGCAGCCCGACAGAACAACTTGTAAAATCGCCAGAAGCGCGGCTTTGCTCAGGTCGAAATCAAAGCGGAAGGCATGATAAATCGCGAGCTCAAGCGTCGTTGATTTTGGCCCACCCCCGATAGCAAGCGCGACCGCGAAACTCGTTGTGCAGATGAGGAAGATAATCGCGAAGGCCCCAGGAACAACCTCTGCGAGCATTGGATATTCAAGGAGTCGTCTACTATCTCGCGCATTACATCCAAGGGACGCCGCGAGGCGAAATTGTTCCGACGGGATCGCCAACCACCCTTGCAGGATCAGACGCACAGCAAGCGGCAGATTAAAGAACACATGCGCAAGCACAACGCCGTGCAAACCGTAAATATGTATCGGTGCGATTCCGAATTGCCCCAGAAACCAACTCACAATTCCCGAGCGCCCAAAAACTGCCAACAACCCAAGAACAGCAACAATAACTGGAAGCACGAAAGGCGCGCCAAGTAAGGTGATCAACACCCGCCGCCCAAAGAACGACCGCCGCGCCAACGCCCGCGCTACGGGGATTGCCAAAATCACGCTAAAAAACGCGGAGAGAAGCGCCTGTTTGACCGTAAATGTCAGAGCGGAAATGTCTGCCTCGTTAATCGTGCTGCCGGCTTCTGCGCGCCACGCGACAATGCCAACGGTGCCAAAGCACAAGAATAGAATGAGAGCAGCCACCGCCGCCCCCACCCAGAACCCTATGCCGCGTTGGCGCTTTATTTTGACAGAGAGAGACGCCATTCCTCAAGCGCTCCGTCCCGTTCAGCCTGCGCATCCCCCGCTGCAAAAAGCAGCGCCTCTGTTGGGATGGTCAAAGTTTCAAACCCCTCAGGCAAACCGTCATCCGGCGTCACCGCGGGGTACATCCAATTGGTTGTCGGAATGATTGACTGAAACGCATCGCTCACCATAAACGCCAAAAATTCATCGGCCAAATCGGAGTGATCGGTATGCGCAACCTTGGCCGCGACCTCCACTTGCAAATAGTGCCCCTCTCCAAAAGGCGCGGCACTTTTGCTGGCGTCCTCTTCCGCGATCAAATGATAGGCGGGGCTGGTTGTATAGGACAAAACCATATCGGCTTCGCCCTCAAGGAACATGCCATAGGCCTCGGACCAGCCTTTGGTCACGGTGATGATATTGTCCGAAAGCGCTTCCCAAATGGCGGGGGCTTCATCGCCATAGGCCGCCTTCACCCACATCAAAAGACCAAGGCCCGGTGTGGAACTGCGCGGGTCTTGGATAACGATTTTCAGATCGCTTGCTGCCAGCTCTTTAAAGTTTGCAGGAGGGGTGGAGATCTTTGTATTGTCATAGATAAACGCGAAATAGCCCCAATCATAGGGGATGAACATTGTGTCTTCCCACTCGATTGGTAAGTCAAACGCGACGCCCTCTTGCCCGTGCAACGCAAAGAGACCCGTTTCCGCCGCAGCCGCCGTCAAATTCGTGTCTAATCCAAGGACAATGTCAGCTTTTGTGCGCACGCCTTCAAGACGAACGCGTGCCAAAAGGGCCGCGCCATCGCCCGCGCCCACGAGCTTCAAATCGCACTCACATTGCGCTTCAAACGCCGTCTCGATCGCCGGACCCGGCCCCCAATCAGACACAAAACTATCGTAGGTATAAACTGTCAGCTCTTGGGTATCCGCCGTGGCCGCGCTGGCCAAAACGATACCCGCTGCAATCATGGAATATTTCATTCGTATTCTCCATCATGCGACGGGCGGATGAAGGGGGAGAATCCCAGACCTTCCCTCCGCCGATCTTAATCGGTTCAGGTTCAACGGGTCCACTTTCGTATCTCAGCCGCTAAGGCCCCCCGAGGTAGGACCACATCTATTGATCTGATTGCAGGGGTGCAAGGCATATCCACTTGAGCCAAACGCAGGGGACATGTACAGATCAGAGCAAAGGAGCCGCATATGTCGATGAACAGTTTTGGACACCTCTTTCGCGTCACAACTTGGGGTGAAAGCCACGGACCCGCCCTTGGGGCGACGGTTGACGGCTGCCCGCCCAATGTAGAAATCAACGAGGCGATGCTGCAAAAATGGCTCGACCTGCGCAAACCCGGTCAGAATAAATACACGACCCAGCGGCGCGAAGCAGATGAAGTTCGGATTCTCTCGGGTGTTTTTGAGGGGAAAACCACTGGCACGCCCATTCAATTGATGATCGAAAACACCGATCAACGCAGCAAAGATTACGGCGATATTGTCGAGAAATTCCGCCCCGGTCATGCGGACATTACCTATTATCAAAAATACGGCATTCGCGATCATCGTGGCGGCGGGCGCAGCTCGGCTCGCGAAACGGCGGCACGTGTATCCGCAGGCGGGATTGCGCGCGCGGTTCTTGCTACGCTTTTACCCGACCTCAAGATCAAGGGTTTCATGGTGCAAATGGGACCGCATTCCATTGACCGCGAAAATTTTGACTGGGATCAAATCGATCAAAACCCCTTTTGGACACCCGACGCGATATCGGCCAAGGACTGGGCCGCCTACTTGGACGGGTTACGCAAATCTGGAAGTTCCGTCGGAGCGATTGTTGAGGTTGTGGCGCAGGGCGCGCCCGCAGGCCTCGGCGCGCCGGTTTATGCCAAGTTAGACACTGATTTGGCCGCAGCGATGATGAGTATTAACGCGGTAAAAGGCGTTGAAATTGGCGAGGGCATGCATGCTGCAGTACTGACGGGCGAAGAAAACGCCGACGAAATTCGTATGGGTTCGAACGGACCGGAATATACTTCAAACCACGCGGGCGGCATTCTGGGCGGGATTAGCACAGGCCAAGACATCGTGGTGCGCTTTGCGGTCAAACCAACATCCTCGATCCTCACGACCCGCAAAACAGTGTCTAAAGCAGGCGAAGATACCGAAATTATCACCAAAGGCCGCCACGACCCCTGTGTCGGCATTCGCGCCGTTCCCGTGGGCGAAGCAATGATGGCCTGCGTGATTTTGGACCATTTTTTGCTTCACCGTGGGCAAGTCGGCACGAACCAAGGGAAGATCGGCTAGGCTGCGATTCCCGCATCCAACAGAGCTTTGATTTCTTCCTCGCTGGTGCCAAGGGTGACGCGGCCAATTTCTGCGTCGCCTTTTAGCACAACCAAAACAGACCGGCGTGGAATTTTCAGGCGACGAGCTAATTCGTCTTTTGAATATTGATCCCAATCAAAATACACGAACAATAGACCCGCATCATAGGCCGGATTTTCCGCTCGTAACTTTTGAATTACGCGGTTCTGCGCCGCGCAGGTGGTGCACCAATCCGTGGCGAAATCGATGAAAACAGTTTTCCCTTCGGCGAGGGCTTTGTCGACCAATCCGGGCGTATAAGCCACCGAACCAGAATTCGCTTGGGCGCTTAGGGGAAGCGTTGCCAAGGCGGCAGTGAAGGCAAGAAAATGTCGTCTGTCCATTGGGACCTCCTAGATTGAAACGGAAAAATCAACGAGCCACGCAGGAAGGTTTTGCAACGCCCAGCGTTCGAGAATGATGTGAAGTTGAAAGTAGATTGCAGTGCCCACGAGGATAAAGGTGATCCCCATAATGACGCGCGACTTTGCCGCAATTCGGCGCATTAGAGCCTGCCGCTTGAGCAAAGTCGCGCGCGCGCCATAGGCCAATAACAGGATCACTGTCGAGACTCCGAGGGCAAAACTCACCATAATCAGCGTGGCCCAAACGAGGCTCTCTCCTTGGGTGGCAAGCGCAATCGCGCCGCCCAAGGTGGGTCCAACACAGGGACTCCAGACTGCGCCCAACAGTGCCCCGCCCCAGAACTGTCCCCAAAGCGACTCGCGATTTAAGCCGTCAATGTTTTGATCTGCTTTCTGTGAAAGGCCGGATGTCGCGCGGCTGAATTTATCGCCGAGCTTGGGCACCAGTAGAACTATGCCAAAGACCACCATCAACACCGCGCCGATACGGGCGACATCCTCTGGCAATATCCCCACCGCAAGGCCGATGGTGGAAAGCGCCACGCCAAGCACAACAAAGGTCAGCGACATGCCCGCAGCAAGGGCCAGTGGGCCGCGCGGGCTGGCCTGAAGGGCCGTCGCCAGAACAATCGGCAATACCGGCAAAACGCAGGGGTTGATCAACGTTAGAAGTCCCGCCAGATATCCAAAAACTAATTCCATATTTCGGAGCTAGCAGGTTTCAAACGCCCTGTCAGGCGCGCGCGGTAAGGGTCGCGCGTTTGTGAAGCTTCGTTAGATTGGTTTTTGGCGCGCGAGTTGAACCGCAAGAATGCCAAGAGAAATTATCACCACGCCGATGATGTCCCACATGCCCAAAGTTTCGCCCAGCATAACGGCCGCCACCGCCGCCCCTAGGAACGGATTGAGAAAGTGGAATGTAGCCGCGCGGGTCATGCCAATGCGATCCACCAGTTTGAACCAAATGACCGTGGCCATCAGGCCCGGCACAAGAACAGTATAGGAAAACGCGGCAATCAGTTTAGGCGAGAAATTCACCGACATGTCTTCGCCAATCACAACGGAGGCAATCGCCAAAACAATCGCTCCGACAAACATTTGCAAGCCCACGATCATCATCACATTGCCGCCCGATGACGCGCCGCGCATCGAGAGCGTGGCGATCGTAAGGCCGAGCACACCAACGATACAATAGGCGACTCCGATCAGATCAACGCCACCACTTAAACGCGTTCCGAGAATCAGGAATGTGCCGACAAAGCCCGCGGCGAGACCCACCACCGCCTGTTTGGGGAGGCGTTCAGACAGAAATACCCAACCTGCGAAGGCCACAAGAAGCGGCATTGTCGAGGCAATGATCGACGCAAACGAGGCTTCAATGCGTTGCATCGCCATAAAGAACAGCCCGAGGTAAAGCGCGTTTTGGCAAAGGCCGAACACGAATGTCGATTTCCATTGCGTGCGGGTGAGGTGCCACGTTTGCCCCATCGCGCTGGCGATCAAAACACCCAAGATTCCCGAGATGAAAAACCGAAACGAGAGGGAGGCCAAGGGCGGCGCGTCGGCAACAATGATCCGCGCCGATGTAAAGGCGGAACTCCATGCGAAGGCAAAAACAAGCCCCATCAACAAAGACCGAAAGTCCATCTGCGTCCCCTTTTGGAAATTTCATGACGCCAATAGAAAAGGGCCGCCAAAAAGGCGACCCTAAACAATTTCTGCGCCGCCACAAGGGCAGCACATCCGTTTAAAACAGCTTAGCCGTTCACGCTATCTTTAAGCGCTTTTGCAATTGTCATTTTGACAACTTTATCGGCTTCTTTTTGAATTTGCTCGCCAGTTGCTGGGTTGCGAACTGTACGCTCAGGACGCTCGCGGCAATAGATTTTGCCAACGCCTGGAAGTGTCACGGAACCACCAGCAGAAACTTCGCGTGTAATAATCGCGATTACGGCATCAAGTGCGCCGCCTGCGGATTTTTTGTCTGAGCCCATTTCCTCTGCGAGTGCAGCTACAAGTTGGGTCTTGGTCATTGGTTTTGCCATTTTATGGTCTCCTTGTTCTGCCCTTGATATTGGGCCTCATCGTCGGCATTTAACTGAATATTGTTGAACTACACAACGATTAGTGTCGAAAAAAGACACTTTTTTCTAAGTTTTTTTCAAAAAAGCGACGCAAATTTACAGAAATGCCGTTTCATCGAAGCTTCGGAGCTTACGAGAATGGATTTTCTCCAAAGGTTGCGAGCGCAGACTCTCCATGGCTTGTATCCCGATTTGGAGATGTCTGGCCACCTGAGTCTTGTAAAAATCGCTCGCCATACCGGGGAGTTTGAGTTCACCGTGGAGGGGTTTATCCGAGACACAGAGCAGCGTTCCATAGGGGACACGGAAGCGAAAACCGTTGGCCGCGATGGTCGCGCTTTCCATATCTAGCGCAACCGCGCGAGACTGTGAGAGCCGTTGAACAGGGCCGGATTGATCGCGCAATTCCCAATTCCGGTTGTCGATGGTGGCGACAGTGCCGGTCCGCATAATGCGCTTCAAATCATACCCCTTTAGTTGGGTCACAGATTCGACCGCATCCTCAAGGGCGATTTGAATTTCGGCGAGGGCGGGAATCGGCACCCAAGGTGGAAGATCATCGTCCAAAACGTGATCTTCGCGTAGATATCCGTGCGCGAGAACGAAGTCGCCAAGGCTCTGCGAATTCCGAAGCCCCGCGCAATGTCCCACCATGAGCCACGCATGAGGACGCAGCACCGCGATATGATCGGTGGCAGTTTTAGCATTACTCGGCCCGACGCCGATATTGACCAAAGTAATGCCCGAACCATCTTTGCGTTTCAGGTGGTAGGTCGGCATCTGTGGGGACTTTTCGGGCGGGATGATCGGCGTGTGCGGATCAGTAATCACAACATTGCCCGTGGACACAAAGGAAGTGTACCCAGAGGACTTGTCGGCCAAGACCTTGCGGGCATAGGCCTCAAATTCCTCAACATAGAACTGATAGTTGGTAAACAAGACGAAGTTCTGGAAATGCTCGGCCCGAGTTGCGGTATAGTGTTGAAGGCGCGCCAATGAATAATCGACACGTTGCGCGGTAAAAGGGGCCAAGGGGCCCGTGCCATCACTCGAAACCGTGTTGAATCCGTTGACAATATCGTCGTTTGTTGTAGCCAAATTGGGAACGTCAAACACATCGCGCAGGGGGAATCTCATCGCACCATCTTGGGGTACTGTCACATCCTCATCATTGGCGACGGCAAAATGCACCGGCATCGGAGTCGTCGAGATACCCACAGATACAGGCACGTTGTGGTTGCGGAGGAGCAGTCCGATTTGCTCAGTCAAATAGCCTTTGAACAAATCCGGTCGTGTGATTGTCGCGGCATAGGTTCCAGGTTCGGCGACATAGCCAAAGGACAAACGGCTGTCGGAAAGCGCAAAACTGGTCGTTGTGATTCTAATTTCCGGGTAAAAGGCGCGGTATTTTGCATCGGGGCGCGGGCCCAAAACTTTAGAGCTAAATTTTTCGCACAAAAAGCTGGAGGCCTCTTGGTAGAGTTCCGTAAGACGTGCGACCGCTGCCTCCGCCGAGTCAAAGTTTTCGGGCCGAGCTGTCGGTGGTGTGTGGACTGGTAAATTCAAGTCTTCGGTTCTCATTCTTTATCCTCAATCAAATCGGTCAGTTCGAATTTTGTTACATCCACAAGGCCAAGATCGCTGATCCGTAACTCGGGGATCACAACCAACGCCAGCAAGGAATGCTGCATATACGCATTGTTCAGGGTGCAACCACAGTCCAACATCGCTTCGACCAATTTGTCAGCCTTCGCCGCCACGACTTTGGCAGGTAAATCCGACATAAGCCCAGCAATCGGAAGTTCGACCAAAGCCAGCTCCTTACCGTCCTGAAAAACAGTCACGCCGCCGCCAACTTCGCCCAATCGGTTTGCAGCTGCGGCCATATTTGCGCGGTCCGTTCCAACGACAATCATATGGTGGCTATCATGCGCAACAGTCGAAGCAATAGCCATGCGGCCTTGATATTGGAAACCCGAAACAAAGGCATTGGTCACGCCGCCGGTGCCCAAATGACGTTCGACCAAAGCAATCTGGCAAACGTCTTGTGCTTGATCCCCTTCGATCAAACCATCAACCACCAAAAGATCCCGTGTTAGAGCCTTTGTCGGTGCTTGATTTTCAACCACGCCGATGACTTTGACAGTCACTGCATTCGCGCCTTCGGGCGCTTTGATTTCAAAATCTTCGGCCACACGGTCACGACCAAGGTTCACAGTTTGTCGCGAATGGGCGGGCCACTCAAGATGGGGGCAATCGACCTTGATCTCTCCATCCTGTGCCACGGTCACGCCACGCGCAATCACGCGGTCAATCGGCAGAGTTGTCAAATCGCTCGTGAGGATCACATCGGCCCGCCGTCCGGGTGCAATAGAGCCTAATTCTCGCTCCAAACCGAAATGCGTGGCCGTGTTAATCGTCGCCATTTGAAGCGCGATTACGGGATCACATCCGCAGGCAATCGCATGGCGCACCACACGGTTCATGTGGCCCTCATTTACCAACGTCCCTGAATGGCAGTCATCGGTGCACAGAATAAAGCTGCGCGGATCGAGGCCTTTTTCGGTCACGGCAGTAATTTGGCTTTCGACGTCATACCATGCGGAGCCAAGCCGCATCATGTGGCGCATCCCTTGACGCACGCGCGCAATCGCATCGGCCTCACAGGTTCCCTCGTGATCATCCGCTGGACCACCCGCCGCATAGGCATGAAAGGCAGGGCCTAAATCGGGGCTGGCATAGTGGCCACCAACCGTTTTATTCGCATTCTGGGTGGCGGCGATTTCGGCCAGCATTTTTGGATCGCCATTGACCACACCAGGGAAGTTCATCATCTCGCCAAGGCCGATAATTCCGGGCCAGTTCATCGCCTCAACCACATCCTCTGGCGTAATTTCAAAACCCGTCGTCTCCAACCCCGGTGCCGAAGGCGCACAGCTTGGCATCTGGGTAAACACGTTAATGGGCTGCAATAGAGCCTCATCATGCATCAAACGCACGCCCTCAAGCCCAAGGACATTGGCGATTTCATGGGGATCCGTGAACATCGACGTCGTACCATGGGGCACAACGGCACGGGTAAATTCAGCGGGCGTCAACATGCCGCTCTCGATGTGCATATGCGCGTCGCACAGACCGGGGATCATAAACGCGCCTTCGGCGTCAATGATCTCCGTGTCTGGACCAATGCAATGTTGCGCGTCAGGCCCACAATAGGCAAAGCGCCCGTCCGCGATGGCTAAATCATAACCTTCAAGCACTTCGCGCGTGTGAACATTGACCCATTTGCCATTGCGAATGACGAGGTCTGCGGCTTCTCTTCCGGCCGCGACAGCAACCAGTCGGGCTGCACTTTCGGGCCAAGTTTTAAGGGGGCTATTTTCCATAGGTCATTTGTTCCTAGATTTCGGGTATGTGCAAGTGAAGAAAATGCGACAATGGCGTTTCTCGCTTGCGGCCCGAAGCGAGATTTCGCATCCTATCCCGATGAAAAAACACCTCTTATCCTTCGGCCACGGCTACAGCGCACAGGCATTTGGTGCCCTATTAGGCCCTGATCTATGGCAAATCACAGGCACAAGTCGTGCGGGTGGCAACCAGACCATAGCATGGCCGGGAACGTCAATTTCCTCCGCATTAGAGACAGCTACGCATGTGTTAGTGTCGATTGCGCCGGAAGAGAATGGTGACGTTGTCCTCAATGCACTTGGCGATGAAATCGCCCGCGCTGCACCGCACCTTGAATGGGTTGGGTATCTTTCGACAACGGGCGTTTATGGCAACCATGACGGCGGTTGGGTTGACGAGGCTACGCCGCTCACGCCTTCAACAAAGCGCGGCGAAATGCGCGTCTTGGCGGAATCTCAATGGCAAGAACTGGCTAAATCCGCGGGGCTACCTCTTCATATATTTCGCCTTGCGGGGATTTACGGCCCAGGGCGTGGCCCCTTTGCAAAGGTGCGCAATGGCACGGCACGCAGGATTATCAAGAAAAATCAGGTCTTTTCGCGGACCCATGTCGCGGACATTGCGCAAGTTTTGGCGGCCAGCGTGGCGCACCCCAACCCGGGGGCGATTTATAACGTCTGTGATAACTTCCCTGCTCCGCCCGAGGACGTGATCGGCTTTGCCGCCGAACTTCTTGGCGCGCCAATCCCACCCGCAATTGATTTTGATAACGCAGAAATGTCACCGATGGCGCGAAGCTTTTATGCAGAGTCAAAACGGGTTCGAAACGACAAAATCAGAGACGAATTAGGCGTAAATCTGTTGTTTCCCGACTATCAATCGGGCCTACGCGCCTTATTAGAGGAAGATTAAGCACGTTGACTTGAAATCTGTGCCACGCCCAGCACATCCAGAACTTTTGCTTCAATATGCTCGCTATTCATCGCCGCATCCGCATACATATCAACTGGATTTGCATGGTCGATAAACGTGTCCGGCAGCACCATGGAGCGGAACTTGAGACCCGTGTCAAACACGCCCTCTTCGGCCAACAATTGAGCCACATGACTACCGAATCCACCAATCGCGCCCTCTTCGATTGTGATTAGCGCTTCGTGGTCGCGTGCGAGGCGAAGGATCAATTCACGATCCAATGGTTTCGCAAAACGTGCGTCGGCAATCGTGGGATTGATGCCCCGTGCGGCAAGTTTCTCAGCGGCCTTTTCAACCTCTGAAAGACGTGTCCCAAACGAAAGGATCGCAACCCGTGCGCCTTCTTGGATCATGCGCCCCTTACCGATTTCAAGCGGAATACCCCGTTCGGGAAGGTCAACGCCCACGCCTTCGCCGCGTGGGAAGCGGAAGGCACTGGGGCGGTCATTGATGCTAGCGGCGGTTGCAACCATATGCACAAGCTCGGCCTCATCGGCGGCGGCCATCACGACAAAACCGGGAAGGTTGGCCAAAAAGGCAATGTCAAAGCTACCCGCATGGGTCGCGCCATCGGCCCCAACTAGGCCCGCGCGATCAATCGCGAACCGGACCGGAAGGCGCTGGATGGCCACGTCATGAACCACTTGATCATAGCCGCGCTGCAGGAAGGTGGAATAAATCGCACAGAAGGGCTTTATCCCACCGGCAGCAAGGGCAGCGGCAAATGTAACGCCATGTTGCTCGGCAATTCCGACGTCAAAACAACGGCTAGGATAGCGTTCGGCGAACAGGTTTAGGCCCGTACCGTCCGGCATCGCGGCCGTCACTGCTGCGATCTTGTCGTCTTTTGCCGCCTCGGCGAGCAATGCCTTCGCAAAAACGTTGGTATAACTTGGGGCATTCGACGGCGCTTTTTTCTGCTCGCCCGTCAAAACGTCGAATTTCGCAGTCGCATGGCCCTTGTCGCGGGCACTTTCAGCAGGGGCGTATCCCTTGCCTTTTTTCGTCAGAACGTGAATGAGCATCGGCCCCGTCGCACGGGATTTCACTGTCCGTAAAACCGCCAATAGCGCGTCCATGTCATGGCCATCAATCGGACCGACATAGGAAAAGCCCAGTTCCTCAAAAAGCGTGCCGCCTACGGTCATGTGTTTGACCATTTCCTTGGCGCGTTTGGCCCCTTCTTGGAAGGGATGCGGCAACAGGCTCACCGCCCCACGCGCAGCCGCTTTCAATTCTTGAAACGGTGCGCCCGCGTAAAGGGAGCTTAAGTAGCTCGACATCGCACCAACGGGGGGCGCAATCGACATTTCATTATCGTTCAAAATGACGAACATGCGTTTTTTCAAGTGACCCGCATTGTTCATGGCCTCATAGGCCATGCCCGCGCTCATGGACCCATCGCCAATCACCGCGATTGCGTCGCCGATGCCGTGCTCAGGGGCGCCGCCCAAATCGCGCGCCACAGCAAATCCCAACGCTGCCGAAATCGACGTGCTTGAATGCGCCGCACCGAAGGGATCGTACGGGCTTTCGCTGCGCTTAGTGAAGCCCGACAGACCGCCTTTTTGGCGCAAAGTCCGAATGCGATCACGGCGACCCGTGAGAATCTTATGGGGGTAACACTGGTGGCCCACGTCCCAGATCAAACGGTCCTTGGGCGTATCGAAAACGGCATGGATCGCGGTTGTTAGTTCAACAACGCCTAGACCCGCCCCAAGATGGCCTCCTGTGACGGAGACAGCTGAGATCGTCTCTGCGCGCAACTCGTTCGCAAGTTGAGTCAGCTCAGGGTCACTGAGGGCTTTCATGTCGGCGGGGGCCGAAATGCGATCAAGAATAGGCGTGACTGGTCTTTGGCTCATGCGGCCCTCCTACGGGCTTAACTTTCGCGTGCAATAACGAAACGCGCGGCTTCGCGCAAGTTCTGTGCATTGTCGCCGAAGGGTGCAAGGGCGGATTCGGCCTCATCAATCAGGTCAGATGCGCGTTTTTTCGCCTCATCCATCCCCAAAAGCGAGACAAACGTTGCCTTTCCGGCCTCGGTGTCTTTGTTCAGGCGTTTCCCAGCTTTTTGCGCGTCGCCTTCAACATCCATGATGTCATCTGCGATTTGAAACGCAAGGCCGAGCGCATTGGCATAGTGACGCAGAGGCCCGACATCCTGCCCCGCGAGGATCGGCCCCGCCATAGCGGACCACTGAATAAGCGCGCCGGTTTTATTTGCCTGAAGCTCGGTAATTTGGTCCAAGTTCAGCGGCGTTAGAGCCGTTTCTGATGCTATGTCTTGCATTTGCCCCAGCACCATCCCTTGCCCACCAGAGGCCCACGCCATTGTTTGGATAAGCTCAATACGTGTCGAAGCCTTGGGCGCGCATTCCTTGCGGGCAAGCAGGTCAAACGCGAGGGTCTGTAAGGCATCGCCGACCAAAACGGCGGTCGCCTCGTCCCATTTCACGTGGACGGTGGGCAGGCCACGGCGCAAATCATCGTTGTCCATGCAAGGCAAATCATCGTGCACCAGCGAGTATGCGTGCAGTGACTCCACTGCCGCGGCGGCCCAAATAGATTGCCGTGGATAGACACCGTATAACCGTGCACCTTCGATCACCAAAAACGCCCGAAGCCGCTTTCCACCCGTCACCGCGTAACGCATTGCGTCGGTCAACGGGACGTTGGGGTATCGCGCAAGCGTTTGGGTAAGACAGGCCGAAACCTCGTCTGCGGCCTGCGCCAAAGCGTTTTCAAACATGTGTTAGAGACCTTCAACCGGCGTCGTACCAATCGGGACACCGCCCTCGCCCAACTTAATGGCGGCGACTTTTTCTTCAGCTTCTTTAAGCTTAGCGTCACAGTGTTCTTTGAGTTTGGCACCGCGTTCATACAGCTTGATCGACTCGTCCAACGCCACTTGGCCGTTGTCCAATTGTCCAACCACTGCTTCAAGCTCGGCCATCGCCTGTTCAAAACTCATTTCGCTCACTGGGGTGTCGCTCATGCGCCGCGCTCCATCAAAATTTCCACATGCGCGGCCGTCGCTTCGGCCAACGCCTCCAAATCATACCCGCCTTCGAGAGACGAGACCACCCGTCCCGCACAGGTTTGGTCCGCCAAATCACAAATCTTTTCCGTGAGCCATCTAAAATCGTCGGTTTCCCAATTGAGCCCTGCCAATGGATCGGCGCGATGCGCGTCGAACCCTGCGGAGATAAGGATCAATTCTGGCCAAAATAGAGCCACATGGGGGAGTATCTGCTCGGAATAAACTCTGCGCATTTCGACCCCGCCAGACCCTTCCGCAAGGGGGACATTCATCACATTGTTCGCGGAACCCGTTTCATCGGCCGACCCTGTTCCGGGGAATAATGGCATCTGATGGGACGAGGCAAAGGCAATGCGCGAATCCCCCTCTATGAGGTCTTGGGTTCCATTGCCGTGGTGCACATCGAAATCGATGATCGCGACACGCTTGAGCCCATGAACTTCCACCGCATATTTGGCTGCAACGGCAACTGAACCAAACAGGCAAAAACCCATTGGCGTTTCGCGTTCCGCGTGATGACCGGGCGGACGCACGGCGGCGAAAGCATTTTGAACCTCGCCCGACAGCACCAAATCAACGGCCCGCACACAGGCCCCCGCCGCGCGATACGCGGCGGCAACTGAACCCGCCGACATATATGTATCGCCCTCAATTTGAGCGATCCCAGCATCGGGGGCAGAGTCCCGAATATCCATGATATGGGACTTCGGATGCACCCTGAGCAAATCATCATCCGCCACCAAAGGGGCCTTTTTGCGCAGAATAGGGTCGAATTTTGCATCCGAAAGCGCCTCAAGGACCCGCTCCAAACGTGCGATTTGTTCGGGGTGGCCCTGGGGCGTTTCGTGCAGAAGGCAATCGGCATGGGTGAGAAGAGCAGTCGTCAAAACGAACTCCTGTTTTAGAGGGTCAATCGCTTCCCAGCATATAGCCTGCGCCCCGAACGGTTTGAAGATAGCGCGGCTGCTTGGGATCGGCCTCAATTTTGCGACGCAGGCGGGTGATTTGCACATCCACGGCACGTTCCTGTGCCTGTCCTTTGTCGCGCCCAAGATCCTCGACAAGCTGCCCCCGCGTAAGCGCCTCGCCCATGTTGGCGGTGAAAATTTTCATCAATGCACTCTCAGTTGCCGTTAGCCGGATTGGGGCATCGCCTCGCGCCAATTCCGCACGACTCACGTCGTATCGCAGCGCACCCAAGGTGATTATCTTCGGCCCATTTTGCGCATCAATCGCCGCAGGAATCCGCCGCAAAATCGCGTTAATCCGCAAGAGTAACTCTTTGGGCTCAAACGGTTTGGCAAGATAATCATCCGCTCCGGCCTCAAGCCCTGCAATCCGGTCTTCTGTCTCGCCTTTAGCGGTCAGGAGTAAGATCGGTGTGGTAATCGTTTCGCGCAAACTACGCGTCAGGCTGATCCCGTCCTCGCCCGGCATCATGACATCCAACACGATTAAATCAAACTCAAGCCCGGATAAGATGCGACGCGCATGCACGGCGTCCCGCGCAGCCGTCACCCAAAAACCGTTCCGAATGAGAAACTTTTGAAGCAGACCACGGATGCGCTCATCGTCATCGACAATTAATAGGTGGGCTTCGTTTGCATCGCTCATGAACCGCTCTCCTTGAAATTCTTATACTGGCGCCGTTGGTCCGGGTCCATCATTGCTTCCAAAACTTGCCTAAACCCCGATACGGCCTCGGGCCCCGCTGCGCGAAACGCCGTCCGCATACGGGCACGCTGTGCATCAGAAAGATCGGCCTCGAGGACCTCACCGCTTTCGGTCAGAAACAAATGCCGTTCCCGCTTATCTTTCTTTCCTATACGGCTTTCAACCAAACCGTCTTCGATCAAAGTCCGCAAGACACGATTTAGAGACTGTTTCGTGACCCCAAGAACCAATAATAGATTATTTACTGTGGTTCCCGGACTTCGATGAATGAAATGAACCGCACGATGGTGCGCGCGACCGTACGCGTAGTTCGCCAAAATCCGATCTGGATCGGCCGTAAATCCACGATAGGCAAAGAACATCGCTTCAATCCCTTTGCGCAAATGCTCATCTGTCAGAAACAAAAGGCTTTCTCCGCCTTGAGCTGTCGAACCATCGGCCATATCGATCTCCTTGCGAATGCTATTCAGTTCGATTTTATGTCAGCCTTGTTGACTTTCCAAGAATCAAATAGTAGCAAAGATCAGTTTTTACGCAATAATATGTCCGAAACGGTCATTACTTGCGCAACTTATGAAAAATCAGCCGCGCAGCACGGCAAAATTCGAGGAGAGACCAAATGACCACTGGATATGATGACCGCGACGGAAAAATCTGGATGGACGGAAAACTTGTCGAATGGCGCGACGCAAAAGTCCACCTTTTGACCCATGGTTTGCATTATGCGTCCTCCGTATTCGAGGGCGAGCGTGCCTATAACGGCAAGATTTTCCGCAGCATGGATCACTCGGTTCGCCTGCGCAAATCCGCTGAATATATCGATTTCGAAATTCCCTTCACCGTTGAAGAAATCGAAACCGCAAAATACGAAACGATGAAAGCCAACGGCCTCACTGACGCATATGTGCGCGCGATCGCTTGGCGCGGCGCAGGTCCGGATATGGGTGTCGCCTCCGCGCGCAATCCTGTGCGCCTAGCAATCGCGGCGTGGGAATGGGGCAACTACTACGGTGACGCAAAATATAAAGGTGCGAAACTGGACATCTCCAAATGGAAGCGTCCAAGCCCGGAAACAATCCCTTGCTTCGCAAAAGCAGCCGGCCTTTATATGATCTGCACAATGTCAAAACACGCCGCCGAAGCCAAAGGCTGCTCCGATGCGATGATGTTCGATTACCGCGGCTATGTTGCCGAAGCGACCGGCGCCAATCTTTTCTTTGTCAAAGACGGCGAAGTTCACACACCCTTGCCTGATTGCTTCCTCAACGGATTGACCCGCCAAACAGTCATCACAATGCTGGGCGAAAAAGGCATCAAGGTTCATGAGCGTCACATCACTGTGGAAGAGCTCGAAGGCTTTGAGCAATGCTGGCTCACAGGTACTGCGGCGGAAGTAACGCCCGTGGGGCAAATTGGCGCCTACAATTTCGAAGTCGGTGCACTTGCACGTGATATTTCGGAAAGCTACGAAAAACTCGTCCGCGTTTAAGCTAAACTGTGTGACAATAAGAATTTGGCGTCCGACTGATCGGGCGCCATTTTTTTATGCGAATTTCGCCGTATTAGAGCCTTTTAACACCCCTGTTCGCTTTAAAACCACAAGCGTCAACAGAAGGACAAAAACCTCGGCAACAGCGCCAGATATCCAAATCCCAATTTCCCCAACCAAGCTCGGCATGAGAACCAATAGCGGAATTCCGAAAATATACGTGCGCGAAAGGTTGAGCAGTGCGGCACGCCGCGCGTCCCCGATGGCTTGAAAATACATTCCCACCATCATCTGTGGCCCGAAAAGAAAAAGCGTGAGCGTTGCGAAAGGCAGAATGCGTGCAAACTCGTGAACTGTTGCAGAATCAGTCACGAATATTCCACCGATTTCTGAGCGAAACAGATACAAACACGCCTGAAACCCTGCGCAATAGACTCCCGCACAGATCATCGCCACACGCAGAGCGGCCCGCGCGCGTTCCGGCTTTCCGGCCCCGAAATTATTTCCTACAATTGTCTGGGTCGCAAACGACAATCCCAAGATTGGCATAAACACAAACGTCATGACCCGTGTCGAAATACCATACGCACCCGCGATGGCTTGGTAATCGACGGACCAAATTTGCAGCAGGAGAATCGTGATTCCGGCACTAAGCGCAAAGCCGATATAACCGAGGCTTGCTGGCGCACCCAAAGCCAGAAACGTGCGCCATAATTGGGGGGAGGGAGTAAAGCTTTGGCGCGAAACTTCAAAACTCCAGCCGACCTTCGCTCGATAGGCGAAAATCGCGGCAATCGCCAGCATTTGAGCCACAATTGATCCCCATGCAGACCCCGCGACGCCCATCTCAAGCTCTGCAACAAAGATGTAATCGAACAGAATATTGAGCAATGCGGACAGGACAGAAATTAACGCCATCGCCGCCATACGCCCCTCCGCCCGTAAGGAATCCGTATTAATAGACAGGAAAAACACCAAGGGTGACCAATAGATCGAGAGGGAAATATACGTGTACCCATGGCGTGCTAGCTCCGCAGAACCATTCGCAGCCCAAGCGACCAAATTCAGACCGAACACTTGAAAAACAGTCACTAATAAAGCGCAAAACAACGTTGTGAGGAGCGAGGCCTGCACGTAACTGCGACCAGCTTCGAACGTGTCACCGGCGCCCAATTGGCGCGCTAGAACGCTGGAAAAACCTGCTGCCACAAGAGTTGAAAGAGCAACAACAAACATGAAAATCGGAAACATCAACGTGACAGCCGTTAGAGCTTCGGCCCCAACATATCGCCCGAGAAAATACGCATCAATCGTGGCAAAGGATCCGTTGATGACCATCACGAGGATAATTGGAAATGCAGTTCGGGCAAAAACAACTCCCAATGGGTCAGTCAAAAACGGGTTCTTTACATGAATGGTGGACGTCATAAATACTCCTGTTTCGACCCAGTTACAGGGACACGACCATGTGCGGATGGCCATTCGTAGTTCTATCGACAGAAACACCATTCGTGTTAATAATTTTATTCGCGCGGTTCTTCCAATTGGAGAAACTGTCAAAAGTAACCACGTCAATCAGGGCATCAAACTCAATATTCACGCGGAATAGACCCGCATTTTCTGATTTTAGCGACAGTACTTTCCCCGAAAAAGGCACCTGAAGATAAAGCCCTGATACGCGCTGCCCAACCTGAACGGGGGGCTGGGGGCCGGCGAACGCGACCAGTGTATTCCAATCGCGATATCCACATCGTTTGGCAATTTCTTCGAGAGCACGGCTATGAGATATTTCCCGCGTCGTACGCATTGCTTTGGCCTGCTTTTTCAAGTCAGCTAGATAGGGAAGTTCGGGGGACATTTCGCGGTCCTTTTCATTCAGATCACGGGAAAATCGGGGCGCTCGCATTGCCACATTCCCATCTGATGAAAGAAACGGCGGGATTAAAGAGGACTTCACCAATGACGAATCAGCGAGCGGCAGGGGCCTCACCCTTGGGTGCCGAGTAAGTCATGCCGGATACTCTGTCAATTGTCCTGAGGATTAAAGCGGGCCCGTAACTTTGCGCTGCTGGGCACGTTTCAAACCAAGATGCCGCTCTCGAAGGATAATCGCGACCCCCGCCGCCATAACCAAGCCAGCACCAGAGAGCATGATGGTCGTTGGCACTTCGTCAAACAAAAAATACCCGACAAGCAGCGCCATTATCATCGATGAATACTCAAAGGGAGCCACAAGAGATGCATCAGACAAGCGGTAACTGGAGGTGAGGAATATCTGACCGAACCCGCCAAGAATACCCGCGAGAACAAGGAAGACGAGGCTCCATGCACTGGGCCAAACCCACCCAAACGGAATCGTAAAAAGCGACAGAATTGTGGCGGTAATCGAGAACCAAAAGACCACTGCACTCGTGCGCTCGGTCCGAACCAATTTCCGAATAAACACCTGTGCTAGAGCCGCAAAACACGCCCCCATGAGAACCAGAAGCGCACCGAGCGCCTCCTTCTCTGCAAGGCCATTCCCCAAGGTGGAAAAACGTGGCGACAGGACGATCATAACGCCGACCATCCCGACGAACACCGCCGACAAACGAAAGACGCCGACCTGTTCGCCCAAAAACATTGCCGCAAAAATGACCACCAAAAGGGGGGCCGTATACCCGATCGCAGTAAATTCAGGGAGGGGAAGCAGGGTAAGCCCCGCGAAACTCAACCCCATCGCTGTCGTACCAACAAGACCGCGCCAAACATGCCCCATCGGGCTTTTGACGGTCAGACCGGTCGATAATTTCTTTTGCCAGATTAACCATACAAGAATAACGGGTAGAGCGAAAAAGGAGCGAAAGAACACGAGTTCCCCTGAGGGGACCGTCCCATTGGTCGCCTTTAAACACGAAGCCATAGCCACGAACATTGTGACCGACGCTATCTTAAAAAATATTCCTGAGAAGTGCTCCATGATTTATAGATACGGGAATTAGCTGACCATGGAAAGCCGCGCTTTGGCCCAGATTGCAGCATCCCGAACTACCGCGTCATCGTCCGATAAAAGTGGCTCTATTGCGGGCCTAAAGCGTGTTTCTCCGCTATTCCCGATGGCATAGAGAACATTGCGAATGAACCTATTACGCCCTATCCGCTTAATAGGTGAGCCGGAAAATTTTTCCCGAAATTGCGTGTCGGTGAGCGTCACGAGTACGTCCAATGGAGGGGCAATCAGGTCGTCCTTGGCGGCGTAACGTAGTTCCTGCGCCTCGACTGCAAATTTATTCCAGGGGCAAGCCGCAAGGCAATCATCACAACCATAGATATGGTTACCCATGAGGGCGCGAAGTTCTTCGTCCACGGGTCCGTGATGTTCAATGGTCAGATAGGAAATGCAGCGCCGCGCATCCAGTTGGAAAGGCGCAGGAAAGGCCTTGGTCGGGCAAGCATCAAGACAAGACGTGCAAGAGCCACAGTTTTCACGCACGGGGGAATCCACAGGTAGCTCAATCGTTGTAAAGATAGCGCCTAGAAAAAACCAACTCCCAAGATCACGGGACAGAAGATTGGTGTGTTTCCCTTGCCAACCCAGCCCCGCAGAGGCAGCGAGCGGCTTTTCCATAACAGGGGCCGTATCGACAAACACCTTGATTTGGGCGTCGGGATCCTGCTCCATAAGCCATCTTCCCACACGTTTGAGCCGCTTTTTAACAATATCATGGTAGTCGCGATTTTGCGCATAGACACTAATCGCACCGCAATCACGCTTGCTCAAAACGTCGCGCGGATCATGCGTTTGGGTATAGGGTTCCGCCAACATAATGACGCTTTTCGCCTCAGGCCAGAGGGCATCGGGGGCGCCCCGCCAATGCATGCGCTCCGCCATCCAGCTCATTTGCCCATGGCGTTCCTTGCTGACGAATGCTTCCAATCGCGCGGCGATTTCAGGGATCGAATCCGGGCGGCAAACGCCCATTTGGGCGAACCCTTCGATCTTGGTTTGCGCGGTGAGTTTTTCTTTGAGCAGGGCGCTCAAAAATCAAGGTCCGTGTAATGTGCGGGTGGCGGGAAACCTGGCACTTGGTCGGCGAGAATACTGCGAAATGCGGGGCGCGACTTAATTTTTGCATACCACGTTTTTACGTTGTCATTCCGATTCCAGTCGACGTCCGAAATATAGTCTAATGCAGACAAATGTGCCGCCGCCGCGAAGTCTGCGAGGGACATGGCATCCCCTGCAAGCCAGCGCCTTTGGTCCAATATCCACCCCATGTAGTCGAGGTGATACTTAATATTGCGCGCGCCTGCCTTTACGTTTGCACTGTCCGGATATCCTTGCGCCATGACCTTTTTATTGACCCGCTCGTACAGCAACTTTGAGGTGACTTCATGATGGAATTTATCATCAAACCAACTCACCATCCGGCGCACTTCAAACCGCTCCACGGCACCTTTTGGTAAAAGGCTCGGCGTTGGGTGGGTCTCTTCAATATACTCGCAAATCGCCGAACTCTCGGCCATCATCATCCCGTCCATTTTTAGAACCGGCACCTTGGCTGCGGGGTTGCGACGCAAGAACTCGCCGTCCTTTTCCCAGTACCGTTCCTCGACCAACTCTACTTCAAGTTTTTTTTCGGCCAAGCTTAGGCGTACCTTGCGGCAAAAAGGCGAGAGCGGGGAATGGAATAGTCGGATCATAATAGGTCACTCAAGATAGTTTCCCCCTTAACTGCCGTGAATCTGTCCAAAATTCAACCTTCGAAACACGCAGAGCGACCGTCTGCTTTGATTGTCGCGGCTCCGTCGGCGATACTGCGCGCATGTTTGCTCAGCCAAGTTGTCGGCTTGCTTGCCGAACGCCCTTTAGGGTTGGGAAGGACAGCCGCAAGGAGGCTCGCCTGAGTTGCCGTCAACTCCGAAGGCGTTTTCCCGAAGTAGTGATGGGCGGCGGCGTCCACGCCAAAAACACCTTCGTCAAACTCGGCTATATTCAAGTAAACTTCGACGATGCGTTTCTTAGTCCACACGGCCTCAACTGCGGGGGTCAAGCCCGCTTCGAGAACTTTGCGAACCCAGCTTCTCCCGTGCCAAAGATAAACATTTTTCACCACTTGTTGTGAAATCGTCGACGCGCCCCGCGTGCTGCCTGAATCTAGTGCCGCGCGGATGGCTGTCATATCAAAACCCCAGTGGTTACAGAAGTTTGCGTCTTCGGCCGCGACGACACTGCGCGCCATATGCGGGGAGACATTTTCGATAGCAATCCATGCCCGATCAATGCCACCAAGCCGTCGCGCTTCGGACAAAATATACGGTGTCGTCGGCGGGCTAATGACGGAATAGACAATCACCCCAAAGGCCAAGAAGCCAAGAGCCGCAAATACAGCGCGACGTATCCACCGACGGACAAATTGAACTGGTTGAAACCGTGGCCCCGATTCGCGCATGGCTTTTTCCACCTGCTTCTCACGGGTCTCGGGCTTGTTTGCTGCCCGTTTGACTGGTTTCTTTTTTGCTTTTCTGACCACAAAAGACACTGAGCATGCACAATCAAAATGGTCAAGTCATACGCACAAAAAAGCCGAGCATGATGGCCCGGCTTTTTTTATTCTAGTGTCGCGTTTAGGCGATTGCCGCGCTCGATTCATCACTCAAAGGATGCGGTATATGGACCAACATTTCTTTGGGACAAATCTGCAGGAATCTCGTTTTCTCAAGCTCCCAATGCTGCAAAATATCCGCACCTTTTTGGCTGCCCGTTTCCTTAACATGGCGTTCGATCAGCGCCTTGAGTTGATCCTGCCAATACTCAACGGTCACAGGACAAGTCACGAGCGTCTCCATATTCATCAGCGAATCCGCAATGCCGTTGGGATCGTAAACATAGGCCATTCCGCCAGACATCCCCGCGCCAAAGTTCGCGCCGATCTTGCCCAGAATGACGGCAACGCCACCGGTCATATATTCGCAACCGGACGCCCCACAGCCTTCGACAACGACCTTGGCGCCTGAGTTACGCACCGCAAAACGCTCACCCGCACGACCCGCAGCAAAGAGATATCCGGCGGTGGCACCGTAAAGGACGGTGTTGCCGATGATGGTATTTTGCGACGCTTCAAGCGGGCTGTTCATTGGCGGACGTACGATGATGATCCCGCCCGACAGGCCCTTTCCAACATAATCGTTTGCATCGCCGGACACCTCGATTTTGAGGCCAGGTGCCGCAAAGGCGCCTAGGGATTGCCCAGCGGAGCCGTTGAGTTTGATCGTCAGGTGATCCTCTTGCAGCGAATTCCGCATACCAAAGTTTTGGACAATGTGGCTCGACGTGCGTGTCCCAATGGTACGGTCAGTGTTTTGAACCGCATATTGAAGCTGCATTTTTTCGCCATCGTTCAAGAAGCGCGCGGCATCTTTTACGATTTCAGCGTCCAACGTATCAGGTACGAAGTTGCGCGGTTTGTTGCGATCATAGACAATCTGCGACGCCCCATCGACCGTGATCAACAGGGGGTTAAGATCGAGATCATCAAGATGCGCGGACCCACGAGAAACCTGCGAGAGCAAATCCGCGCGACCAATCACTTCATCCATGCTGCGCGCCCCGATGCTCGCGAGGATTTCGCGCACTTCTTGGGCGTAGAATGTGATGAGGTTCACGACCTTATCCGCCGTTCCATCGAATTTCTTACGCAGGTCTTCGTCTTGGGTACAGACACCAACAGGACAGGTATTCGACTGGCATTGACGCACCATAATACAGCCCATCGCAATCAAGGCCGCGGTGCCGATACCGTATTCTTCGGCACCCATCATCGCGGCCATAACCACGTCACGCCCGGTGCGAAGTCCGCCATCGGTGCGCAAAGTTACCCGCTCGCGCAGGTTGTTCATCGCAAGAACTTGGTGCGCCTCAGTAAGGCCCATTTCCCACGGCAAACCCGCATATTTGATCGAGGTCGCAGGTGAAGCGCCCGTGCCGCCATTGTGACCCGAAATCAGGATGATATCGGCTTTGGCTTTAGCAACACCTGCCGCAATTGTCCCAACACCCGATGCCGCAACCAGTTTCACAGTTACTTTGCAGCGTGGGTTGATTTGCTTGAGGTCGTAGATCAGTTGTGCCAAATCCTCGATGGAATAGATATCGTGGTGTGGCGGCGGCGAAATCAGGGTCACGCCTTTTGTCGAGTGACGCAAGCGCGCAATAAGGTCGGTCACTTTCATGCCCGGCAATTGGCCGCCCTCGCCCGGTTTTGCACCCTGCGCAACTTTGATTTCAAGCTCTTCGCATTGGTTCAAATATTCTGCGGTTACGCCAAAACGACCCGAAGCCACCTGTTTGATCTTCGCAGACGGATTGTCGCCATTTGCCTCAGGTACAAAGTGCGCTGGATCTTCGCCACCCTCGCCCGAATCCGATTTAGCTCCGATACGGTTCATCGCGACATTGAGGGTTTTGTGGGCCTCAGGGCTTAGTGCGCCAAGGGACATGCCCGGTGTGACAAAGCGTTTGCGAATGGCCGTAATGCTTTCAACTTCCTCAATCGGAATCGCTGCGCCCATCGGCTGAATTGCCAGTAGATCGCGCAAGTGGATTGGTGGGTTAGACCGCATTTTGGCCGAATATTGCTGCCAAATTTCATAGGACGCCCGCGCACAAGCGGCCTGAAGCATATGCATGCTTTGCGCTTCCCATGCGTGGGTTTCACCGCTTGCACGGGCTTTGTAAAAACCACCAATTGGCAAGATGTCGCTGCCACCAAGCCAGCCTAAAGCATGGACCTTTTCAGATTTATGCTGAATGCCCGACACACCAATTCCAGAGATCCGGCTTGTCAGACCGGGGAAAAACTCGGCAACCATAGCGCGTGAAAGGCCCACAGCTTCAAAATTCAATCCGCCGCGATAGGAGGAAATCACAGAGATCCCCATCTTGGCCATAATCTTGAGAAGACCCGCATCAATTGCACCGCGATAGCGTGCAACCGCCTCGGAAAGCGTGCAATCAATCAGACCGCGCTCAATACGATCCGCAAGGGAATCTTCCGCCAAATACGCGTTCACAACCGTGGCACCGCAGCCGATAAGTACGGCAAAATAATGTGGGTCGATACACTCTGCCGACCGCACCGAGATCGAACAGAACGTCCGAAGACCTTTGCGGGTCAAACCAGAATGGACCGCAGATGTTGCGAGGATCATCGGCATTGCCACGCGGGCTTCGCCTTGGGCCATATCCGAAAGAACGATATGCGCGCCACCTGACCGCACAGCGTCTTCGGCTTCGGCGCGAATCCGAGTCAGGCCTGCACTCAACGCGTTTGCCCCAGCATTCACAGGGAAAGTACAATCGATCACCACGACGTCTTTGCCCAGATGTTCAATCAATCCATCGAATTGCGCATTGCCCAAGAACGGGCTGTCGAGCACCAGAATCTCGGTCTGGCTAGAGTCTTCGTCCAACACATTTTTGAGATTTCCAAACCGCGTTTTGAGGCTCATTACGCGATACTCGCGCAGGGAATCAATCGGCGGGTTTGTCACTTGCGAGAAGTTTTGACGGAAGAAATGGCTTAACGGACGGTATTTCTCGGACAGAACGGCACTCGGGGTGTCATCGCCCATTGAGGCAATCGCTTCTTTGGCATCTTCGGCCATAGGTTGAAGAATTTGCTCCAACTCCTCAATGGTATAGCCCGCCGCGATTTGACGCTTGCGCAGGTCTGCACCCGCAAAAACAGCCACCTCGGTTTTGTGCGCAAGTTCGTCTTCCATGTTGGTAATTTTTTGCACCCATTCGCCGAAAGGCTGGCTTGCGGCGAGCTGATCTTTGATGGCTGTATCGTGGTACAAAAGCCCGTCTTGCATATCGACGGCAATAATTTGACCCGGACCCAAAGCGCCTTTTTCGACAACACTTGCCTCGTCAATCGGAATCATACCAGCCTCGGAGCCGGCAATCAAAAGGCCATCTCCTGTCACCACATAGCGCATGGGCCGCAAACCGTTGCGATCCAAACCAGCGCAAACCCAGCGGCCATCGGTCATTGCAAGCGCGGCGGGGCCGTCCCATGGCTCCATAACTGAGTTGCAATAGGAATACATATCGCGCCACGCGTCGGGCAGCTCAATCGCTTGCTGGCTCCAGCTTTCTGGAATCAACATTGTTTTGGCCATCGGCGCATTGCGCCCTGCACGGACCATAACCTCAAACACGGAATCAAGGGCGGCGGAATCCGACGATCCAGCGGGAATGATCGGCTTGATATCCTCGGCCATATCGCCAAAGGCACTCGAAGCCATGCGTATTTCGTGGCTTTTCATCCAGTTGACGTTGCCCCGAAGCGTGTTGATTTCGCCATTGTGCGCAAGCATGCGGAACGGCTGTGCCAACCACCATTGGGGGAATGTATTGGTCGAATACCGTTGATGGTAAATCGCGAAGGCACTCTCAAAACGGGTGTCTTCAAGATCGGGGTAAAACACGCTGACTTGCTCCGCCAACATCATGCCTTTGTAGATCACAGACCGACAGGACAGCGAGCAAATATAGAGCGATGGAACCTGCGCCGCGAGGGCCGCTTTCTCGATCCGACGACGGATAACATAAAGCTCGCGCTCAAAGGTTTCCTCATCAACGCCCTTAGAGTTGCTGATCAAAATCTGCTCAATCTCAGGGCGGGTTGTGTTGGCTTTTTCACCCAAACACGAGATATTCACGGGAACATGGCGCCAACCATAGATGTAGTAGCCCATCCGCAGAACTTCGCTTTCAACGATTGTGCGGCAGGTTT
Source organism: Falsihalocynthiibacter sp. S25ZX9 (assembly GCF_041205405.1). Taxonomy (NCBI): domain Bacteria; kingdom Pseudomonadati; phylum Pseudomonadota; class Alphaproteobacteria; order Rhodobacterales; family Roseobacteraceae; genus Falsihalocynthiibacter; species Falsihalocynthiibacter sp. S25ZX9. The sequence goes on from NZ_JBGFCD010000009.1 coordinate 37,401, forward strand.
CTTGGGCCCCGAAGTTGGTGCGCGGCAAGAACACCATGCCCACAGCGATCTGTTGCCCAGCTTTGGGTTCGTGTCCTGTGCGGCGGATTTGATCCTCAAAGAATGTAGTGGGGATTTGCACGTGAATACCCGCGCCATCGCCAGTTTTCCCGTCCGCATCCACAGCGCCACGGTGCCAAATCGCACGCAACGCTTTGATGCCATTATCAACGACAGACCGCGAGGGCTTGCCGTCAATGGACACCACAAGGCCAACCCCGCAGGAGGAATGTTCGTCTTCCTCGGAGTACATGCCATTTTCAGCCATCCATTGGCGTTTCGCCTCCTCGGCGGCTTTCCAGTTTTGGTCAAACTTGGTCATGTTCTCTCTCCATAATTTGCCCCGTTGGGCGCGTTCTTTTGGCAAGGATTGGCACATTTAGTCGTCGTCAAATTCGAATTTCCACGGGTCACAACAATGCCTCCATTGATAAATTACTTAGGTCAGAAAGCCGAAGCTGCGCAGGGCAGTTTCTGTCTACCAGCCCCAACAGTGCCTTACTCCGCGGCCAGAACGGCGGCGCTATTAAAGGTTTCAAGGATGTTTTCGGCCGCGTCGCGACCATCCTTAATCGCCCAAACAACAAGGCTCGCACCCCGCACAATATCCCCAACGGCATAGACCCCAGGGATGCTGGTTTCATGGGTGCGGAAATCGGCTTTGATGGTGCCCCACCGAGTTACTTCAAGCGCCTCTTCTCCCCAGAGGGTTGGCAGGTCTTCCGGTGTAAAGCCCAGCGCCGCGACCACAAGATCGGCTTGCTCGGCATAGTCCGCACCTTCGATCAACTCAGGCGATTGACGTCCAGATGCATCGGGTTTCCCAAGGCGCATTTTCTGAACGAGAACGCTTTCTACGCAATCGCCAACAAAGGCTTTGGGGGCCGACAACCACACAAATTCCACACCTTCTTCTTCGGCGTTTTGAACTTCGCGTTGGCTTCCAGGCATGTTGGCTTTGTCACGACGATACAGGCATTTCACGCTCATTGCGCCTTGGCGAATGGCTGTGCGCACACAGTCCATCGCGGTGTCGCCACCGCCAACAACAACGACGCGTTTGCCCGAGGCATTCAACTCGCCGCTTTCGTATTCAGGCACAATATCGCCGAAGCTTTTACGGTTAGACGCGGTCAAATAGTCAATCGCGCGCACAACGCCTTCCGCTCCAGAACCGGGGGCTTGGAAGTCGCGGGAATTGTAGACGCCCGTGGCAATCAAAACTGAGTCATGTTGGCCTTGGATCGCTTGGAACGTGATGTCTTCACCCACGTTGCAGTTCAAAACAAATTGAACGCCCGCGTTTTCAAGCTGGGCAATGCGCTTTGCAACAACGTCTTTTTCGAGTTTGAATCCGGGGATGCCGTAGGTCATTAGGCCTCCGGCGCGGTCATAACGATCATAGATAGTGACTTGGATGCCTTGACGGCGGAGCACATCCGCTGCGGCCAAACCGCCCGGACCAGCTCCTATAATTCCAACACTTTCTTCGCGCTCGGCTTTGGGCTGGATCGGCAGAACCCAACCATTTTCCCAAGCGGTGTCTGTTAGATATTTCTCAACGGCCCCAATAGTAACAGTACCGTGTCCAGACTGTTCAATCACACAGTTACCTTCACACAGACGGTCCTGCGGGCAAATGCGACCACAGATTTCGGGGAAAGTATTGGTGGCTTGCGACAACTCGTAGGCCTCTTGCAAACGCCCCTCGGCGGTCAACTTTAGCCAGTCGGGAATATTGTTGTGCAACGGACAGTGGTTTTGGCAAAACGGCACACCACATTGGCTACACCGGCTACTTTGCTCTGCCGCTTTTGTTTTGGCAAATTCCGCATAGATTTCGTGAAAATCTTGACTGCGCTGGTCGGCATCCCGTTTCGTGGGCATGGACCGCTCAAGCGATATGAATTTTAGCATTGGCTGTTTTGCCATGGCGAGGCCTCCAAGAAATGACACGAGCGCCTTTTTTAAGCAAAAGGGATTCAAATGAAAAGGCAGCCGTGCTGACCTTTATTCCGTTTTCTAGTCGTCGCGCAACATTTTCAGCACTACCAATTCGTATTTTAGGTCAATATCAGTTACCTAAAATACGACTTTCCTTTTATTTTCCAGCGCTTAGACTGCCCTCGTGATTCAATGGGAAAACAGACCATGAGCTTCTATCATCTTGTACTTGTGGCGATAATCCAAGGTATCACCGAGTTTTTGCCGGTTTCGTCCTCGGGTCACCTGATTCTTTTACCGAATCTTCTAAATCTTCCCGACCAAGGCCAAGCCATAGATGTGGCCGCACATATCGGCACGCTCTTTGCTGTGATCCTCTATTTTCGAACTGATGTAGCGCTGGCCTTTCGCGGATTCATACCCATGCTAATGGGTCGTCTCAACGCACCCGGTGCGAAACTCTGCTTCCTGCTCGCGGTGGCCACTGTTCCTGTCGTGATCATTGGACTGATCCTAAAGCTCACAGGCCTCGATGACGCGATGCGTAGCCTTACGGTCATTGGATGGACCATGCTCGTTTTTGGCATCGTCCTTTATGTTGCCGATCAACGCGGGGCGACCACTAAGGCAGATGGCGATTGGAATTTGCGCGATGCGATCATCATGGGCCTCTGGCAAGCGGTTGCCCTGATCCCCGGAACATCGCGTTCAGGCGCGACAATAACAGGCGCGCGTGCGCTTGGGTATAACCGCCAAGATGGCGCCAAACTGTCGATGCTCATGTCAATCCCAACGATCATTGCGTCGGGCACTCTCGCTGGCCTCGAAGTTATAAAAACCGCGGACGCATCCGTTGCCTTAGACGGAGCGATTGTCGTGGTGCTTTCCTTCGTAACAGCCCTTTTGGCACTGACCCTGATGATGCGCCTTTTGCGCAGCACAAGCTTCACACCCTACGTGATTTACCGCATAGGGCTGGGCCTTGGCCTCCTCTGGATTGCCTACACTTAAGCTTTGAGGTTTTTCGCTGAATCGCGGATATCGTCGAACTGACCATCAGGACGAAAGCGCCACAGGTAGCTCGGCATAATCGCATCCATATTTGTCGGGGTGATGTTCAGGTCGGAAAAACCCTTCGCACCCTCTTCAACGATGTTATCTGATCGCAAGCTTTTGACTTGATCGCGCGTCAGGATACCGTTGCGCACAAGCCCAAGGGACACCGCTTGGGTGAAATCCAAAAGACCAGCAATGATACTGCCCGCAAAGAAGGGTTTGTTCACGATCAAACGGCGACGATGCACAACCGCGAGAACCTTCTCGACGATCAGGCGCAAGGTCATAATGTCCGGTCCACCAAGTTCGTAGACACCTGATTTTCCTTGCAGAATAGCCACTTCCGCAGCGGTCGCGACGTCATCCACGAAAACAGGCTGAAACTTTGTCGTCGCGCCAACGAGTGGCAAGATCGGTCCAAGCCGCGACATGAAGGCGAATTTATTGAGGAAACCATCCTCGGCACCGAAAATAACCGAAGGGCGCAAAATAGTGGCTGTCGGGAAATGCTCCAGCACCTCAACCTCGCCCTGCCCTTTGGTCTGCGAGTATTCGGAGGCGGCTTCCAAATCGGCACCGATGCTAGAAAGATGCACAAGAGATGCAATCCCTTGCTCGGTTGCTATACGCGCCACTCGACCGGCGGATTGTGCGTGAATCGTGCCAAACTTATTGCGGCTCGTTTCTGCAAGGATGCCAACGCAATTCACAACAGCATCAGCACCAAGCATAACCGCTGCAACAGAAGCATCGTCGCGCACGTTACACAAAACAGGCTCAACCTGACCAACGGCCCCAAAAGACTTTACAAACAACGCCTCGTTGGGACGTCGTACGGCAACGCGCACACGCCAACCAGCTTTGGCCATCCGGCGCGCAATGTAGCGGCCAACGAATCCGGATCCGCCGTAAATAGTGACAAGTTTAGACATGGTTGGCCTCCAACAAAACAGTTCTATTGCCTCAATACATTCCCAGACGCACCGGAACAAGCGGGTATCGCGTCGCAGGATGAATGCAGCGTAAATCCCCACGATTTCCGTTGACAGCCTGCCCTCGCCCCGTTAATCCCCACGGCTACGACACCTGCCCAGGTGGCGGAATGGTAGACGCGCCAGCTTCAGGTGCTGGTGTCTGTATGGACGTGGAGGTTCGAGTCCTCTCCTGGGCACCATTATTGCAGACAGTGTCTATTAATTCCATTGAGTTATGCGCGTCTCGTTCGCAGCAGCCCCATCTTTAACCCCACAGGGGAAATTTGTTTCCCATTCATCCCCACACCTTCCGAGGTTAACCAGCGATTAGGCCGCTCAATGCGGTCAAGAAGTAGCCACTTGCCGCATTCACCGGGCAAACCTCGCATTGACCTGATAGTCTGACACCGCATCACAACGCCCCCAAAGCGAACGTTTATGTATCACGCAGAATTTGACCATCCCCAAGATTCGTAATATCGCCGCCGCTCGGCAACTGGGGACTAATACAGATAAATCATGCTCCAGCGGTGAGTGACTGCATCTACCTAAAGATTATTTGGGCGGGCTGCGGCAACGGAAATTTGGATCAAAAATATTTAGGCGTTTTGCTTTTGGCAGCGTCTGTGCATAAAATTGCGGCTCGCTCGGGAAGAATCGTAATTCGGCGACCAATTGAACCTCACCGCATTGCAGACAAATGTGCGGCACCCAGAGTACAAAGATCAAAAGCTTTGTCATGTTTTTGACGCGCCTCGTCTGCAACCAGAGCAATCCCTCATGATCAGCTACGCTTCACAACCTCGCCTAAAGGGCTTCCGTTTCCCTCGATCCATCATCTCCCATGCCATCTGGGCGAACCATCGGCTTATCCTGAGCCAGCACGATGTTGAAGATTTGTTGGCTAAACTGGGCATAATCGTCTCGTATGAAAGCTTCCGCACCTGCTGCCAGCGGTTCGGAACGCAGATAGCGGGCAAGATCTGTCGGGATCGCCAGGTTCCTGCCCACAAATGGCACCTCGACGAGGTCGTGATTTCAATTCGAGGGCGAAAACATTGGCTTTGGTGAGCGGTCGACACCCATGGCAACGTACAGGAAATCCTGATGCAAAGCCGTAGAAATGCTCATGCTGCCAAGCGTTTCCTGATGAAGTTGATGAAGCTATGGCGTGGCCGCCCGTGACCTTTGCCCAAGCGTCGATCATCGTTCCCACAAGGGGTGGAACAACCTATCCGAGGCGTCGCATCGACACACGCAACGAAGAGAAAAGATCATGGGGCGTTTCAAATCCCCACGCTAGGCGCAAAGATTTCTATCCGTCCACGATCAGACCGCCACCATCTTCTGCCCAAAGCGTGCCCGCCTTAGCGCTGCATCCTACCGCCAATCTCGGGCTGACGCGTTCAGCCTGTAGAACAACTATGCGGCCAAAATGGCTGGCTGAACGGCGCGGGGGGCTTGGTCACGACATAACAACCAGACAAAGCTATCATGCGTCGCCTCTTTTGCTCAGCCGAGAACTGCGGCGTGTGAAAATCCCATTGTATGACGTCCCTCAAGGGCCATCACCGACTTTTGGCCATATCTCAAATTGTTCGAAAAGGCCCGAAACGCAATCGGGACACGACCATTTATATTTTGCCCTACTAAACTTCCGATAGTTTATCCATGGAGCTCAGGCTGGCCCTGCATTCTTCGACAAGTTTGGTAATACGCGATGAATTCTTTAACGCTTTCATCTACGATGTTACCTGCTTCGTCGATCATTTCCGGCGCCTTAAAGGAAATATAGGCTTCTCTCGGAAACACATGCACGCCCAGAATGGCAAGTATCTGTCGCAGATGCTGTTGTGCGACTGCGATCCCGATAGCGCCCAGCGAGGTGCGGTCATTGCAACGACCTTGTCACGTCAAATGTTGTCCTTGGGTAGTTTTGGTCCCCCGTCAATCGCGTTCTTCAAAACGCCGAGTATAGAACGATTGTATTCACCTGGTACGTTACACACCGCATCCTCGCTGGAAATTGCAGTAAGGAATGCCTTTACAGAGGAAGGGCGATCCGGCTCTTCCTCTGCATCTTTCTGGGATTATAGCTTAATCCAGTCGAAATTTTCCCGTCGAGTAATCGAGCCTGACAGATACGCTGCCTTCGTTGAGCATCCACGGCCGTACCGTGAAGCTGCGCGCACCACTTTTATGCATCGGATCACTTTCGGCGATCTCTCGTGCGTGGGCCAGCGACTTGGCACGGATCACAAACATTCCTTCACCGTGCCATGTCGTCTCATCGTCATCCCAGAGCGGGCCTGCCGCAAACATACGTCCTGATTTCTCCATCTCGACTTGATGCTCGAGGTGCGGGCCGAGATTTTCCATCACTGGCCCGATCCCGTTCGTGGGCGTCGTCATGACCACATAGAGATCCTTGTGGAGCATGCCTGTGGACGCTGCCTTGATTTGGGGTTTGGTCGGATTGGTCATTATTAGAGTCTCCTTTTTGATCAGTGGACGCCGGGCAATAACCCGGTCGCAATAAACGGAAAGACGATGACGAGGATCAGCACCAGAAGCATCATCAGCGCGAAGGGAGCGGCGCCTATGAAGATGTCGCCAAGCGTGATGGATTTGTCGTCAAGCGTCGCCTTGATCACGTAAACGGAAATACCGAACGGGGGCGTTAGCAATCCGATTTCAACAGCCAATACTGTGACGATGCCAAACCAGACCAGATCGATGTTCATGGCGGTAATCACTGGTAACATCAGCGGTACGAGGATCAACATGATCGACGAACTGTCCAAGATCATGCCGAACGCAATCACGACCAGCACATAGATTCCGATCAAAGCCCAGAACCCTAGTTCAGCAGTGGTAATCAGTTGCCCGAAGCCCGCAGGCAGACCCGAAAATGCCAGCATCCGTGAATACATCTGGGCCGCGACGATCAGAAAACAGATCGAAGCCGTCACCAGTCCAGTATCGACAAGCACGGTCCAGGTATCACGAAGTGAAAGTCGTCGCTTGATCAAGGCCAGAGCAAATGCACCGATAGCGCCCATCGCACCTGCCTCGACCGGTGTGAAAAACCCTGCATAGATGCCACCGAGAACCAGAAGGATCAAAAGAACGATCGGCAGTCCCTTTTCCAGCATTTGCCGAGAGGTCAGGCCCTCTTCAAGGGCATCGTCGGGCTGACCCACGAACCCAGGAAAGAAAGTTGCCATCGCGATGATAACGGCGCCGAAGAAAACGGCGAGCAGGATACCGGGACCGATCCCGGCGATAAAGAGATCACCGATGGATTGCTCCGTCAGGATACCATAGAGGATCAGCAGCAGACTTGGCGGTATCAACATTCCAAGAACCGAACTCCCCGCCACAACGCCCACGGCAAAGCGCGGCGCATATCCATGGCGGATCATCTGTGGAACGGCGATTTTTGTGAACACCGCGGCTGAAGCAATCGAAACGCCGGTAATCGCGGCAAATATGGCATTTGCTCCTACTGTCCCGACACCCAACCCTCCACGCAGACGCCGGAATGCCTGGTTCGCAACATCAAACGCGTCACGGCCCATGCCGGATTGCGATACGACAAATCCCATCAGGACGAACAGCGGCACCACCCCAAAGAAGTAGCTTGCGATTGTATCGTTCGCAGACATAGCCAACAGTTTCGCGGCCAAGACTGGAGAGCCCTTGATTGCCCAGACGCCAACAAACGAACAGCCGATCAGCGCGATCGGGACGTACAGACCCAGCAACACGAAAAAAATCATCACCCCAAGGGAGATCATACCAATATCGAAAGGCGTCATGTTATCAGTTCCCCGCTGTGACGCCGCACAATTGACGCGATAAACTGCAAAGCCAGAACAAGGCTGCCGGTCAGCACGATCAGCTTGACCGGCCAAACGGGAGCGGTGAAATCTCCAAGAGCACCAATGAATTCGCCGCGCTCAAACGCCTTCTTAAGAATTGGCCATGTTGCGAAAACGATCACACCTGTCACGATGGCACCCGCAAGGTCGAAAATATCCAAAAGCAATTTGGCACACCGTGGGGCCAGACGTTCAAATATCGGCTGCAACGCATCAGAACGGGGAAATCGACCCGATCTGAGGGCCTGTGGTGCCTGTAGAAAAACGATGGCCACAATGGACAATGTTACCAGTTCGGGCACACCGTTGATTGGACTGTTGAAAAGATTTCGGCCCGTCACATCAGCACCGATCAGCAACATCAAGCACAGGATCAGAACTGTGCCGGCGACGTTCATCCCCTGTGTCGCACCATCAAGCAGCCGCAGAGGAAGGGGGCTGCCCCCTTCCCCGCCGGGGTCCACTGCGTCGGCAGGCAACATTATTCCTGATCCCAGTTACGAAGCGGCGTGGCACCGGCAGCGCGCATGGCGTCCATGTAGCGAGACAGTGTCGCAGATGCAGGCTTGCCCTGCCCGTCAAGTTGCGCCGCCCAGACCACAGCAGAATTTTCCATCTTGGCCGCCCAGTCCTGACGCATCTCGTCGGAGGCGGTCGTGATCGTGGCACCTGCCTCTTCCATCTTCGCGTAGGCTGTCTTCACGGCGTTTTCCAGATCGGCGAGATACCATGTTTTTGTTTCGTCCGCCGCGTCGCGCATCGCCTGCTGGACATCTTCGGGCAATCCCTCGAACCAGTCCTTGTTCGCGCAGATGCCGCCAGCATATTGCGCCCCAAGGCCGACCAAATTGATGTTTGGCGCGACCTCAAAGAGCTTTCCGGCCCATGCGCCGCCAGCAAACACGATCACGCCGTCATAAACGCCGGTCTTCAACTCGTTGTAGTAGGTGGTCATGTTGCCCGAAACGCCCACGGCACCAGTCCCGGAAAGCCAGTTCACAGCGGCACCCGGCGCAGCGATCTTGAGCCCCGCAAGATCTTGAATAGTATTCACCGGTGTCTTCGTCATAAGCATATAGTCTTCGATGCCGATGGGTCCGCCCAGATAGACGACGCCGTGTTCGGTGAAGGATTTGGTGAGTTCCGGATCTGCCTTGTTCATCTCGTCCAGCGTTTCGTTGATAAGACGAGCATTGTCACTGACGAAAGGGGCATAATAGGACACGCTTTGCAGGCTGAGCTTGTCAGGTTCGACAACAGCGTTGCAGACACCCATTTCGGCAAGCCCGGATTCGATGGTCTCTAGTTCCTCGCCCGGTCCGGCGATTGTGCCGCCATACTGCTCAATGAACGTCACATTGTTTTCACCCCCCTCAAGCCGCTTGTTGACCGCCGGAATAAACGCTTCGGGGAACATCCGAGCCCACCGGATGACGGGTGCATGACCGACAACGATAGTGGCGCTTACATCTTCGGCAAATGCGGGTGTAGTTGGCGCTATCAGGGCCAGCGTAGACAATGTCAGTAGAAGATTTTTCATTATTTCCTCCCAGAAAATATATTGTTTTTATTTTGCAACATTTTTTTGATTGCAGCTTTCGATGATATTCAGGCGGCATCCGAAGCTTTGCCCGGTGTCACAGCCCCCTCATGATCGAACTCGTAGTTGCGGACGATGTCCTCCGGCATATCCGGCCCCCAAAGATAAATGGAATCTTCGGGCGGTTAGTCTCCTCCATCCCAGTCGAAATCGGCGGAATACTCGGAATAGCTGCCCCACAGTTTTTTGACGTGGTGGAAATAGTGCGCCCCCAAGACATGCCGCCCACGTTCCAACGGCAATGGTGCAGACCCGGGCAGAAGATTTGGCAAAAGCGATCAAAGGATGGTCGGACCCGTGGATGTCGTGCATGAAAGAAATGCCATCACCAGAACGATCCGAGATACGCAGGCCCTGGGTCCGGGAATAGAATGAAATTGCCTCCGGAACCGAACGTGTGAACACGAACAAGTGGGCCAATCGGTGCGGCCTTACCGAGGACGCTTTTGATCGCTGTATGAATCCCATCTCGCTGCCAGGCACGGATTTCAGTGTGAACTCTGTTTTCTCATCAGGCGACGTCTTTTGCGCAGCTTTGACTTCGTTCAACACGCCAAGCGGATCATAGAACCATATACCATTGCTGTCCGAACCGTGTGGAGCATCGAATAGTTTGATCCCAGCGTCTTCGATCCTATTCTTGATGGGCTCGAAATCCTCTTCGAAGACCGCCAAGCTGAGGTTGTTCAACTTCTTGCGCTTGTCATCGCTCAGAGATGCCCAGCGATGGTCCGAACCAAATGTGAAGAGACCCAGCCCCTGACTTTCCTCGTGCACATCGAGCCCGAAGGAGGAATAGAAGTCCGGCGCGACCATATTGAACCTATCCATAAAATGGATCCCAAGCTCTCCAGGACGCATAGTAATGCCCGCTGTGCCAGTTATCGCTGTCATTCTCTTGTCCTCCTCATTTGGGTTTCAAGTTTTCAGCACCATTCGGACGTCTATGCGGCTTGCGCATCCTTGATCGGGTTGGACAATGTACCAAGTTGATCAATCATCACTTCGCAGACATCACCATCCTTCATGAATAACTGTGGTTTGCGCGCCAGACCGACGCCCGAGGGCGTTCCTGTGACGATGACATCGCCCGGCTCAAGCGTCATAAACTCGCTGCAAATTGAAACGATTTGCGCGGTCGAGAACACCATATCGTCGATCATGGCCTCCTGAACGACTACGCCGTTCAGGAGCGTTTTTAGTTTCAGACCAAGACAGCCCTTTGGTAACGCATCGGCGGTCACGAAATAGGGTCCGAATGCGCCGCTGTCGTCGAAATTCTTGCCTGCTGTCCACTGCGGTGATTTGAACTGATAGTCGCGGATCGACGCATCATTGAAGATTGAATATCCCGCGACATAATTCAGCGCATCTGCCTCGGACACATGGCGTGCTCTCTTGCCGATGATCGCCACCAACTCCCCCTCGTAATCCAACTGTTCGGAACACTGCGGCCGGACGATCGGGGCACCGTGGCCGATCAATGAGGAATTGAACCGGCTAAATAGAGTAGGATACTTCGGTTGTTCGAAGCCGCTTTCAGCCGAGTGATCTGCATAGTTCAACCCCACGCAGACAATCTTTTCGGGGTGTGCAACCGGCGGCAGCGCAGTTACTGCGGCCACATCGACAATCTGACCCTTGCTCAAAGCTTCTGCAGCACTCTTCATCGCGGAAGGTCCCTTGCGGATCAGCGTCAGTAAATCGCCTGGATATCCTGCATCCGTTTTCAGCAACCCGCTAAAGCCAAAATCTGTTTCAACCGCGAGTCCGTCGGTGCCGTTATCTAAGTAAACAAAGAATTTCATGTTTTGCCTCCCGATCCATTGACCTTAGGTACAGCTCGATAATCTATCTGTCAACAAATAATATATTATATGAGTATGCTCGCATAAAGGAAGGAAAGCCAAATGACCAAGCTTCAGAGCTTGACGTCCCAAGCCTTCGCCCAGATGCGATAGGATATTCAAGCGTGTCGCAAATGCCCTGGAGAATAGCTCAATATCTCTGACATTTGTGCGTCATTGGGTTTTAGTCTGGGGGGTGTTCGCGGCGCGTTGTCTATGATGCAAGCGGCGCGTTTCCAGTGTCTTGCGTTTGATCCTTTCTCGTTGTCGTAGAATGGCTTTGTCGCGCCCGAAGTAGGCGTCGGCGGGCGCGACGTTGTTTAGGCTGTCGTGATAGCGCTGATGGTTGTTATGATTGACGAAGGCTTCGATTTGGGCCTCGAGATAGCCTGGCAGAAAATAGTGTCTGCGCCGCGTAGCCCGTCCAAAACGATCCTGATCTTCTCCTCAGAAGACTACTGTTTGCGGGTGGCCCGCTTAATATCCTTGACGATCTTCTCGCCAGGACTTTTCCGTGCACCAGTTGTTTGTCTCATCTTCCACTCCTTGGTGGTTACGATGAGACAAAAACCCTGTCTTATCAAATTATCCTATTTTGACCCATAGGCGCTGACGTCAGGCAGTGTGTCACAGACAACGCGCTGCATAATGTATTGCCGCATGTGCGTCGCGGGGCTATTCCTATCTTACATCGGGCGTTAACTTTTGTTGGCCAAAAAGCGGTGCCGGATATGCAAAATGGTCCTCGACCTTTTCAGCAGCATCCTTCAACACTATCTCTTTATAAAGGCACATCAACAAAGGAAAAAATATGAAGAAGCCATTTATGATTGGCGCAACGATTTTTGCACTCGCAATACCCCTTGCAGCCCATGCTTCTGAGGAACCCAACATTGATGCCGGAACGCTTACCGTCACCGGAGAAGCGATCCAAGCTGTCGAAAACACGGCGGCGCAGGTTACATTTGGTCTACAAACCAATGGGGTGACCTCCTCAGAAGTCGTTCAGGCCAACACGGAGCTTTTGGCCACCGTCTTTGCCAGGGTTCAAAGCCTTGGGATAGATATCTCGGACTTCGAAACCGACAACATTTCTCTACGTCAGACAGCAAACCAAGAGACCGGCGCGCCGACTGGATATGAAATGAACAATAGTGTTCATATTTATGTTAGTGACATCAAAATCTTGGGGGATGTGATGACTGCCGCGACAAATGCGGGCGTGAACCGCATCGACTCTGTGCAAATGGTGCCGCAAAAAGGAACGGTGGATATGGATAAACTCCGCACCGAGGCCGCTGGGGATGCCATTTCACAAGCGCGCCTATATACAGAAGCTCTTGGCCTTGAAATCATCGGCATCCAGTCCGTAAATGAAGCTAATGGTGAGAATTACCCTGTTCCAATGCGTTCCATGTTGAAATCGGACGCCATGGAATCCATGCCCGTCGCAGGAGGAAGTTCGGATTTTTCGTCTCGTCTCAATGTTACCTATTTTGTTAGAATTGCCGACTAACTCAACCCCAAATTAAGCTACTATCATTGACTTAATCTGCAAAACGTTAGTCCGGTGATGCGCAAGGCCAAAAATAGCCGAAAAAACGGTGTTAGAACGCCCAAATATCGACGAGGCAACTGTGACACCGCCAGGAGGTGCATCGTCCGAAAGGAAGGCACTAACGAACCCTACGGTCTGATCATGGAAACCGCCTTCTTATCCATTGTTGCGGCGACGCCGACAATGTCTCCGCAAGCCGAGCTGGCTGCGACCGCGGCTGGGCAACTGCTTTATGCCGAAGCTGGTGTGACAACAGCACATGAAGGTGCAACTCATCTAGAGCGGATGAAGACAATAAACCGCGCAACCGAAGCAGGTGCCGACATAATAGATGTGATTGCATACCCGTTTATTACTGATGTTGACGCAATCCTCGAAGAGTTTCCGCTTGAAACATGGGGTAAGTACCGCGACGGCTTTAAGATCGGCGGCGTGAAGGTCACGATTGACGGCTCACCACAAGGACGGACTGCTAAGTTCAGCACGCCCTACTTGACCGGTGGACCGGGCGGCGAAGAGAACTGGTTCGGCGAGCTTACCTTCCCACAAGAGATGGTAAACGACATGGTCGCTAAAGTTTACGAAATGGGTGTACCGCTCAACCTGCATGCAGACGGCGATGGTGCTATAGATGCGTTCTTTGAGGCGCATGAAACAGCAGCTGCCGACGATTTAGGTAAGGATCGTGATGTTACAATGATCCATGCAAGTTCACTCGCCCTGACCAGATCGCAAAATTTGTGGACTACAAGATACGCCCGTCATTCTACACGCTGCACACTTACTATTTTGCGGATGCCCACGTTGCGAACCGCGGAGTTGCGCAGACAGCCTACATCAGTCCAATGCGTGACGCGATTGACGCAGGTCTGCGACCAACCAACCACACAGATTTTGTCGTCGCGCCGCTGGACCAGATGTTCATGCTCTGGTCGGCGGTTAATCGTGTGTCTCGATCCGGGGAAGTCATCGGTGAAGACCAACGCGTAACGCCAATTGAAGGCTTAAAGGCGATGACCATTTGGGATGCCGAGCAATATGGAGAAGACGACAATAAGGGATCGCTTGCGTCTGGCAAATTAGCGGATCTTGTTGTTCTTACCGCTGATCCGACTGCGGTCGATCCAATGGCCATCCGCGACATTGGTATCGTTGAGACGATCAAAGAAGGAACAACCATATATTCATCGAAATAAATGCATGTGCACCTTCTATGGGCCATTGGCGGCAGTTAAATCCATTACCGGCGAGCCCTACTTAATCCAGCAAGCGGACCTCGGAGCAAGGCGCAGCTAACGGCTCCTTTCCGCCCTTTGTGACAAATGCTGCACTTGAACATCGGGTCCTGGTTCGAAAGCATCAGCTAATTGAGCAGAAGTTTTCACTCCCACGAAGTTCTGCATAAAGTTGAAAAACACCGCCGAAAAACAGAAATTTCGCAAACGTATGCCAAATTATGGGCAATTCATGCCAAAGTATGGGGTGCGTGCCATACTACGCGCACCCCTACAACCGGGTTAAAAATCAAGGTTCTCCACATTCAACGCATTTTGCTGAATGAACTCACGTCGTGGCTCAACAACGTCGCCCATCAACTTGGTGAATAGGTCATCCGCCTCTGCCATGTCGTCGACCTTCACTTGCAGCAATATACGTGCATCTGGGTCCAAAGTGGTTTCCCAAAGTTGACCGGGGTTCATCTCGCCAAGGCCTTTATAGCGTTGAAGTGATAGACCTTTTTCGCCTTCTGAAAGGATAGCTTTTAGCAGTTCACTTGGCCCGTGAATAAGCACTTCTTTGTCTTTGCGCACCAAACGGGAGGGCTTGTCGTAAAGCTCCAAAAGGGACTCCGTGAAGGTCCCTAGTTTACGGGCCTCCCCAGAGCGCATCACGCCACCATCCAGCGTGCGAACTTCCTCAACACCGCGCAAAAGACGCGCTAAACGGATACCTTTGTCCTGGGTCGGGCGGCCTTTCCAGCCACGCTCATATTCTACTGCGATACTGTCCAGACGCGATGCAATAGCGTCTGCAACACCCTGCAGATTTTGATCGACTGCCCCCGGAACAAAAGCAGCTGCAATCGCGGCTTGCTCCAAGATATGCTGTGGGTAATGCGTTGGGAATGCTTGTAAAATCCGACGCACCTGACGAGCTTCTTCGATCACACGCCGAAGGTCAGCACCGGAAATCTCTTCTCCGGAGGCAAGGCGCAGGATGGTACCTTCAACGCCCATTTCGATTAAATAATCATCCAACGAGGCTTGGTCCTTGAGGTAAACCTCGGACTTGCCGCGTGACACTTTATAGAGGGGAGGCTGAGCAATATAAAGATAGCCACCCTCGATAAGCTCTGGCATTTGCCGATAGAAAAACGTCAGCAACAAAGTGCGAATATGTGCGCCGTCAACGTCCGCATCCGTCATAATAACGATTTTATGATAGCGCAGTTTGGAAATATTGAATTCGTCACGGCCAATGCCCGTGCCCAAAGCCATCACAAGGTTTCCGATTTCTTGACTGGCGAGCATCCGGTCAAAACGCGCCCGCTCTACATTCAAAATCTTACCCTTTAGCGGCAAAATGGCTTGTGTCATCCGATCGCGGCCCGTTTGCGCCGACCCGCCCGCAGAGTCCCCTTCCACGATGAAGATTTCGGTTTTTGAGGGGTCCTTTTCGGAGCAATCTTTGAGCTTTCCAGCCAAGAAATTCACATCCAGCGCCGTTTTGCGGCGGGTAAGATCACGCGCCTTGCGTGCGGCTTCGCGCGCCACAGCGGCCTCAACGATTTTCCCAACGACAATCTTGGCCTGAGTCGGATTTTCTTCAAACCACTCCGCGAGTTTCTCGTTCACGAGGCCTTCAACTGCGGGGCGAACTTCGGAAGACACAAGCTTATCTTTGGTCTGACTAGAGAACTTAGGATCAGGCACTTTGATCGACAACACACAGGTCAAACCTTCGCGGGCATCGTCACCCGTGAAGGAGATTTTTTCCTTTTTCGCAATCCCGCTGGTTTGAGCGTAATTGTTGATCGTACGAGTCAGAGCGCCGCGAAAACCCGCCAAATGGGTTCCGCCGTCGCGCTGGGGAATGTTGTTGGTAAAGGGCAAAACGTTTTCGTGGTAGCTATCATTCCACCACATTGCCACTTCAACGCCGATATCGTCTCTTTCGCCGACCATAAAAATAGGTTCCGGCATAATGGACGACTTGCTGCGATCCAAATATTTAACAAACTCGCGGACGCCACCATCGTAATAAAGCTCGGTGCGTAGATGTTCGACTGGTCTCTCATCTGTCAGAATAATCCGAACACCCGAATTCAAAAACGCTAGTTCGCGCAAACGCTTCTCAAGCGTCTCAAAAATGAAATCGCGGTTTGAGAACGTATCCAATGAAGCGAGGAAGCGCACTTCCGTCCCTTTACGGCCATTCGCATCGCCAACGACACGTAGATGCTCAACAGTGTCGCCATGCTCAAAGCGCGCATAATGTTCTTTTCCGTCGCGCCAAATCCGCAATTCCAGGTAGTTGGACAGCGCGTTCACCACGGAAACGCCTACGCCATGAAGGCCGCCAGAAACCTTGTATGAGTTGCTGTCAAATTTACCGCCAGCGTGTAGCTGGGTCATGATAACTTCGGCGGCCGAAACGCCTTCTTCGTCGTGTATCCCAACGGGAATTCCACGACCGTTATCGCTGACTGAAACCGAGTCATCCGCGTGAATTGTGACGTTCACGGCGTCCGCGTGGCCCGCAAGCGCTTCGTCGATGCCGTTATCGACGACTTCGTACACCATATGGTGCAAACCCGAACCATCGTCAGTGTCACCAATGTACATTCCAGGCCGTTTTCGAACAGCTTCTAAGCCCCTGAGAACTTTAATAGAATCGGCACCATATTCTTCGGGAGTCTGCGCGTTATCGGCCATTTGAGGCATCCTTCGTATTTTTGATATTTATACGTTTATTTGCAAGGGATGTCACGCGATTGAGGCAATTAAACGAGCGCAGTTGCCCCTAAAAACGCCCCAACAAAAACGAGCAACACTCCGGCCACAACATTCAGGAGCCTGATCGCCTCTGGCGACTTCAAAAACGTCCGCGCGTGGGCAATCAAAGCTGCAAAAGCGAGGTTGCCAAAAAAGGGAACAATAATAGAAATCAGGACAATTGCGGCAATGTCTTGGCGAGTTACAGAGGTGAGATCAAAAAACCCGGGTAGCATGCCCATGTAAAACAAAATTGCTTTTGGATTGCCAAGAATAACCGCCACGCCAGCCAAAAACCCCGCCAAAACACCCGGCTTGGTCAGACGACTATCAGCCTTTAAGACACCAATGGGCTTGCGTATGAGGCCCATACCCAAAAAGATAAAGAACGCAGCCGCAAAGTAGCGCAGCCAAATCATCAGCCCCCCAACCTCCCCAGCCAACCAACTAACGCCAAGCACCGCAAGAAGAGGCCAAAATGCATCGCCTACAGCAACACCCAGCGCGAGTGGCCACGCAGCACGAAATCCACCGCTCATCGCACGCGCCATGATGGCAACCCAAACGGGTCCGGGCGTCATAAACAGGATAAAAATAGCGAATGCATAAAGCGCGAGATCTGAAGGAGACAATGTCATGTTGCAGCGACTACTTTGGAGGTTCCGTCAATATCTTGGACTTCATAGACATCTGAACGGGACTCAATTTCGGCGAAAAGTTCGGGACCGGTGCCCGTCATGAAGGCTTGCGCCCCGACAGTACAGATTTCGTCATAGAGGGCCGCGCGGCGGTTCGCATCCAAATGCGCGGCGACCTCATCGAGAAGGAGCACCGGCGGAGCGCCAAAGTCTGATGCGAGGGCGCGACAATTTGCGAGAACAAGGGAAAGGAGCAGCGCCTTTTGCTCCCCCGTGGAACAATCGCGTGCGGAAATATTTTTGTCACGATAGTGCGCCGCGAGGTCAGCGCGATGCGGCCCAACCAACGTTCGGCCCGCCGTGATGTCGCGTGACCGCGCCCGCGAAAATGCGTCGCGCAGGGCGGCTTCAGATTGCGGCCCCAGTGGGGATCCGTCGGGTTGAATTAGCTCCAAGTCCGCTGTGGGGAAATGGGTTTGAGCGGCGTGTTGGGCGGCCTCAATATGCGCCAAAACCGTCGCGCGATTTGACGATATCTGTGCGCCAGAAATGGCCATCTGATTTTCCAGAGCGCCATACCAAGCCGGATCTCGAATTTGATCCTTGAGAAGTCGATTGCGCTCCCGCATGGATTTTTCGTAAGCCAAAACGGACTCCGCGTGACTTGGCAGGAAACTCAGCGTCATGCGATCAAGAAAGCGTCTACGCCCTTCCGCCCCCTCAATCCACAGACGATCCATCGCGGGGACGAGCCAAAGCACGCGTGCAATTTTTCCGAGGGCAATTTGGGGCGCGGCTTTTTCATCTATCCGAACTTGGCGCGGAGCCCCTGCTTGCGACCATGTTTCCACTTCGTGGACGTCATTGGGCGTCGCGATTACGGCCGAAATTTTCCACCCGATAGCTTCTGTTTTGCGGGTCATTTCTTGCGTGGTTGCGCGCCGAAGCCCCCGTCCCGGAGACAAAAGGGAAATCGCCTCCAGAAGACTGGTTTTTCCAGCGCCGTTCGCGCCGTGAATGGCCACGGGGCGCCCAGATAATTCTAAATGGGTCGCCTTGTGGGACCGGAAGTGCGAGAGTTTAATATCTCGGAGGGCCAAGCCTGTCACGGGGAGAACCTGCCCGCTGCGAAGCCCTTAGACCCGCATCGGCATAACGACGTAAATCGCGGACGTGTCATTACCTTCGCGCATCAAGGTCGGATCCGCCGAAGAGTTGAACATAAACACGGCGTTTTCACGATCCACTTGGCTGGCAATTTCGAGCAAATACTTCGCGTTAAAACCAATTTCCAAACGCTCGTCCCCATAAGCGACAACCAGTTCTTCATCGGCAGCACCACTATCTGGTGCGTTAACGGAAAGGATCAAACGATCTTCATCGAGCGAGAGTTTCACAGCACGACTACGCTCAGAACTCACGGTCGCCACACGATCAACAGCTTTCGCGAATTCAGCCGCGTCCACCTCGAGTTTGCGGGTGTTTCCTGTTGGAATGACGCGTGTGTAATCGGGGAAAGTTCCGTCGATGACCTTTGATGTCAACGTGATTTCGGGCGTGGCAAAACGAATTTTGGTTTCGCTCACAGAAACCGCAATTTCAGCATCGTCAACGTCAAGGAGCTTGCGCATTTCATTAACTGTTTTACGTGGAACAATAACGCCGGGCATATCCGCAGCACCCTCAGGCATTTCAGCATCGATCCGCGCCAAACGGTGACCGTCTGTGGCCACACAGCGCAGAACTTTTCCGCCTTCGGACTCCGAAATATGCATGTAGACGCCGTTGAGATAGTACCGTGTTTCTTCAGTCGAAATTGCGAATTTTGATTTGTCAAAAAGACGTCGCAGAACACTCGCCTTTGCGGTAAAGTTTGATGTGTATTCCGAAGAGGCCATCACAGGGAAATCTTCGCGAGGCAGTGTCGCGAGCGAGAAGTTGGAACGCCCCGCCTCCACGGTGAGGCGGCCAGCAGCACCATCGTCGGTGAGTTTGATCAATGCGCCATCCGGCAATTTGCGGACAATTTCATGAAGCAAAACAGCCGAAACCGTTGTGGCTCCAGCCCGCTCCACTTGAGCAATGGTCTTGTCGACAACTTCGATATCCAAGTCAGTGGCACGAAATGAAACATTTTCCCCTTCGGCTTCAATCAATACGTTCGCCAGAATTGGGATCGTATTGCGGCGCTCAACCACGGACTGAGCTTGGGAAATGGCCTTTAGCAGGGCCGCGCGTTCGATACTGAATTTCATTCAATGCTCCTATTGACAGGTGCAGGGGCGAAGAAGCCAACGCTTCCGCCCGTTGTTAACTGTTCGTCAGAATGTCCGATTATATCGGGGGGCCGTCAAGGCCTGAGACGCTTGTTGCGTTAGTTTTCAAGCCTCAAGGCTGCGGCGCAACAGTTCTAGGTCTTCGGCCATCTGACTGTCGAGCTGTTTTAGCTCTTCGATCCGTTTTACGCCATGCATAACCGTCGTATGGTCGCGTCCCCCAAAGCGGCGGCCAATCTCAGGAAGGCTGCGGCTGGTGAGTTGTTTTGCTAGGAACATCGCAACTTGGCGTGGCCGTGCGATAATCCGTACGCGGCGCGGGCCGATCATTTCGGAAAGACGGATATTGTAATGCTCGCTGACGCGACGCTGAATTTCCTCAATGGTAATCTTACGATCACTCGCGCGCAGAATATCTGCGAGGCAATCTTGCGCAAGTTCCAGCGTGATTTCGCGACCAACAAGAGAAGCAAACGCGAAAAGCCGCGTGAGAGCCCCTTCAAGTACCCGAACATTGGTCGAGATTCGGTGTGCCAAAAACTCCAAGACGCCGTCGGTTAAAACCAAACCGGAATATTGCTTACGATAATGCTCGACTTTTTGCTGAAGGATTCCGAGACGCAGTTCATAATCGGTTGGGTGTAAATCCACGACCAAACCACACTGAAGGCGCGATTTAATGCGGTCTTCGAGGTCTTTGATTTCACCCGGTGCGCGGTCAGCGGAAATAATAATCTGTTTGTTTTGATCAACCAGCGCGTTGAACGTATGGAAAAACTCTTCTTGCGTGCTGTCTTTGCCGGCGATGAATTGAACATCATCAACCATGAGGACGTCAACGCTGCGGAAAAGCTCTTTGAAATCCATCATCTTGCGTTCGCGCAAAGCCTGAACGAAGCGGTACATGAACTGCTCTGCGGAAAGGTAAACAACATTCAACTCGGGACGGTCGCGCCGAAGTTCATGTGCAATGGCATGCATCAGATGGGTTTTACCAAGCCCTACACCGCCGTAAAGGAAAAGTGGGTTGAAGGACACGGGCCCGCCCTCAGCAACGCGTTTCGCAGCAGCGTGCGCAAGTTCGTTCGGCTTGCCAACAACAAAGCTTTCGAACGTGAAACGCGAATCCAGAGGAGCTCCGGGAACAGAAATATCCGCTGTAGGCTCAATGGCTGGGGCGTGTTGTGCGGCTTTCTGTGCCTTTGACGCAGGACGCGCCACTGGCTTGCTCGCGACGGCGAACTCCAAGCGGCTAACAGCGGCCCCTGCTTCGTTCAGAAGATGTTTGATCTGATCGCCGAAATTCCGCGAAACCCAATTGCCCATAAAGCTCGTCGGAACTGCAAACACTGCAATTCCGTCTTTCAAGCTCGAAAACTCTAGAGGTTCAATCCAGTTTGTAAAATTGCTTTGCCCAACGGTTTTTTGCAGCTCATTTCGTACGGTTCCCCAAGTCTCATTCGTCATCTTTTTTACCCGCTTCGCCAGTTATCTTTTTAGGCCAATGACCTTCTGATTTCGTGTGGGTAGACCCCCCAAGTCGTCCTTCACATCCCTCGATGATCACGTTTGCAGAAAACGCAAAAACCGCCCTAAGACAGTGCCTTGCGGGTACTGCCTTTCGAGATTGATAGGAGCACGAGAAGTCCCTTTCTCAAGCTCATTCAAACCTCACGTCGTGAGGAGATGGAGACCGATTTAACTTTAAGCCCTGATCCAAGAATAGAAATCAGGTTAAAAACAGTAATAACTTCAAGAAACCAGGCAAGAACTGATCCAATTCAAAATTACCACTTCCGCATCAGAGATGTGGGAAGCCCAAAACTCAGATACAGTTGCCGCCTCTAATGGATTAGAGATGGCTCAAAATTCGTCGTGTCTCCAGCGAAGATGTGAATCGCATGACCTAAGTAGCAACTGGTCGCGTTGCTTCGCAACTTATCTTCGACCTTGACTCGAACTTTCTCAAAACGAATCTAATTGCCCTTTAAAACCTACCTGCGCTGCAGCAATTTTGCCGCACGCGCACAAAAAAAGAGCGCCCTCGAAAGGACGCTCTTTTAAAACTAATTAAGTCTTAACGTCTTAGGCGATTGCCTTAACACGTGAAGAGAGACGCGACATTTTGCGTGCAACAGTATTCTTGTGAAAAATACCTTTTGTTACACCGCGCATCAGCTCAGGTTGAGCGGCACGCAATGCTGCAAATGCATCGTCCTTGTTGCCGGACTCGATCGCCTCTTCAACCTTGCGGAGGAAAGTGCGAACGCGTGAACGGCGTGCTTTGTTTACTTGGAAACGACGTTCGTTTTGACGAGCGCGTTTTTTTGCTTGGGGCGTATTAGCCATATCTCGAATTCCCACTTTTTGGGGTCGCATAAATCTGAAGTTGGGCTTCTAGACCCGACTCAGCCGTAAGTCAACGGGGTGTGCGACGATTTTGTTATTTATCGCGAAACTGCGCTTCTCGTTTTTCTTGAAATGCAGCCATACCTTCTTTTTGATCTTCTGTTGCAAACAACGAGTGGAATAGGCGACGCTCAAAGAGCAACCCTTCCGAAAGTGTTGTTTCATAAGAGCGATCAACAGCTTCCTTAGCGGCCTTCGTCGCCAGTAAGGATTTTTCTGCAATCTTTTGAGCGGCAGACATCGCCTCTTCCATTAATTTTTTGGCAGGAACCAATCGGCTAACCAATCCCGACCTTTCTGCTTCTTCCGCGTCCATGAAACGCCCCGTGAGGTGCATATCCATCGATTTCGATTTTCCAACGAATCGTGTCAGGCGCTGGCTTCCACCCATTCCAGCAATAACACCAAGGTTAATCTCTGGCTGGCCAAACTTCGCGGTATCTGCCGCAATAATGAAATCACACATCATGGCCAGTTCGCATCCACCGCCCAGCGCATAGCCCGCAACGGCGGCAATGACCGGCTTGCGATTGGCCAAAAGGCTTTTGCATTCCGCACCAAAGAAGTCTGAACTGAACATCTCCACAAAGGTTTTGTCAGCCATTTCCTTGATATCAGCGCCTGCGGCAAAAGCCTTCTCAGACCCTGTCAGAACAATGCAGCGCACTTTGTCGTTCTTTTCGGCAATTTTCAGGGCCTGCGCGAGCTCACTCAGCAATACCGAATTGAGGGCATTTAGCGCCTCTGGCCGATTAAGCTTGATGAGGGCTACGTGATTTTCAACTTCGACAATGAGTGTCTCATACGCCATGATAGGCCTACCGTATAATTTCTGTTAAGCCCTGACTTACCAGTCTTACAGTTCCGATCAAGTCATCTTTGGCATTGCGAACAATAGAAGCTTGAGCGACCCGACTGTGCAATCCTCCCAATCGTCCCTCCACAGCCTTCGCGCAAACACGGTTCTCCTTCTCGGCCGTAAACCTTAAAATTGTGTTGAAAATAACCCAATTCACCATCTGCTTGCCGATGGTCTTTCAGGGTTGAGCCTCCTGATTCGATGGCTTCGTTTAGGACGTCTCTTATGGCTGGAACCAATCCATTTACAGAGGCCTTAGAGAGGGTGTTTGCTGGTGTTTTTGGCGATATCTGTGTCCGGAAAAGCACTTCACAGACATAAATGTTGCCTAACCCTGCGATGATTCCCTGATCTAGCAGCGCGGATTTAATTGGTGATTTCTTATTCCCCAAGCGCTCCTGCAAATAGATACCGTTGAAATCGTTCCCTAGCGGTTCTGGCCCCAGTTTGGCCAAAAGCTTGTGTGCATCAATTGTATCTGTCGGCGCCAAATCCATCGCACCAAACCGTCGCGCATCATTAAATGCCACGCGAACACCACCCTCCAGATCCAAAATTACGTGGTCGTGCTTGAGCGGCGTAGGAAGTTCATAGTGCAAATTTCCCTGTGGTTCCCCCGAGATGAGCATGCGGCCCGACATTCCCAAATGAATGAGTAACGTCTCGCGCGTGTCCAGATCGGCCAAGATATATTTGGATCGCCGTCGTAGGCCCAGCACCCGCGCGCCCGTGAGCCGCTCCGCCATATTAGGAGGGAACGGCCACCGCAAGTCTGGACGGCGCACATCCGCATTAAGAATTGTTTTACCTTCCATAACAGGTGCCAAACCGCGACGAACCGTCTCGACTTCGGGTAATTCGGGCATCGGCAGCTTTCCTTTAGTATTGCGAACGTTGTAACCACATGTGAGCACTATATAAGAGTCGAGATGAATTAGAATGGGCAAGGCAAAATGACCGAGAATTCCCAGAAAACCACGCATTTCGGTTTCCAAACCGTAGATGAAGACGCAAAAGCGGGCATGGTCCACGGCGTTTTCACGAATGTTGCGAGTAAATATGACGTCATGAATGACGCAATGTCGATGGGCATCCACCGCATCTGGAAAGAAGCGATGATGGATTGGCTTGCACCGCGCGCAGGCCAGAAGCTGCTCGATGTGGCGGGCGGAACGGGAGATGTTTCGTTCAAATTCCTCAAGCGAGCCGGTTATGGTCACGCCACTGTCTGTGATATGACCGAGGGAATGTTGGTTGCTGGCGCGCAACGCAAAGAAGCTATTGAGCGCGCAGACGAACTTGATTGGGTGGTCGGCGACGCAATGGCGCTCCCCTTCCCGAGTAACACTTTCGACGTCTACACTATCAGTTTCGGCATTCGGAACGTCACGCGCATTCCCGATGCATTAGCGGAAGCCTACCGTGTTTTGCGCCCAGGTGGCCGGATTATGGTGCTTGAATTCTCTCAGCTTCCCAATGAGTTGATGCAGAAAGCTTATGATCTGTACTCGTTCAATGTGATCCCGAAAATGGGCAAGCTCATTGCTAACGATTCCGAGAGTTATCAATATCTTGTGGAGTCCATTCGGAACTTTCCGGATCAGGAAACCTTTGCGTCGATGATCCGAAATGCAGGATTTGAGAACGTAAAATACCGCAACCTCTCCATGGGAATCGCGGCGCTTCATTCGGGATGGAAAATCTAGATGCGCGGCCCACATAATATTTGGCGCCTCATTCGCACGGGTGCAACGTTTGAACGTAA
Source organism: Falsihalocynthiibacter sp. S25ZX9 (assembly GCF_041205405.1). Classification (NCBI taxonomy): domain Bacteria; kingdom Pseudomonadati; phylum Pseudomonadota; class Alphaproteobacteria; order Rhodobacterales; family Roseobacteraceae; genus Falsihalocynthiibacter; species Falsihalocynthiibacter sp. S25ZX9. The sequence goes on from NZ_JBGFCD010000009.1 coordinate 62,245, forward strand.
TGGCGCAATGGCACCGATTCTCGAAGCCATTGATGCGCCCCCCCTTGTTCGTGTGGCGTTAAGATCATTGGCGTGGCCATTTAAGTGGCTTGGAGTCAAAGGCGACCCAGCATTAACACCTGTGACACGCGCCCTCAACGCCTTGGGGCCTGCGTATATTAAATTTGGCCAAGTTCTGTCCACGCGCCCCGATATTGCTGGAGAAGATTTAGCGCGGCAACTTCGGGTCTTACAAGACAAGCTTCCCCCCTTCCCGACTGAAATCGCCAAAGCATCGGTCGCCGAAGAATTGACCTATTCAAGTGACGTACTTTTCAGTGAGTTTGGCGATGCTGTGGCCGCCGCGAGTATCGCACAGGTGCACCGTGCGCGGTTGGCCAAAACGGGTCAAGAAGTTGCGGTAAAAGTTCTACGCCCCGGTATTGAAAAGGCATTCCGAAAGGACATTGATGCCTTTTACTTTGCGGCCAGTGTCTTTGAATTTCTATCGCCTGCGTCTCGAAGGTTGCGACCAACAGAAGTGATCCGACACTTTGATAAAGGCGTCACCGGCGAACTTGATTTGCGGCTTGAAAGCGCTGCGGCATCGGAGTTTGGCGCAAACACAAAAGACGATTTAGCATTTCAAGTTCCCGCAGCCAATTGGGAACTCTCGGGTCGCCGCGTCATGGTTCTTGGTTGGGCAGAAGGTACGCCGATTGGCGACAATGCAGCTTTAGATGCGGCGGGGCATGATCGCGTAGCCCTCGGTGCGCGCGTGCTGCAACTCTTTTTGAGCCACGCCTTGCGCGATGGGTACTTCCACGCCGACATGCACCAGGGCAATATGAAGGTTGCCGAGAACGGCGACATCATCGCCTATGACTTTGGGATCATGGGGAGAATCGACGAATACACACGCCGCGTCTATGCCGAAATCCTTTATGGTTTCATCACACGAGATTACAAACGCGTCGCGCAAGTCCATTTTGAAGCAGGGTACGTGCCCGCCGACCGTGATGTAGAAGAATTCGCAAATGCACTGCGCGCCGTTGGTGAACCCATTTTCGGAATGGAAGCGAGTGGAATTTCCATGGGCCGCCTCCTGCACTACCTCTTTGAAGTCACCGAGCGATTTGGGATGGAAACGCGCACCGAGTTGATCCTCCTCCAGCGCACGATGGTTGTCGTCGAGGGCGTGGCAAGGTCGCTTGATCCGCAAATCAACATTTGGCACGTGGCACAGCCAATCGTCGAAGGGTACATCAAAGAAAGCATTGGGCCCAAAGCAGTGGTGTCAGACTTGGTCAAGACTCTTCGGATTTTAAGCCGGTTCGGCCCGCTTTTACCCGGAATGGCCGAGCAAGCCCTAATTGCGCGCACGACTATGGCAGATACCGCGCCGAAGAAAAGCTTGGGCGTGTACGCGCTAGTGTTCCTCGCGGGGATGGGCGTTGTTTACGTCGGCCATTGGCTCTGGCTGCACGTTTCTTAGTTTACACGAGACGATTAAGGGCCATCATTTCCAGCGCGTAGCCCTGCGCATAATCTTCGACACCCTCCCCTGCCTTCCACAAGCAGTATGCTGCCATGCGCCAGTGGTATAGCGGCTTTAGGATATAATAACGTTCGATTACATCTTTGTTCCCATACGAGCGCAGGAACTCTGCTTCTTGATGCTCGTCAAGCGGCTTGTCGGCATACAGGTACTGCATCGCCGGTGACAAATAAGTTGCAATATCCTCACAGGGGTCGCCAAGCGCAGGGCATTGCCAATCAATAAACCGCACGTTTATCTTGGTTCGAATGATATTGGCAGGCACCAAATCCCCGTGCAACAAGACCGGAGTAGCCGCCGGCAAGTTCGGAAGAACCGGCATTAGTTTTTGGTGTGCCTGTGCCGTTTGAAAGGAGCAGACATCCAAAATTTTTACGCCGTGAATCGATACTCCATTTGGTGAAAGCGAAAGCTTTCGCAGATGGGTTCTTACTGGAATTGGCGTGTTGTGCAGTTGGGCAAGAGTTTTGCCAACTTCGCCCGCATCGCCGCCAGAAATGGCGTCGCCATCAAGAAAGCAATAAATCACGCAAGTACCGAAAGTCGTTTCTTGGTATGCAACTGGATCGGGGGAAAGATTTGCTCTTTCGAGTAACTTGAGTACCGAAAACTCGTCGCTTGGACTGTTTGGAAAAAGAGGGTTGTTTTGACCTTTTTGAAACAATTTGCAAACAACATCGATTTCCTGATTTTTTATGCGCCAACAGGTATTGGTGCGCCCACCGCTCAACTGTTGCCACGCTGCTTGGCTTGGCACTAAACAATTCTGCGAAAGCTCGCGTGCGAGTTGAGTTTGCATAGAGGTTAGAGACATTCCACTTAGGCCGATCCTTGGTTTCATGCAATTTAGGGATGCGTAGATTTCAAGGCAAGTGAACTATGAAACAGAATACATCAAGCAGCTTCGCGCAGGCCAGTGACATCTGCGGAGTTAGCCATTGCCCCCCCTTCCAGAACAAGAACTGTTATCCCTCCTTCGCCCCGAGCTTCCGTTACACGACTATAAACTTCAACGGGAATCTCGCCCATTTGTTCTCCATTTTTGAAACTGTCCAACGCAAAAGTATACAGACCGTTCTCAAAGGGCGTTCCGCCGTCGTCTACACCAGCCCATTCTAACGCTCCTGCACTCACTGGAATCTCGTTTCGCTGAACGACTGTTCCGTCGGAATCCCGCACGACAAGGAAATTCTGATCTGCTCCTACAATCGGATTTGGTGAAATTGTAACTGGGCTCCCTGAAAAATGCGCCGGGGCCTCGATCCGCGCCTCCATACCTACCCAACTTGCCATTTCAGCCATCCCAGAACCGCCAAATTGAGCGACCAAATTTTCTAGGAGTTCATTCGTTTTCACTGATTGCTCTACATTAGAAAACGTCGCAAGCTGTGCGGCAAAGTCTGTAGAATCGGTCGGATTCAGGGGATCTTGATTGGTGACTTGTGCAGTCAACATCTTGAGAAAAGTATCAAAATCCGACGAAAGCGAAGCGGCGTCCGTTTGGGATTCAGATACGATCTGGCTGGAGGATGTTTGGAGTGCAGGCGAAGATTGGGTAACTTCCATTGTAACGTCCTTTTAAATACGAATGTCGACGCGATCAGATTGCGTCAGATCTATTGCAATCGGACCCGATTCCGGTGTTCCAATAGGCTGGAACTCTGATGGCGGCACGTGTGGTTGATCCGGAGAAGACTGACCATTTTGCTGCTGCTCGGAACCAGATTGATTAAAGTTGAACGAAATTTGATCGTACCCCATTCCAAGAAATTCCTGAGCAAGGGAGTTAATGTTTCTGCGCATTAAATCGAGCGTTTCCGGTCGCTCTGCTAGTACCGAAACGACCATCCCACCCTCAGTGGGGGAAAAAGTAAGCTTTACACGTCCAAGCTCCTCCGGAGAAAGTGCAAGTTCCAGCGGCCTATTGGCCTCGCCTATTGAAGCGGAAGCCAGTTGTTGTGCAACTGAACGCGCCAAATCGGGATGTAATTGTGGGGGAGTCGCTAGAGCTTGGTGTTGGGATTGTGCGAGAGGAACGCGGCTGGATTCTAAACTCATCGTGTCCGGAGTAAAACTCAAGTCACTTGCAAAATCTTCGACCAAAGGCGCGGCCATATTATAAGGTGTGTCGATCAGGGCATTAGGAACTTGTGGCGGAGATGTGGTCGACGTGGTTTGCGCAAGTGTAGTGGCGGCTGGAGTTGAAGCCGTTTTCACTGCGGTCTCATTAGGAGAAACAGATTCCGAAGTTAAAGGAACTACATTTATGACATTAGTAGAATTCCCCTGCATAGGTTGAGAGGATGCTCCAATTTGCTGGTGATCAGAAGCTGAACTTAGCTTTTGCGTTGTCAGTTGTTGCTCACTTGGTAAGGGCGTGGGTTCGGCGCTCTGTGGGACCGTTTTTACAAAGGTTGCCACGTCGTGATTTACTTGAAATCCGTCCTTTTGCAAACTCACTCCCCCATTTGAAGTGGAAAGCGCTTGAGAATAAGAGCGGTCCTGCCCGGTAGATGCCAACCTGTCTTTTGGAGATGCAGAAACTCCGCGTAAAACTTCACCGTTATTTGCGAAAACTTGAGGGCGCGCGACACGGGTCTCATTTGAGGTTGGCATCATTGCCCTAAGCACCGACGTGGCGTCACGAAGTTGCGATTGCATCTGGGGGGTTTCAGTAGAATTTGTGGAAGCCTCCGAGATCGCTGCACTATTGTCTGGTTTTGCGGTTGGCATCAAACTTGGAGGCGAATCCACAGGGTTTCTCATGGAGGAAGCGATCTCCGTTTGAACGTTCATCGACGCATTGTTGGGCGCTTGCAAAGTGGCACTTTCATTTAGAAGTGAGGAAGGAGTGAAAGTTGTCTCGGCCTTCCCTGTTTTGAAAGGTTTGTCGGTGGCTTCCGCCTTCAATGTAATGCTTTGTTCAAGAGCACGAAGTGGCACTGTCCCTTCTGACGATTCAGATACAGGAACTGGCGAAACAAAATCAGAAGGAACTTTTGGTAGATCAGTTTCGAGAGTAGTACTGGCGGTTATACTATTTGTACTTTCTGTCAATTTAACAGGGTATTGGCCTCCAAAACTCAAGGGTAATGTTTGAATGTTTGACGGATGACCAAATAAAACTGCGGAATCCAAAACAGCTTGCGGTTCTTTTTGCACGACGTCGGATATCTCTCCGTCAGCGCTGGAATACGTTGAACCGGCTTTTGTGGAATTAGTATTCTCAAGAAGAAGTTCGGGTGTTCCTAAGCCGGAACTGCTAGGCTTTTTCTCTAAGCTTCCATTAAAAATGTCCCCGAAAGTGGCTTCGCCATTCAACTCATGCACCGTATTCGCCCCATTTTGAGACGGAATTGAAACTAGGGCAAGCCCAGCTTTGCTTTGAGCTTCCGGAGTGTTGCGAGAAGGTAGGCTTGCACTTTCACCTTGAACCAAAGGCCCATTGGAATGCGAATCCAAACTACTTGGCGCGCGGGAAACTATCGAAATCAAATTGTTCATCGTAGCCTTTCGGGAATTCTTCCTCGTGGTAGTGCTACTATGTGATGACTTGGTTACCAGATGTTTACTGGTTTGATCCAATATTGGAGAAACTGTCTAGAATTGAAAGCATTCCGATGTCCGATCTGATCGCACCAACATTTTCCCAGAACAGAACAAGCCCTAAGCCGTTATCCTCTGAAGATACCAAGCTTATGGATGCCGCAAAAAAGCTTGAAGCCAGTTTCCTTGCGGAAATGTTGAAATCTGCTGGGTTTGGAAAATCGCGTGAGAATTTGGGAGGGGGAGCAGGGGAAGATCAATTCGGTTCTTTTTTAGTTCAAGCTCAGGCTGAAGCAATGGTTGAGAAAGGCGGCATTGGCCTTGCCCAATCGCTTTTTGAAGCCTTGAAGGAGTCCGAGAATGAATAGTACATCCCCAGCCACCTTGGCTGTAGAGTTAGAACTCTTGCTAGATAAGGAACGTGAAAACATCCTCGCAGGTGCAATAGAGAACTTCGCTAAGTTTACTCAAGCAAAGGCTCTTCTGACGGAAAAACTTTTAAAAGAGCCTGCACCTGAAGCCGCAATTTTGGCTCGAATCCGCATAAAAGCAAGCCGAAATCAACGACTTTTGGGGGCTGCTGTGCGTGCAGTTCGCAGTGTAAATGGGCGGCTGACAGCAATACAAGGCCAAAACAAAGCCCTCACCACGTATACAAATACAGGGCAACGCGAACAACTTGGAAGCAATGGTAACGTTCGATTTGAACGACGCACCTAATCTGTCTGATTGCCTCCTTCCGAGGCATACCTTGCCCGATTAGAACCTCAACCTACAGGAACTTCACTACAATCTCTTTCAGCTTGGGTCTCCTAAAAGCCATCTTCAGTTCTACACGTTCCAAACCAAACGGGTGGACCACTTCAAAGAGGGAAATCCATGAACTATGTATCGTTTGGCGCACCTAGCGCCGCCGACGGCTCAAGCTTGTCCCGCTTTAGACGTCGCTTTGGCTTGGTCCGCAGATTCAGCCCCAGTTCGCAATAGATCCACCTCTCGGTGATTGATTCGCATTTACCTGTCAGCTTATGAGATAGACCCGTTTGCGGTTCCACCCGTAGCCTTGCACGTTACGTAGATACAAGAAACATAAGCCGAAGCCCCAACTGTGTTTGGCGTTGTCAAACGCTCCGACCGATCGGAAATTTCTTCGTTCTCGTAGCTCAGAACCGTGCTGGACCGATAACAGGTTTCGCTTATCTGGAATGTCCGACAGGCCAGCGCAATACTGACCCCATGCAATGCCATCACATACATGGCCATCTCCCTAAACTAAGGGGATGCGAAAATAGAATTTTCTTGGCAAGATATCTGAGGAGAATTTGATGAAGATGGCGAGATATTGCGAACCCCAAATTCTTGCGATCCTATACCAAGCCGAAAGCGGTGTGTCGGTAACGGAGCTGTGCCGCGAACATGGCATGAGCAACGCGTCGTTCTACAAATGACGGGCGAAGTATGGCGGGATGCCCTCTCAGTGATGCAGGGCATCACCTGCCGGGTAATAGACGCGTCGATGATCAGCCAGATGAAGCCCTAGGAAAAAAGTGCTCCGGCCAGCCCTGCGCCGGGGTCTGGCCGAGAACGCGGTGGCGCGCCACGGTACTGGCATTGCGCTGGCCTGCCGCACGTTTGATGTCAGTGAGACGGGCTATCATTACAGCCCTTTCTTGATCAATGAGAACGAAAAGATTGCCGATTTTCTGGTTGGACTGACGGTCGCATGGAAGACTTGGGCGGTTGGGTTATATTTCCAGCATCTACCTAACGTGCAGGGCTATCCATGGAACCACAAAAGGGTGTATCGGATTTACTGCGAACTGGAACTGAACTTGCGGATCAAACCTCGGAAACGGTTAAAGCGGGACAAACCCAATGTGCTGGCAGTGCCTCGCGTACCGAACGTGACCTGGTCGATGCACTTCATGGCGGATCACCTCGGCCCCTCTCATGCATGTAAGCATGCACCGCCGCGCAATGGATGGTCGAGCGTTTCGGCTCTTGAACGTGCTGGAATATTTAAACCGCGAGGGATTGGGCGTCGAGGTCGATTTTTCTTTGCCAGCCGAACGGGTTATTCGCAGCCTTAATCGGATCATTGAATGGCGAGGGAAACCAGAAACTATTCGGGTCGATAATGGGCCGGAGTACTGAAGTGGTAAGCTGCTTTTCAGGACAGGCTTCATGATCCCTGGCTTTCCATATTTGGCGATAGCTTCCTCCAGCACCTCAACACAGAAGCCGGCATCCAGGGTATTTGAGAGCCGCCAGGACAGCACTTTACGGGTTGCCCAATCCATATTTCTCGGGGTGTAAACACCCCTCGCGACCAAGTACAAAAAGCCGTTTTTCACGGGTATGTAAGTGATGTCGCTGCACCCGAAGCCCAGCAGGGCATGTTTACATGCCCGAGAGGAGAACATGTTTAGGACGCGTAATTGGCAGCTTTCTCAGCAAGTATGGGTAAATGCGGTGCTGAAGGTGCTTTTTGCTGTGTTGGGGCCTTTTTGGATGGCCTGCAAGCCCATAATGCCCATCAAACGACGAACACGGTGCCAACCTGCTGAAAACCCCAGCTGGGGAAGATAGGCCGTAATCTTCCGGCTGCCAAAGAAGGGATGCTTCGTAAATATTCGATCAATTTCACGCATCAGATCATGCGTTGCCTGATCAAGGGCGACCGGCGTGTAATGATCGACGGGCGGCGAATCTTGAGCAGCTTGCATTAGCTTGTCAGGCTCAAATCGGTGTTTTCTGTGCGGATCATCTCGCGGCGGTCTGTCGGGCTCATCGCTTCAACCCTTGTGACAAAAAATTGTTCTCCACCTGTTGGCTGGCAGAGGTATTTACACCCCGAGATGCGCCAACTGACCAATCTTGGCGTGAAGGTCCTTGATCTCGCCCTCGTTATTCTCAGCCTTCTTGACCTTGTCCGAAAATACGCCTACCTCCCCTTCAATCGCCGGCCGTTTCCATGAACTCACCTGCGTTGCCTGTCGGGCATGGGTGGAGCTGGCGCTTGGCCGCGATCTCCTGAACTGTTCTTATCTCCACGCAGCGCTTCCAACACCACAGCAGCCTTAAACTTGTCCGAAAAGTTCCGCCGCTTCGTCATTCTCGTATCCATTCATTCGTGTTGGATACACCTTAGCACGCTGTCCAGTTTTGCCGGACCACTTCAGCCGCAACAGAACGCTTACATCGAGCGTTACAGCCGCACTGTCATGCATGAATGGCTGGACCAACATATTATTAAAAACATCGAGGAGGCACAGGACTTCGCCACACTATGGCTATGGAGTTACAACAATGACCGCCCGAATATGGGCATCGGCGGCATGCCCCCCGCCCAGAAACTTAAAATGGCCGCGTAAGTTCTACAGCCGCACCCCGTTAAAAATGGGGGGATTACCAGCCCAGCCCGTCACATCCGATCTACTTCGAGTTGAAATCCAGCAAAATAAAAAATAGTTGTGTACATTAGTGTCTGAAACTTAGGGAGAGGTTTACTAGGTTCACAGCCAGACTAGAAGAATTGTTGGGAATTGGAGAAATATGAGCGCGAATTTTGAAGCAAGGACAGTGCTGCCCGCCCAGATTGAACACCGATATTAATGCTATTAAGTTGAGAGCGGACTAGAAACTGTTGAATTAAATCTTCTTGTTTCTCCGGGTCGGAAAATTGTGTTAGGTCACTGGAACCAAATAATCTTTCCGCTCTATCTTGAAAAACTTCAAGCTGCCTATCAAGATCCAAAGCACCAAACGAAGACGGTAAGTTGAACACAGTGTCAAAAACGCTTCGCAAAGGCGGATTTCCCATTACGGTAAACCATTTACTGTTTGAGGTCATGTCATCATTGGCTATGTCGGTCAGATCTCTTTGAACCGTTAAAGCTAAACGCATACTATCGTTTGCCTGCCCAACGGCCACTTCAAACTGGCGTCCTTTATACGCCTTAACAATTTTGTCTCCAAAGTCGGATAGTTTTGACCTAGGAGTTCCAAGATCAAAGCCAAAGGCTACCGTCATTTCTAAATAGCGCTTGTCGCTAAGGCGATGCGCAAAAGCGTCTTCCAAAAGTGAACCTTCCACCAGTACTTTCTCAACAAATGCTTTATTTGGCAAATCAGCATCGAGTCCAAACGCTCCGAGGGCAACCTTCAAAAGAGTCCGGTCTTTGACCAATTCTTTGGCCGTTGAAATTTTCGAAATATTTTCCTTGAAGTATTCTACTTCTCTTGAAATCAGTGGGGAATTATCATGCACTTCTTGTTGAGATTCTCTTGTGCGAGTCAAGAATGTCCATCCAGCATATCCCGAGAGAGGAATAAGAGCTTGGAAGGTCATAATAGTTCTGCGGCGGCCATCAACCGCTCTTCGCGCGGAAGAAGTGTGCGAAGTAGCTTTAATGCTTGGTAGTATTGCTCTTCTATCACTGCATCAGTCGCTGCTGTTAGTTGATCTCGACTATCTAAATCCACAAGGACTTGGCTCAATTGCTCGATCCCCCGCAGCATTTGGATTTTGGCTTCGCTTTTGTCCGCATCACCGGACAACACCAGTTGTGCAATATAGCACACACGACGGACAGGTGTGTTTACTTCCTCTGGATGTATTGCGTCTCGTAAGCGTAAAATATTAGCGTTTGGTGTAACAATTGAAAGGCGCGAGCGCCGATCTCCGTTTTCGATTACCGCTCCATTAATTAAGACACGCTCTTTTGGACCCAATTTCAATACCAGACCACTCATTTCGCCACCGCCCCGGCTCTTAACCCACGCATTATTGAGGAGTTGACGTCTACCAAGACTTCGGCCGACGCCTCGTCTTTAAGAATTCGGCGGGTGTGGAAATTCGTGAACTCTGCTAAATAGAAAATTCGGGCGCGCAACTCTTCTGGTAGTGCATTACTTTCCTCAGAAACGTCTGAGGCGAGAATTGTCCAAAGCTGTCGATTTTGATGCAAAGCCATGGCGAGTTCCCTAAAGCCCTGTTTACCTTTGGCTTCTGCAACCTTTAAGGCGTGGGTTATGCGAGCAAACGCCTCGTATTCAATTCCACGTGAAGTTCGAGTTGTCTTTTGGGTTGAGCCGTAAGCCGTCTTGGCCTGATGTAATGCGTTCACTGTGAGTCCTTCCAGGAAATAGCACAATAAAATTAAATTTGTGTCCGGAGCGCCTTTCCGGCGCTCCGGTTTTTATCGGCTTAGCGGAAGAGTGAGAGGATCGATTGAGGTGCCTGGTTTGCGATGGACAAAGACTGAACAGCCAATTGTTGCTGTGTTTGAAGTGCCGTCAGACGTGCAGACACTTCCTCCATATCCGCATCAACTAGTGTGCCAATGCCCGATTTTAAAGAATCGGTCAGCTTTCCGATGAAGTCGCTTTGGTTTTCAATTCGTGACTGTGTAGAACCAAAATTAGCTCCGGCGTCGATCGAGGATTGGATCAAGTTTTCAATGCTATCTAACGCTGCATTAGCGCCTGCATTCGTACGAACATCAATTTTGTCCAAGCCGAAAAGGCCACCCGAGGCTTTGCCACCAGCATTGCCAGCGGTCGAAAATGCAAGAGACGCCGATCCAGTTCCGTCATTGTCAACTTGAAGACTCCAAGCCTTGGTCGTTGCATCCTGGACAACTTTGGTCGTTACGCCAGCAATACTGCCGCCATCAATCGCGGTTTTAAGCCCTTTGGCTACGTCTTCCATCGACTCGTCTTTTCCGGCGATATAGTTGTATGAATTGGAACCTACAGTTACTTTGTATCCATCGCCATCTGCGACAGCGGCCACAGTCGATAAGTCAATTTTCTCTGAACGTTGAGCAATCGTACTGTCCGAGGCTGTGTTGGTGCCGGTCGGACCAGCTCCATTTACAGCTGTAATGTCTGAAGAACCGTCTCCTGCCGTAGTCGCTGTCGACTTAACATTCATACCTTCAAACGCCCGCGTTGAGCTAATCGTTAGTACACCCGCGGTGTTTGAAGCCGTAACGCCCTCTAGACCTAGACCATTAATTGCACCGGCAAAATACGACGCAACGTCTGTGACGTCTGTTCCTGTTGCCGTAAAGCTAAGATCAACCCCCGCAACAGTTAATTGCGCTGTGTCAGCAGCTGCCCACGTATCCGCATAGGTAACTACTGCAGTGTTTGCTGCGGAAGCTACTGCAGTAGCGCTATCTGCAACAACGGCATTGGCGGCAATTGAAGTACCCGTTCCAAATGTACCCGCAGTCGTAGTTTGATCTTGACGTGAAACTTTAATATTTGTGGCTGTTACTGAACCATCGCTCGATCGATCAAGTGAAGACAAAACGTTGACGTCCTCAGTACCTTGAACCAAATTCAAACCATTAAACTGGGCCGCCCCAACAACTGCCGTAATCTGATCACGAAGAGCCGAGATATCCGTTTGGATTTTTGTTCGGTCTACATTCTCTTCTTGAGCGGCAACAATTTTACCTTTGATGTCTGTTAGGAGGTCCGTCACGGTCTCAGAGGCTTGTCTCGCAACTGCCACAGTCGATTCACCTAGCGATAGACTGTCGGAAATCGCCTTAAACCCACTCACATCCGCCTCCATCACTTTTGAAATTGCCCAAACTGCAGAATTATCCTTGGCCGAAGACACGGATTTACCAGTGGAAATTTCGTTTTGCGTAGTCGCCATGCTGGCGTTTACACCTTTTAGAGTTTGAAGCGCGACCATCGCGCCTGTGTTTGTCAGAATGCTGGACATCGTGTTTTCCTAATTCCTAAGACGCTTTTGCGCCGGTTTTCATTTCGCACCGACTAAGGCGCAGCTGATGTCATTCTGACATTTACGACGGTCATATTATTTCTCGCCGCATCATCCCGCTTGGAGATGTTCATCCAAACTGAAGGACAAAACCTAAGAGAACCCTAAGTGCGCAGTCTAAGTTTTGTAGAATTTTACTAAAATTTGGAGTTTCATCATCTGACACGAGCGCAACAGGTTCTATGGGGCGCATCAGCTTGCGTACGCCAGGCAATTCGAATGTGGAACTTGCTGCAAAACTTCAATCTCGAAGGTCTGTGAATTGACGTGGATTTCTCATTACCCACAGAGCGCGTCGTCCAGAGCTTAAACCAAATCATTGAGTGGCGTGGAAAACCTCGGAGCATACGCGCCGACAATGGCCCATAAAACGCTCATATTGAGTGTTACAATCGCTCTGGACTTACAACAACGAGCTTCCCATGGGCATTGGTGGCATAACCCCCGCAATGAAACTAAAAGCAGCCGAATAAAATCTACGGCTGAGCTTCAATAAAAATGGGATGATCACCGTATTCCTTACACTTTATAAACGGTTTCCGGATAATTTTCATTAAACAATATCTGGAAGTGCTGTCTCAATGATGATCATGACGTCCCTGAATTCTTTAACTCGGAGAATGCGAGTGCAACGGCTGTTTGGGATAGAGAATTCCACCAATTGCTTTGCACCTCCAGTCCTTAAAATAGCTTCCAATCTTAAGTCTACAGGTGTCACTGCAACGCATTTGTTATCGACGCATCGAATCTAGTCGATTTATTTCTGATTGAAAAACGTTGACCACATTTTCTCGATTGGCCTGTCGAAAACTACCTAATAAAATTGAAGAAAGTTAGTTCCAGAATGGAAACAAAGCTGTCAGTTTCGAACCTATTTAGCCCCACTGTATTACTCGCATTGGTGCTGATGGCTATCATCGTCATGATGATTTTACCGGTGCCAGCATGGGTTCTGGACATAGGCCTTGCGACGTCCTTTGCACTAGCTATTCTCATGTTCACGGTCACGCTATTTATTGAACGCCCGTTAGATTTCTCGGCATTCCCCACTGTATTGCTCGCGTCGCTGATGTTGCGATTGTCACTCAATGTTTCATCAACCAAACTGATCATTGGACAGGGGCATACGGGACCAGGTGCCGCAGGCGATGTCATTCAGGGCTTCGCTAGTTTCGTTATGGGTGGAAGTGTCTTTTTAGGCCTCGTCGTCTTTGGCGTACTTCTCATTGTAAATTTTGTCGTGATCACCAAGGGTGCTGGGAGGATGGCGGAAGTTGGAGCGCGTTTTGCCCTTGATGCGATGCCTGGAAAACAGCTCGCAATTGATGCCGATATGTCCGCCGGAGCCATCGACCACAATGAAGCAAAGGAGCGACGCGAAAAAGATCAGGCTGAAATGACGTTCTTCGGGTCACTGGATGGTGCCTCAAAGTTTGTAAAAGGCGACGCAATCGCTGGGCTTCTTATTACCCTCCTAAATTTGGTTATGGGTTTGATTATTGGCGTAGCAATCCACGACATGCCAATTGGTCGGGCCTTTGAAACATATGCCATCTTAACAATTGGGGACGGCCTCGTTTCTCAAATTCCTGCGGTGATTATATCGATCGCATCCGCGTTGCTTTTGGCGCGTGGTGGCACAACGGGTTCGACGGATTTGGCAATGGTCGCGCAACTCGGAAGGCACCCTGCTGCCTTGGGAACCGTGGCCGTATTGATGGCGCTTTTCGCGCTCGTTCCAGGACTTCCGTTTTTACCGTTTATCGCCGGCGCTCTTACTTTGGGATACTGCTCATGGCTGGTTCATAAACGGTTGGCCAAAGAGAAGAAAACCGAGACGGCAGTAACCGAAAATGCGCTGCCCAAAACGGAAAAAAAACCCATCGGAGACACTTTGGATCTGGACGACATCCACGTCGAATTTTCGCCCGATCTCATTAACATGATATTGGATCCGGCGACAGGTTTGGATGCCAGAATTGAGAATATGCGCACGCATGTGGCCACCGAATACGGGCTGATTCTGCCTGAAATTCGTTTGACAGACGAGGCTTCATTGCCTGCTGGCTCGTATATCATTCGCGTCCAGGGAGTCGAGCAGGCAAGAGACGTGCTGCACCCCGAAAAAGTTTTGGCGCTGATGCTTGATGGTGGGGATTCTCTTCCTTCAGGGGAGGATGTTAGCGAGCCTGTTTACGGGGCTCCCGCGCGATGGATCGCACAAGAGGACCAAGACGAGGCGGCTCTATCTGGGTCCACAATTGTGAACTCAAGCGAGGTTCTTGCAACGCACTTGCTTGAAGTCATTAAGCGAAACTTCCCGCGGCTCTTAACGTTGAAGGCTTTGCGCAAAATTCTAGCTGCTTTGACAAACTTGTCCGACGAAAACCGCGCTGCTGCCAATCGGCAAATGTTAGATGAACTTGTTCCTGAGAAGGTTCCAGTAGATCTGCTTTTAAATGTCATGCGGCTCCTCTTGGAGGAGCAAGTTTCCGTGCGAAATTTACCGCTTATTCTTGAGGCGACTGCCGAGGCAAGACCAATTTATCCAAGCGCCGAAGGAATATGCGAACATGTTCGACAGCGGTTAGGCTTCCAACTGGTCGCTGATATCAAGCGAGCCGATGGCACAATCCCATTGATTCAATTGGCGCCTGAGTGGGAAGCGTCTTTCAATCTGTACCAAATGGTTGGGGATCGCGGTCAGGTGGATGTGGCGCTCCCCCCGCTTGAGTTCAATAAATTGGCGGACGGCGTCGCTGATCGCATTGCGCGGGCTGCGGAGGCGGGAACCTATCCCGCAATCGTAACCTCTCGGCTCAGGAGACGCTTTATCCGCACTGTGCTGTCGGCCAAGGGGATCAGCAATCCTGTCCTGTCGTTCGAAGAAATTGGGACGGATGCGCGCCCTGCACTCGTAGGTTTCGTGCCTTTATGAATGAAGCAATGGAACTCATCAGTGGCTGGGGAAAAGACGAACTCACGTCCTTCTTTTTCGTTTTTCTGCGTGTAGGAGCAGCACTTTCCCTTCTTCCAGCGTTCGGTGAACAATCCATTCCACAGCGTGTTCGCCTAGGCCTAGCCATTGCTTTTACAGCCGTTGTCTATCCCGCGGTTTCAGTGGAAATTCGTGCGTATACTATGGCTGAAGGCCAAGCTTGGGGAGGATATGCGAGTGAGATTCTCGTCGGTTTGATACTGGGCTTGGGGCTAAGATTGTTTGTTTTTTCTTTGCAAATGGCGGGATCAATTGCAGCGCAGGCAACTTCGCTGTCGCAAATATTGGGATCTGCACAGGCTGAGCCAACGGCCGCAATCGGACAATTGCTACTTATGGCGGGCCTCGCGCTGGCCGTGATGAACGGTCTCCATATCAGAATTGCCGAGGCTTTCATCCTTTCCTATAACGTCTTCGGACCTGGGGACGTTCCCCAAGCAAGCGATGTATCTCAATGGGGCGTCGCCCGAATTGCAAGCGCCTTTTCCCTCGCGTTTTCCCTCGCCGCGCCGTTTGTCATTGCTTCTCTTGTTTATAATGTCGCGCTCGGGGTTATCAACCGCGCCATGCCTCAGTTGATGGTTGCAATGGTCGGCGCACCCGCGATCACCCTTGGAGGCATGGCCCTTCTTTTGATTGTTGCTCCGGTTCTATTGGCGGTGTGGTGGGACGAACTGTCGGTATTTCTTCAAGCACCATTTGGTGTGATGAAATGAGTGACGACGATGACGACGACAAGCAACACGAACCGACGCAAAAGAAATTGGATGATGCGCGCAAAAAGGGTGAGGTACCAAAATCGACCGACCTCATGACTGCCGCAGGCTATGGTGGATTTCTCGTCGCCGCCTATGCGGTTGGAAGCAGCAGCATGAAGGACATGGGGCAATTGTTGGCGAGTATTATCGGCCAATCGGATAGAATTGCCCCGACGCTTTTTGAAGGCAATGGCCTTCCTGTGACGGGAAGCATTATGATGTCGACCCTTAAAATTATGTCGCCGTGGTTCGCACTACCTAGCTTGCTTGTAATTGTAATGATTGTAGCCCAGAAAAGTTTTGTCGTGGCCCCCGACAAACTTGCACCGAAATTGTCGCGAATTTCGCCCATCTCTAACGCCAAAAATAAGTTTGGGCGCGCTGGCATTTTTGAGTTCTTTAAAAGCTTTGTAAAACTTGGAATATATGGCGTCGTTCTGGGTGTGTTTCTATATCAAAATGTTCTCACCATTGTTGCCACGGTCCATATGACACCCGCAATGGCCACAACAGTATTACTGGAACTGGTGATGAAGTTCTTCTTCATCGTCCTCATTATTGCTACCACCCTTGGGGTTTTGGATTTTCTGTTTCAGTATCAAGAGCACATGCGCAAGAACCGAATGTCGCACAAGGATATGAAAGACGAACACAAAAACAGCGAAGGCGACCCGCATGTGAAGCAGAAGCGGCGCCAAAAGGGCTATGAAATTGCCATGAGCCAAATGATGTCGGACGTTGGGAAAGCTGATGTCATCATTGTTAACCCGACCCATTATGCGGTTGCTTTAAAGTGGGATCGTGCCAATGGCGGCGCCCCAATTTGTGTTGCAAAAGGGGTTGATGAAGTTGCCGCAACCATAAGGGAACTAGCGAGCGAGCATGGCGTCCCCATTCACAGTGATCCTCCCACGGCACGTGCCATTTTTGCAGTTGTGGAAATTGGCCATGAAATTCATGCAACACATTATCAAGCCGTCGCCGCAGCAATCCGCTTCGCCGAAAAAATACGCAAGAAGGCACGCGGTTACGGGGTGAAACCGTTTGGATAAACGCCTTAAAAACCTGAAAAACCTTTCAGCGACCCTGCTGGATATCGAATTGTTCAAGCTAAAAAAAATTTCGGCAGATCAGCAGCGGCTTTCGGATGAAATCCTTAGAATTCGAGAGTCTAAAAGCCAACAAGCGGTTACTTTGACAGAGGCAA
This sequence comes from Falsihalocynthiibacter sp. S25ZX9, assembly GCF_041205405.1. Classification (NCBI taxonomy): domain Bacteria; kingdom Pseudomonadati; phylum Pseudomonadota; class Alphaproteobacteria; order Rhodobacterales; family Roseobacteraceae; genus Falsihalocynthiibacter; species Falsihalocynthiibacter sp. S25ZX9. Next base: position 79,096 of record NZ_JBGFCD010000009.1, read on the forward strand.
ACGGAATGGATCCGTCCCTGCTTGCGGGCGCTTTTTCCAAATGGGAGGAGTGGTGTACTCAAAAATCAATGAGCCTGAACCAAGAGCAAGCTGTTTTGCGGGTGGAGATGGAAAAACAACGAAAGAAAACACAGGAGATGTTTGGCAGGTCCGAAGCCGTGAAGGAACTTATGAAGCGCGACACAAATATGGCCAAGAAGAAAATGAGGCCCTGATATTATCACAAAACCTCGGCTATAGTTTGTCGAATGATATGGGGAAGTACGGGGGTTTTGGAACAATCTACCGTAGCGAAGCCTGTTAGATAAACAAATAGTACTGTTATTATCGTCGATATATTCTCGTTCGGATTGAAATTCCTACCATCTTGATTTATGCCCTAATAAGCAGCGCTTGGTGGCATTCTCAAAATCGTTTTTGGAGTGTCACGAGCATTTCAAAAACTTGTGGCACTCAATCGTTTGGTGCGCTCATCTCCGAAAAACGCAAAAAGGTTTAAATCGATGTCAGATAAAAAACGCCCCGACATATTGTATACCATTGTAGACGAAGCTCCCCAGCTCGCTAGCGTCTCACTCCTGCCCATCATTCAATCCTTTGCTTCGGCAGTCGGCGTCACCGTCGGTACCCGAGATATTTCCCTGGCGTGTAGAATTTTGGCGACGGTTCCTGAGTTTCTTACCGAGGAGCAACGCCAGTCTGACGACCTTGCCGTATTGGGTGAACTTGTAAAAACTCCCGAAGCCAATGTGATCAAACTACCAAACGTTTCGGCATCTATTCCCCAACTGTCTGCTGCGATTTCCGAGTTGCAAGTGCAAGGCTTTGCCGTTCCAAATTACCCTGAAAACCCCCAAACTGATGCGGAAAAATCCCTTCAGGCGCGCTATGACGCGATTAAAGGGAGTGCGGTTAATCCTGTTTTGCGGGAAGGCAACTCTGATCGTCGGTCCGCACGGGCTGTAAAAAACTATGCGATGAAAAATCCACATTCGATGGGTGCATGGGCCTCCACATCCAAAACCCACGTCGCTTCAATGCCCGGGAATGATTTCTACGCCAATGAAAAATCTGCAACGATTTCGTCGGCCCAAACGGGTAAGGCTAAAATAGAATTTGTTGATACCGCAGGTAAAGTGTCCCTGCTGAAAGGTGATCTCAATCTTCGCGAAGGCACGGTCGTAGACGCAACTTTCATGAGCGCAACTGCATTGCGTGCCTTTATCCGCAATGAAATAGTCGACGCGGCGGCGCAAGGCGTCCTATTCTCCGTTCATCTCAAAGCAACGATGATGAAGGTTTCGGATCCTATCATTTTCGGTCATTTTGTTTACGTTTACCTTGAAGATGTATTCACCAAGCACGCTGATGTTTTGGCGGAATTGGGTGCAAACCCGAATAATGGGATCGGTGATCTATTGGCAAAAATCGACAGTCTCGCCGCCGACAAAAAGGCCGAGATTGCTGCTGATATTGAGGCGAGTATGGCTGCGAAACCACCGCTTTACATGGTGGATTCCGACAAAGGCATCACCAACCTTCACGTTTCCTCTGACGTGATCATCGACGCATCGCTTCCGGCACTCATCCGGGCGGGAGGCAAAGGCTGGGGTCCTGATGGCAAGGCCGCAGACACTAAATGCGTGGTTCCCGACAATTGCTATGCGGGTATTTATGACGAAACGATCAACTATTTCAAAGAGACAGGCGCCTTGGACCCGACCACATCGGGGAGCGTTTCCAACGTCGGTCTCATGGCCCAGAAGGCTGAAGAATACGGCTCGCATCCAACAACATTCGAAGCGCCTTCTAATGGTACAATTCGCTATGTTTTGGCCAAAGGAGATGTCTTGCATTCCCATGAAGTAGAGGCCGGCGACATTTGGCGTTCGTCTTCTGCGAATGCTGCTCCGATCAAAGACTGGGTAAAACTGGGCATCAGCCGTCAGAAAGCGACGGGTTCTGCAGCGGTGTTTTGGTTAGATGAGAACCGCGCTCATGATGCGCAGTTGATCAAAGCGGTCAAAGCAATCCTGACCGAAGAGGGTGCCAATGATCTGGGCCTTCTGATCATGACCCCACGCGAGGCTACGCGTTATAGCCTTGAACTTATTCGTCAGGGTAAGGACGTGATTTCGATCACGGGGAACGTCTTGCGCGACTATCTCACTGACCTTTTCCCGATCCTTGAATTGGGAACTTCAGCAAAAATGCTCTCGATCGTTAAGTTGATGAACGGTGGTGGTATGTTCGAAACGGGTGCTGGTGGTTCTGCCCCGAAACACGTTCAGCAACTGGTGTCTGAAGGGCACTTACGTTGGGATTCCCTTGGCGAATTCTGCGCACTTGGTGAATCTTTGACGTTCCTTGCCGAGAGTAAGGGCGATCCTAGAGTTGCTGTTTTGGGCCGCGCTGTAGATGACGCAACTGAAAAACTTTTGGACACGGGCAAATCTCCTGGCCGTAAAGTGGGTCAACTTGACAACCGCGATAGCCATTACTTCTTTGCCTTATATTGGGCAGAAGCTTTGGCTGCTCAAACCGACGATGCCGACCTTGCTGCGCATTTCGCGCCAATCGCGGCGGAATTGGCGGCGAAACAGGATGTGATTCTGGCTGAGCTGTCCGCAACACAGGGTCAGGCTGCTGATCTAGGCGGCTACTATCACACGGAACTTGAAAAGACTGTGGCCGTAATGCGCCCAAGCGCGACATTTAACGCGATTGTTGGATAAGTGAAAATTCGGTTGGCCATCTCATTGGCCAACCGATCCTTGTTCCTGTTTGACTCAGCTTAGTCCGCTGCGGGCAATGTATTTAGCCAAGTCGAGGATGAGCTGACCACGTGCCAATGCGATGGCTTGCGGTCCCCCGTTTGGGTCAAAAGAAACGGCCAGTTCAAAGAGACCTGAGCGTTCGCGGCCACCATCACTCACCCCGACGAAATACTGACCCGCTGCATGATATTGCCCGTCACCCCGTGCAATTAGGCTTTCAAAGCGAACTTCTAGTCGAGCATCGGGAAAAGCCTCAAGCGGCCATGGCGACGATGCCACCCGCGCACCTGTTAGCTTCGAAAGCGCGCGAGAGAGTTCCATAGCAACGGCACGTTCGGGGCTATCAGCCCAGAGTGCCCCACTCTCAGTTACCAATTTACCGCTCGCGTCCTGAAGTGCGATTTCATCGGCTGCGGCATAGGTTGGCAGAGATATTTCACGCACTTCTATGGAGCGAAAACCGATGCGTATCGTTTCTGTAACAGCGGGCGGAGCGACGGAATATCGATCAGCGGGACCTGAGCAGGCAGCAAGCGTTAAAGCGGTTATGGCAAGGGAAGTTCTGAAAAAACTCATGGTTATCGTCCTCGGATTAGGGCGCTGGGATTGCGTTCCAGCATACGCGCCAGAGACGTCATCGCCGCTGCAGCTTTTGAAATGTCGCGCAGGGTCTCTTGGGCGTCACGACTTAATACTTTTCCGCTGTTATACCCTGCGATTGTTGCGCTGGCTTCATTTAGAATGCGTTTGATACTGTCCACCAATGCCGGAAGTTCTTTGGTGGAGGTTGCAACCGCATCCGCTGCTTGGCGAGCGGAGTCTAGCGTTGCGTTGACATTGGTGACGCTTCCGCCTTCGCGCAACTCATTTAGGATCGTGCTTATTTCAGTCAGAGCAGCACCTAATTCTTGCGGTAGCGCACGAGTGGCGTCCGAGCTGATGAACTCGTCAGCTGACTCAGTGAGGCGGGTAAGTTGGATCGTTAAGTCTTCAAGGGGTAGTTCTTCGGCCCTTACCGCGACGGCCTCTATTTGTGCAACCAACGCTGGTACACCTTTGACAGATTCCGTCACGCTGTTTGCCGCAGCCGCAGCGGCATCGACAGCCGCAACGAGCTGAGTTGCGAGTTTCTCTTTTTCCACTTCAGCGAGTAACGTTTCAAAGCGGACAATCGCGGCGTTGAGGGAGACTGGAATATTCTGAATATCTTTCGATGACACAAAATTTCTAACCTCAATCAATGTATCACTCACCTCTTTTGGTATTTCGCGCAAGTTTCCATCGGAAGCCACGGCCTCGGCACTATCGAGGAAATCAATGGCGCTGTGGAGGAGCTGCTCGATGGGCAGTTTGTTAATGCGGTCTAGCACACCCTCGACAGTACCTGCAGCATCTGTGATTTCGCTTTTCGTTGCCGGAATAACAGGCACGATGCCCTCACCAGTCAACATGACAGCTTTTGGCGCGTTATCGACCTGTAAAAGTTCGATTTTAAGGCCTCCCGTCAAGATACTGGTGGAAGCTAGACGCGCGCGCAAACCCTCCTGAACCCGTCGCGATAAGAACTCTAGCGCGGTCTTGGGCGACGCCTCGCCCTGCAACCCAAGGCGCGCGGGTTGGATCGACAGCACGGCATTCAGTCGTACGCGATTATCACCAAAAGTTTTTGCATCAATGATCCCCGAAACGCTCTGCACTTTGCCGATTTTCAGGCCATTGATTTCGACAGGCGCATCTACGGCGAGCCCCGAGATATTCTCTTCAAAGACCACACGCATTTCGACGGTCTCGACTTCGGCCCCAACGAAGAGATTGTTGCGTGCCGTTGCTTTGTCGGTGAAAACTTCGAAGACGGTCCCGCTGGCGACGGGTGAGCCATCGGAAACAAAAGTATCAAAGGTCACACCACCGCCTAAGAGGGTCGCAAGCGAGGAGAAATCAATCTTGGCGCCCGACGCACCAACCGAAAATGTAAATCCGGAGGTGTCCCAGAACCGTGTTGACGGCGTAATCAACTGGCTGTGCGGGTCATAAATGATGGCCTCGGCAATTGCATAACTTCCCTCGACCGAAATGCGTGCTTTTCCGATGCGCCCAACTTCTATCCCGCGAAATGTGATCGGGCTGTTGTCGGTCAAACTACCGCCAGACGTGGAACGCACTGCGATTTCAAGACCTTCTTTCCCTTGCTGGGAAAGCGGCGGATCTACTAACCCTTTGAATTTTGTCCCCCTGGCACTGATCGTGCTGTCCCATGATCCTTCAATATAAACTCCGGACAAAACCGTATCCAAGCCGGTAACGCCACTGGCGCTCACTTCGGGCCTCACGACCCAGAAGTTTGAGGCGACATCCACAAAAGGCGCGATTTCTTTGTGTAAGCGCACAGAAACGATGACCGCAGCAAGGTCGGGTGCGAATTCAATACCTTCAACAACACCAACTGTAACATCGCGATACCGAAGCTCTGTTTTCTTTGCAGCAATGCCCGCACCGTTTTGAAACGCAATTTCAATCAATGGTCCACGGCTGTCATAGGCCTGCCATGCCACGCCGAGCGAGACCACTAGCGCCGCCAAGGGGATCACCCAGACAATTGAAGCGCGATCAAAAAAGGATTTCCGAGCCGGCTTGATAGCAACGGGAGGTGGGCGATCATTCATGTTTTGATGGCTTTCTGTTTGGCTTGGACATCCCAGATCATTCTGCTGTCAAAAGCTTGCGCGGATAGCATTGTAAAAATAACCGAGAGGGCAAAAAATAGGCTGGCACGACCAGGATTAATAGACGCGATCGTATTGAGTTGCACCAGAGAGGACATAATCGCAACGACAAAGATGTCGATCATTGACCATCGACCAATATACTCCACCATCTCGTAGACAAATTGGCGTTGGTGTTTCGTGACGTTGGACGTGCGATTCACAGAGAGAGCCAAAAAGGCAATGGCCATGAATTTTCCAACGGGGATGACCACACTGGCGAAAAGGATGATGAAAGCGACAGCAAAGGAACCGTGGTGCATTAGTTCAACCGCCCCATCAACAATCGTATTTTCTTGCGTAAAAACCAAAGTGCGGGTTTGCAGCATCGGATACACGTTTGCTGGTACATAGCACATAAGCCCAACCAGCCAGAGCGCCCAAACCCGCTGCATACTTTTCACTTCACGCGAGACAATTTTTTTGCCACATCGGCCGCACGCAGGTGTGCCCACAGGCCAAACCTGCGTGCAGCGCGTACACGCCACAACTCCAAGGTCGTGCGCGCTCACGATGTCTAGGCCTTGTCCAGCGAGTTCCATACCGACCACCTACATACAAAATTATCTTGGAATATTGTTAATATCACCAAAGCTACAAACATCCAAAACGCGGGCCCAAATGAAACGTCCGCAATACCACTTATCTTGACCAACGCAACTGCACACCCGATTGCAAATATTTCTGCCATCGACCATGGCCGTAGGGCTTCCGACAGGCGAAAGGCGTGGACTGCTCCGCGGGCGGGCGGGCGGTCTAGCACAATTGGTACAAGCACATAGATTCCCAACAAGGCGCGCGTCAGGGGAATGACAATAATAAGCGAAGCCATGGCGAGAGACAGCGCAATGAGCAACCCGTGATTAAACGCAAAAACCGCATCTAGGATCGACATCGAGTTAGTCGTTCCAGCCGCATCTATCGTCAGGAATGGAAAAACAGTTGCTGCGATAATCAGGATGGCAATCGCAAGCGAAACAGCAATAATTTGCAGCCCTGCTTTGCGGCGGGGTGTAATCAGGTCAGCTCCGCAGCGGCCGCACGACGCCTTTTCCCCATTCTCCGGACGGCGCAACGTATAAACCGCATCACAATGCGGGCAAACAATCAAGTCGCTAAGGGGAATCGCAGGCGCTTCAGACATCAAACATAATTATCCTAATTCGAGTGCAGACTACAGAGCACCCATTCTATTTCTAAATTCCACCGCAAATGCTTCGGTGTTTGGATGCCGCCCTAGTCCTCAAGACCCAAAACTGAATCCGCATTTGCACGACGGTAATTCACAAACGTTTTCGCACTCAAAACAACAAAAAACGTATCCATATCGATAAGTACATAGCCTTCTTCTAAAAGTGCCCGCGAAAGGCTCTGAATATCTTCGGGATACAATCGCTTACGGTCTAGCATATCGCGCAAAACTTTTGAGGCAATTCGATAACGCCCAGAGTCTTTACCGCCAAAACTGGTAAGGTAAAGTGCGCTGAGCTGTTTGGCTGTGTGTTCAAAATTATTCATATCGAATTTATATAAGGTAAATAAATTTTGTCTATAGACAAATAAATACATCCATTTATAGGGAGGCAAGGAGATTTTCCATGACTATGAACCCAGAACAGATCGACCAACCCATCGAAGTTTCAGACGCACTGTATAGTGCGGTCGAAAGCGGTGATGCTATTGCGTTGCAAAACCTCCTAGAACCATTGTCTCTCGCAGAAGCCTTGCGCGAAATTTTACAAATGGATTCCGCTGGGCGTGCGACTGTTCTGTCCCTTATCTCCGCAGAGCTTGCGGCGGCAATCATTGAGGAAGCGCCCCACGAAACGGGTGCCGACCTCATGGAGACCCTTGAGGTTCTGCGCGCCTACGAGATTATGGAGGAGTTGGACTCCGACATTCAGGCCGACCTTATTGGTGACATGCAATACGAAGATGCCGAAGCGATCTTGCAGCAGATGGATGCTGAAGACGCTGCGGATGTTCGTCGCCTAGTCGATTACGAAGATGACACTGCCGGTGGTCTAATGATGGCTGAGGTTTTTGTCTTTTCGGACACCCAAACCGTAGGGGCCGTACTTCGGCAATTGGCCAGTGACGACAACGACGTGGATCGCTATCGAGGGCAACACCCTTATGTCTTGAACGCGGCGTCCGAGCCCATTGGTGTTGTGTCTCTGCGTGGCCTTTTGACGTCAAAACGTTCTGATCGTTTGACTGAGATTATGGTGCAGCCGTTAACGATACCAGTGACGGCCAGCCTTTCTGAGCTCGAAGATATTTTCAATAAGCATCCCTTCCTAGGAATGCCGGTTGTTGAAGAGGACGGAAAGCTCGTGGGCGTGGTTTCGCGCGCAGCTGTGAGTCAAGCTTTGCTCGAACGATCTGAATCCGAGACAATGAAATTGCAGGGTGTTGTTGGGGATGAGTTGCGCTCAATGCCGACGTGGTTGCGATCGAAGCGGCGTTTGGCGTGGCTCTCGGCCAATATCGTCCTCAATATCCTAGCGGCTTCTGTTATATCTGCTTATGAGGAAACCCTTACCGCCGTGATCGCCATCGCAATTTTCCTACCGATGGTCTCGGACATGTCAGGGTGTTCGGGAAATCAGGCGGTCGGTGTCAGTATGCGTGAGTTGAGCCTCGGTTTGGTCCGCCCCAAAGATGCCGCGCGAGTCTGGATGAAAGAAATCACCGTGGGTGTGATTAACGGTATTGCACTTGGTCTTCTCATTGGAATCGTGGCTTGGGTCTGGAAGGGCAATCCGGCTCTTGGCCTCGTCATTGGCCTCGCGCTTGCGCTTAACACCATGCTCGCCGTGTCGATTGGGGGCGTGGTCCCACTTTTGCTCAAACGCTTGGGACAAGACCCTGCTGCCGCAAGCGGCCCTTTGCTCACAACCGTGACCGATATGGCCGGTTTCTTCTTTGTTTTGAGTCTCGCATCACTCATGATGCCTTGGCTGATATAATTTAGCGCTGATTGAGAAAAACTATGCCTATGAAAAAAGCCCCTTTGGTTATCGGATGGATTGAGCATGTCTCGCTGCCTGAGCTTTCCCTGCCAAATATTCGGGCCAAAATAGATACCGGCGCGCGAACGTCCGCCCTGCATGCAACTGAGATTACTCCGTTTCAAAAGGACGGCGAACTCTGGGTGCGGTTTGTGGCTCAACTCCATGACGAAGCACCGAACGTCCGAGTGGAAACACCAATTTATGATATTCGCCATATTAAAAACACGGGTGGCATACCGGAAGAGCGCATCGTAATCCGTGCCGCACTCCATATTGCGGGACAATCTTGGCCGATTTCAGTATCTTTAACCGATCGAAGTAAGATGCGGTTTCCAATGATCGTGGGTAGGACCGCGTTGAAAAAGCACAATATTGCCGTCCACACACACAGAACAAACTTAACAGCCAACTGACCTAACAGCGGCGCTCTTTAAGCGGAAGGACCACAAAATGAAAATCGCAATGATGGCTCGGAATCCAGACCTATATTCCCATAAACGCCTCAAAGAAGCTGCCGAAGAGCGCGGACATGAGTTTCGCATCATTAACACCCTGAGTTGTTACATGAACATCGCGTCTCGCCGTCCAGAAATGTACTACAACGGCGAAAAACTTGAGGGTTTTGACGCGGTCATTCCACGCATTGGGTCCTCTATTACGTTTTATGGCCTCGCCGTTTTGCGCCAGTTCGAGATGATGGGCGTTTACCCTCTCAACGAAAGTGTCGCCATCGGGCGCTCACGCGACAAACTGCGCTCTATGCAACTTTTGGCGCGCGACGGCATTGGCCTTCCGGTGACAACATTCGCCCACGATCCGAAACAAACCAAAGAAGTTCTAAAGCTCGCAGGCGGCGCGCCTGTGGTCATCAAATTGCTTGAAGGCACGCAAGGGATTGGTGTGGTTTTGGCCGATACAGATCGTTCCGCCATATCTGTGGTAGAAGCGTTTCGCGGTGCGAAAGTGAACATCCTTTTGCAAGAATTCATCAAGGAGTCCGGCGGCACCGACATCCGCGCGATCGTCGTTGGCGGCAAGGTAATTGCGGCGATGAAACGCACGGGAGCAGGCGACGATTTCCGTTCAAACTTGCATCGCGGTGGCTCGGCAAAGTTGATCAAGCTATCGCCTGAGGAACGTTTAACAGCATCCCGTGCGGCCAAATCCATGGGCCTCAATGTCTGTGGTGTTGATATGCTCCGCGCCAACCACGGCCCCGTTGTGATGGAAGTAAACTCCTCTCCGGGACTTGAGGGTGTAGAAAAAGCAACAGGTTTGGATGTTGCCGGAAAAATCATTGAATACATTGAAAAATCGGCAAAACCCTACGCGACCAAAACAAAAGGTAAGGGTTAATGCCAACGCGCAAAAGTTTTATAATTGCAGGGCAAGAAATTCTACCGGGCACAAGAAGAACCGTTGACCTACCCGTAAGCGTCATGTCCGATCACACACCCGTTTCAATGTCGGCGCACGTTATTCACGGAAAACTCAACGGGCCTGTGGTATTCATTAGCGCGGGCGTGCACGGGGACGAAGTGATTGGCGTTGAGATTGTGCGCCGTCTGTTGCGGACGTCAAATGTGAAAACTTTGCGCGGCACATTGATTGTGGTTCCGATCGTAAATGCGTTCGGGTTCATAAATCATTCCAGATACTTGCCAGATCGGCGCGATTTGAATCGCTCGTTCCCTGGAAGCCCAAGCGGCTCCTTGGCGGCGCGGTTGGCCTATCTGTTTTTAACTGAAGTGGTCGCCCGAAGTGACCTTGGGATCGATCTACATTCAGCAGCAATACACCGCACTAATTTGCCACAGATCCGGATTTCCCCTGATGTGCCACGCACTGCGGAATTGGCCGAGGTTTTCGGTGCGCCCGTGATTTTGCAGTCACCTTTGCGGGAAGGTTCCATGCGGGGAGCGGCTAAGGCTCTTGGCAAGGATGTGCTCTTGTTTGAAGCGGGTGAAGGGCTCCGCTTTGACGAAATGTCAGTGCGGTCCGGTGTTGCGGGCATTTTGCGAATTTTGCGCCACATGGGGATGATTTCAGCAAAGGGAGTGGCAAAACCCAAGGCGCCCTCGCAATATTGTGCATCTAGTAAATGGCTTCGAGCCCCCATGGGTGGGTTGTTGCGGAATTTTCGTGGCGATGGCGACGTTGTAAAAAAGGGTGAGGTCATCGCCTCTGTATCGGATCCGTTTGGGCAAGTGGATGAAGAAATTATTGCGCCCTTTAATGGCATCGTTATTGGACGGGCCGTTATGCCAATCGTCAACGAAGGGGACGCTGTTTTTCACTTGGCGCGCGTGACGTCGGTTGCAAAGACAACCGAAAACGTTGAGGATTTGAGCGAGCAACTAGCCGATGATCCTCTCTTTGATGAGGACGAAATTATTTAGCGGATTTTGAGTCGCACCAATCTTTGCCGAAGCCATTTTGAAAGGGCCCTTGATGTTGAAGACGAGCCCCAAACCCATATGTGCCTTTAATGTGTCCTCTGAGGGGGGGTGCGAGCGCATTGTGGCTCCGCTCGGCCCCAAGATTGAACTTCCTGCGACGGGATATCTGTGGCTACATTTTGACTTGAATGATGCCAATTTGGAGGCTTGGATTGAACAGGTCCTCCCACGCACAGCCGCAAGAGCATTGCTTCAGCCAGAAACACGTCCACGGTGCGACCGATTGGAGGATGGGATGATCCTTACGTTGCGTGGCGTAAACCTCAATCCCGGCGCGGACCCAAATGACATGGTTTCCGTACGATTGTGGATTCAGGAGGGGCTTATTGTAAGCGCACGCGCCCGAAAAATATGGGCTGTCGATGCTATTCGTCAGAAAATGGAGACTGGGGTCGGGCCGGAAAGTATTGGCGCATTTCTCGCTGAATTGACATACGGCCTTACCAAACGCATTGAAAAAGTGTCGCTGGATTTAGTAGAAGGCACTGATGCGGTTGAAGATAGCGCAATGAGCCAAGTACAACGCGTAAGCGGTGAGCTTTCAGCGCTGCGTCACAGCGTCATAAAAATAAGACGATTCGTTCGCCCACAAACCGAGGCAATCGCTGATCTATCCAGCGGCTCAACTTGGACTTTCGAACCCCACCAGCGCGACGTCCTCAAGGAAGTTGCGAACCGTGCTGTCCGCACGATGGAAGAACTTGATGCGACATCAGATCGCTTGCACGTCATTCAAGAGCATTTAGACATGCTCCACGCAACAACCCTAGGCCGGAACAGTTATGTGTTGTCTGTCGTTGCTGCAATATTCCTCCCGCTAGGGTTTTTAACAGGCCTGTTCGGGATCAATGTTGGCGGAATGCCAGGGCTTGATTCGAGGTACGGCTTTTTGGCAGTAACAGGCGGATCAGCATTTCTCGGCCTCGTGCTCTATGCGGTATTTAGGCGCTTAAAGTGGCTCTAAATCAAAAGAGTTCCGCTCAAACGGTAATGCAGGTGAGTGTTTCTGCGGGCGCCGCGTCCGAAACCGAATACCTTTTGAGCGCTGAAAGAGTTGGATTTCCAAACCCATATTCGGCTATATTTCCTTCTTGCGGGCACCTTGAAACTGAAAGCCCTGCAGATGTTTAAAGTGGGTCTCGGTGATTAGGACAACAAAAGAGACGCCTCTTAGGATCGACAACCGAACCGCGCGCAGGCTTTGGCTGCATTCTCAGGGGCTGGGTAAAGCTCCGACGGGGCCACTTGATGTGCTTGGCATCATCCGCAAAATGGGTTTTGTGCAATTAGATTCAATCCAAATTGTTTCACGCGCCCACCACCATATATTATGGAGTCGCAACCAGAAATACCGCGAGCATTTGTTGGACGAGATGTTGGCAAAACATCGAAGCGTTTTTGAGCATTTCACCCATGACGCTTCGATAATTCCAATGGAATTTCTTCCCATGTGGCGCCGTCAGTTCCGCCGCAAACGAGAATATCTGGATAAATCTAGCTGGTTCAACGGATTGCCCAACACGGTTGCGCGGAAAGCTATCAAATCACGTATCGCTGCTGAAGGCCCGCTTTCTACCCACGCATTTGACACAAAGATCACTGGCCCAAAGAAAATGTGGTCACGCCCGCCGCATAAGTTGGCATTGGATTATATGTGGTACACTGGCGAACTTGCCACGTCCCACCGCGTTAACTTTACCAAATATTACGATCTAGCGGAGCGGATTTACCCCGAGCAGACCACAGCACCGCATCTGTCGGACCAACAACAAATTGATTGGCTTTGCCATGCGGCACTTGACCGAATGGGATTTGGTACGATTGCCGAGGTACAAAAATTTTGGGAAGCCGTGGATAGAACCGAAGTCCGCAACTGGGTCGAGGCGAAAAGTGATGTGCGGCGGGTTGAAATCGTGACCGCGCAAGGAACGCTCCTCGAAGCTCTTGCTCCGGCGGACATAGAGGACCGCATTGCGAATCTTAAGCCACCTACTTCACGGTTGCGGATATTGAATCCATTTGATCCAGTGATCCGCGACCGGAGCCGATTGAGTCGACTTTTTGGTTTTGATTATCGAGTGGAAATGTTCGTTCCTGCCGCAAAACGTATTTGGGGCTATTATGTATTCCCGATTTTGGAGGGCGACCGTTTTGTTGGGCGGATCGAATTGAAGGCCGATCGAAAAAATTTAGTGCTACACGTTCTTAATTTTTGGCCGCAGGGTAACACTAATTGGCCGACGAGCAGACGCGTAAAACTCGAAGCCGAATTAGATCGTTTGGCACGTTTTGTCGGAACCCATACGGTTTCATGGAGCTAAGTAGCCCTTCGGGCGAAACACCAATTTACATGCAGTAACTCAGTTCAAGTTTTTAAAGCAAATCTAACCACGCTCCAGTTTCTTGATCTTGCCCGCGAGATTAAGCCGCAGGAACGACTGGCCCTTCATAGGGAGCAGAGTCGCAAGAGGCGAAAGCTGTAGTCTCGGTAGGAGAAAACTCCAAGTCGCGGACAATTATCCAAAGGACTCCTGCCGAACAACATCCGTTATTAGGACGTCCGAAACCGAATTGCCTAGTGCTTTGCGAGCAGACTCCAGAAGGGCATTTTGCAAAATCATCATATTGTTGCTGCTAGTGAAGGAGCCCTCAAAACCTCCAGCATTTGCGTGATCGAAAAGAACAAGAAGGAATGCGTTCCTTAGCTTAGGTTCGAGTGCAAATACAGCTTGGCTGTACCCTGAAACCACCTCCAAATTTAGAGCAAGTACAACCAAAGCTTTCACCCTCCCATCCTCCACGATGGGGATAACGAATTGGTTGCTCAACTTCACATATTCATGAGTTGACGAATCCATTTCGTCAGCAGGAATTGGTGCTGCGTCAGCAACCTCAAGGCCGGAAGTCTCCTGCAAATCAGGTTCACACACGATACTTGGCTCCTCTGGCTCTTGCTTAATCGCGACACCGGCGCCAATACCGGCACAGATACCTATTACAGCCATAAGAATAGGTAGTATTTTCTTCATCTGGAGCTTTCTAGATTAGAATGGAAGAATAATATCATTGATTTGCTGACCGTAAGATGGCTGTTGAACCTGGGTAATCTGCCCGCGGCCGCCATATGAAATCCGAGCCGAGGCAATCTTGTCATACGTGATCTGATTTTGGCGTGAAATGTCTTCTGGTCGCACATATCCTGAAACCAACAGCTCTCTTATTTCAAAGTTTACACGGACTTCTTGGGAGCCTTTGATCGCAAAAACCCCATTTTGGAGAACATCAACGACTGTCGCTGCCACCTTCAACGTAAGCTTTTCATTTCTTCGAACGGAACCACTGCCTTGGTGGGACGTAGACGAATTTGTTTCAACAGCATCGGCCATTGAAGCCCCAGGAGGAAGCATTTCATCAAGGCGCTGAGGAATTCCAAATAACTGAGGAATTCCCATCGATGTATTGCCGGTTCGGTCTCGGGAGGAGGTGTTCGAAATTTCGGCTTTCTCATCAATTTCGATGACGACGGTCAAGATGTCCCCACGGCGCAGCGCTCTGCGATCGCTAAACAGCGACTGATCTTCTCCACTCCACAATGAGGCCGCATCTTTCCTGCTCGTTGGTTCAAGTGAAACGGGAAAACCGGGTGACATCATCGACGAGTACTCAAGCGAGCCTCTGGTTTCCGTAAATTCGGGCGCTTGCCCTACTTCACTCAGCGACTGACAGCCGGACAAAAAAGCGACGGATAGAAAAGCAATCGAAACTTTCTTCATTTTTTTTCCTCTATTTTGTGACGAGAATTGAGCCATCATCTTGAACGGTCCCTGAAATTGTTGTGCGTGAGTCTAGATTCATAAAACGGAGTACATCCCCTGCCGACCCGCGTCCCAATGCCCGTGCTTCGACTGATATGTTCAGGACACCGTTGGAATAGGCGAGTTTGACGATTTGATTGCGCTCAACGAGTGCAGGCGCGCCGATGTCGTTCCTTCGAATTGGTCGGCCGGCGTAAATTGCTACGCGAGCTTCTTGTCCGATGACCTCTTCCAAAAGCGTTAGCGCGCCAAGGGTATTACCGTCTTTTATTGCTACATCTGCGGGCGAGATGATTGTGTGACTTGGGATCGTTCGAGCCGCTACGAGGGTTTCGCCATGCGACGCGTTTGCGGCAGTCAGCGCGCATATGAACAATAGATACTTCATCATCGTATTTGCGTTGTTGCGCCGAGCATCTGATCTGCTGCGGTCAACACTTTCGCATTTAGCTCGTATCCTCTTTGAGCTTCGATCAATTCTGTGATCTCTCGAACGGCATCGACAGACGAATTCTCAAGATATCCTTGGCGCAGTGTTCCCAGCCCGTTTTCACCGGGGGTACTGACCGTAGGAGCACCGGACGCAGCGGACTCTAGGAACAAATTTGATCCAATCGCTTCAAGCCCTTTTGAGTTCGAAAACCCTGCGATGGACAATTGCCCCAGCAACTCGGGTTCCACTCGGTCGTTAAAATAGGCATAGGTCTCACCTTCGGCATTGATGGAAATACTGCGAGCATCGGAGGGAATCGTAATTTCTGGAACGACGGGATACCCGTCGGATGTGACAATTAGGCCGTCAGCAGATCGCTTTAAACCGCCATCTCGCGTGAACGCCGACTGCCCTGAAGGGAGAGTCACTTCAATATAACCGAGACCCTCAATCGCGAGATCAAGGTCGCCGCCTGTCGCGCCTAAGCTACCTTGGGATAATTCAACCGTTACGGACGATGGACGAACGCCAAGGCCGAGCTGCACCCCAGTTGGAACAATCGTTCCATCCGCGGCATTAATAGTTCCGGCCCGCGTCTGCTGTTGATAATGCAAGTCGGCGAACTCGGCTCGTCGAGCATTATACCCCGTTGTGTTCATATTCGCGAGATTGTTCGAAATCGTTTCAACCCGCATTTGCTGGGCCGCCATTCCGGTGGCTGCTATTTGTAGCGCGCGCATGAAAAATCCTTTCTCATTTAACCAAGAGCCCTAATTACGGCACGGATGCGTTCATCTTCTTTCTCAAGAAACCCTTGCCCTTGCTCGTAAGCTCTTTGGACCTCAATCATTCGAGCGACTTCGCCGACTGGGTTCACATTCGAATCTTCGACAAAACCTTGCAGAATTGTTGGGTTCTCGACGGGTGTAACTTCGCCGGTAAATTCAAAACGGACACCGTTCTCACGGCGCAAATCGAATGGGTTTTCAGGCTGAAATAACCCGATCTGTGAGAGAGGTTGACCATCCGCACTCAAGGTTCCGTCTGCGGAAACCTGCAAATCTGCGACCCCCGCGGGTACAAATATTGGAGCACCGCCAGCATCCAGAAGTCGATTACCATCATGCGTAACGAGATCGCCCTCCCCGTTTGGGGTAAAAGCACCTGCTCGGGTCAGACGGTTACCGTCTTGAGTTTCAACCATAAAGAAGCCTTCACCTTCGATGGCGAAGTCGAATGTGCCGTTGGTTTGGCTCAATGAGCCTTGCCGTAAGTCCGTGTTGGCCACCGAAGCTGTAGCCATGGAGAGACTGGGATCATCGCGGCCCAAGGCCTTCACATGCTCTGCGAAAATGACCCCTTCTTTACGAAATCCCGTCGTGGCCAAATTGGCTAAGTTATTGGCGACAGTTTGCATTTCGCGCATCAAGCCAGATTGACGGGTGAGGGTGGTATAACTTGCATTGTCCATGCGCTATACCCCCACGATCAATGGGACGATTTGGTCCGTAAAAAACGCAACCAATGTCTCTGTCATGAAGCCCATGGTCATCCAAAACACAATCAAAATGGCCGCCAATTTAGGGACGAAAGTGAGCGTCATTTCTTGAACTGACGTCAAAGCTTGAAACAACCCAACCGCAACGCCAGCAACAAGGGCGACGGTTAAAATTGGGGTGGAAACTAAAACTGCAATCCACAGGGCCTGCCGAAGGGTGTCGTAAAAAACGATGTCATCCATACCTTACACCGGCATCCGTAAAATTTCTAAATACGCTTCGACAACCTTGTCGCGGACCGTCACTGCCGTTTCCACGGCAAGCTCAGTTTGCGCCAGAGCCTGCACAAGGGCATTGGGATCGGCGCCACCAATCATTGCCGCTTTCGCTTGATTCTCGCCGTTGGCGAGCGTGCTGGCAAAATCCTGAGCAACTTTAGCGAAGGCCTCCCCGCCGCCCGCGTCAGGCTTCGGCGCTGTCGCGGGTCTGGTTGCTGCGTATTGTTGGGCAGCTATTGAGGATTTGAAATCCATTCTGATCTCCTCTAACGGCGAAGGAGTTCGAGCAGAGCAGACGACATTTGTCGCGCCTGATCGAACATTTTGAGATTCGCCTCGTAGCTGCGCTGCGCTTCGCGCGCGTCAGCAATTTCGACCACTAGATCGACATTCGATCCATCATAGTGGCCGGTTTCATCCGCCAAGGGGTTTGCGGGGTCAAACATCCGCTTCAATTCAGAACGGTCCAGCTTTACATCGCCGGCTTTGACCTCCCCTGTGCGGAGCCCTTCGGAAATCACCTCTTCAAAAGAGGCCGTTTTACGATGATAGCCGGGGGTGTCGGTATTCGCGATATTCTCGGAAACGTGGCGAAGCCGTGTGGCTTGGGCCTGCATACCGCTCGCGGATAGCGCGAGAGTTTTCATTAAATCACTCATTCTTGGAATCTCCCTTTTAACGGATGCTTGTTCGCAGAATATTCAGCGAAGACTTGTAGATTGAAATTGCGGTATCAAATTGATGCCGTGTCTCGCTGGCCCGCATAAGTTCCGTTTCTAAGGAAACAGAGTTGCCGTTAGGGGACAGCGCGCCGCGCGTTGTGTCGGTTACAATGGTAGGGGTGAAGCCTCGGTCGGCCTCAGTAAGATGGCCTTCACGAGATGCTCGCAAAGGTTTCTCATTGGTGCCCTCATAGGCATCCGAAAAGGCGACAACATCACGGGCTTTGTACCCGGGCGTATCTGCATTGGCCACGTTCTGGGCGATTGTCGCCTGACGGGTACTTGCGTGCGATGCCATCGCTTGCGACATGCGCATAATATCTAGTTTATCAAACATCGGGGCTTCTCCCTCGACCGGTTTCAACTAACTCTTAACCCTGATTCCTTTAAAAAGGGTTTAGTGATCAGAAGGAGCACAGAATGTCCGACTCGAAATTCAAAGAGTTGTCCGCAGGAATTAATGCGACTCCGCTAACGCGTGCGATTGGGCGTGTGAGTGGTGTTTCACAGGGCACGGTCATCGTTCGAGGTCTTTCGGATAAGGCGAGTGTCGGGGATCAGGTCCAAGTTCAAAGTCGCGAAGGGAGACTTATTTCTGGCGATGTTTTGAATTTATCTGTTGGCTCCATGACCGTTTTGCTCGACGGGACGACCGAAGGTGTCGTCATGGGCGATCGCGTCGCGCTTCTGGGCAAGAACTCAATTTTCCCGCACAATAATTGGATTGGCCGCGTTATCGACCCGTCAGGGATGCCGATGGATGGTCGCAAACTATCCAAAGGGGCGCATGAGAAGGCCTTGAAGTCGCCACCGCCAAACCCCACTCAAAGACGCGCCATGGGGCCGCGCCTAGAGACAGGCCTTGCTGTCTTCAACACACTCTTGCCCATTGTCCGTGGACAAAGATTAGGGTTGTTTTCAGGGTCAGGAGTAGGCAAATCCACCCTTCTGTCAAAGCTCGCCAAAAACGTGCAGGCGGATGTTGTGGTGGTGGCCCTCATCGGAGAACGAGGACGAGAAGTTCGCGAATTTGTGGATACAGTTTTGGGACCTGAAGGCATGAAGCGTGCCGTGGTTATTGCCGCCACGTCCGATCAATCCCCCCTTGTACGAAGGAGGTGCGCGTTTACCGCGATGGCCGTTGCCGAATTCTTTCGGGACCAAGGGCTGCATGTCCTGCTGCTCGCGGACTCCATCACAAGATTTGCCGAAGCGCACCGCGAAGTTGCTCTGTCATCCGGCGAGCAGGCCAATTTGCGCGGCTTCCCTCCGTCGACCTCTTCAATGATTATGGGTCTGTGCGAACGCGCGGGGCCAGGCGCGGGAACTTCTGGCGATATTACCGCAATTTTAACCGTGTTGGTCGCGGGATCGGATATGGAAGAGCCGATTGCAGATATTTTGCGTGGTGTCTTGGATGGGCATATCGTCTTGGATCGCACCATTGCTGAAAGGGGAAGGTTTCCTGCAATTGACCTTCTAAGATCAGTTTCCAGAAGCCTCCCTTTGGCTGCATCTTATGAAGAAAATGAACTTATCAAGCGCAGTAGGCAGCTTTTAGGGGCGTATGATCGTGCCGAAATGATGATTCAGGCGGGACTTTATTCTACGGGTTCTGATCCGCTCGTAGATGCCTCAATTAGAACTTGGCCAGGTTTGGACGCCTTTCTTGCGCAAGACGAGCCAAACAATGTGTCCTCAAGTTTTGAACGACTCACTGCGATTTTGGCGATGGACACTGAAGAAGCCGGGTAAAAATTCATATAAACCCATAAATCTAAGCCGTTATTGCGCGTGAATCATGACCATCTGCAATAGCAACAATCGTGTGATCGCTTAAAAAGGAATATTTCTAAAGTAATTGAGAATAAGCAGTGAAGGGGGAGTGAATTTGGCCCACCACTCCCCCTTATCCAACAACGCCTGAGATAGAGAGCTTGCAGGACGCGTTGAACTTACTGTTAGCGATAACATAGCGCTCCATCGCGCCGTGGACAAGAGGGATTTTTGCGCTATGTTGGTTTACACAGAATTTAACAAGGTTTCAGCAATTGACCCAGCTCAGAATTCCGCCGAAGCGTACCCTAACATTACGTGATGTTTCCGAGGCTTCGGGTGTAAGTGAAATGACCGTCTCAAGGGTGTTGCGGAATCGGGGCGATGTTTCCGTAGACACCCGCGAGAAAGTTCAGGCCGCAGCAAAGCGCTTGGGGTATGTCCCCAACAAAATCGCGGGTGCACTTGCAAGCCAGCGCGTCAATTTGGTTGCCGTGATCATCCCCTCACTTTCAAATATGGTGTTTCCAGAGGTGTTGACCGGCATTTCCGATGTTTTGGATGATACGCCTTTGCAACCTGTTGTGGGCGTTACCAACTATCGTCCTGAAAAAGAAGAATCCGTGCTGTATGAAATGCTCTCGTGGCGTCCTTCGGGCGTGATTATTGCCGGTCTTGAGCACACCGAAGCCTCTAAAGCCATGATGCGAAATGCGGGCATTCCCATCGTTGAAATAATGGACGTTGACGGTGAACCCATCGACGCCATGGTCGGGATTTCGCACCGGCGAGCGGGTCGCAAAATGGCCCAAGCGATCATCAAGCAAGGCTACAAACGCATCGGTTTCATGGGTACAAAAATGCCGCTGGATCACCGCGCGCGCAAACGCTTTGAAGGGTTCACGGAAGCTCTGGCAAAAGAAGGGCTAGAGGTTGCCGATCAAGAATTTTATTCGGGGGGGTCGGCCTTGCGTAAGGGGCGCGAGATGACGGAAGCCATGCTCAAACGTACGCCAGA
The DNA here is from genome assembly GCF_041205405.1 of Falsihalocynthiibacter sp. S25ZX9. Taxonomy (NCBI): domain Bacteria; kingdom Pseudomonadati; phylum Pseudomonadota; class Alphaproteobacteria; order Rhodobacterales; family Roseobacteraceae; genus Falsihalocynthiibacter; species Falsihalocynthiibacter sp. S25ZX9. The sequence continues at coordinate 99,652 of NZ_JBGFCD010000009.1, forward strand.
TCTGGATTTTCTCTATTATTCCAACGATATGATTGGCGCTGGTGGTCTATTGTATTGTTTGGATCAAGGTATAAAAGTTCCGCAAACGATTGGTCTTGCGGGTTTCAATGGCGTTGAACTCTTGGAAGGGCTGCCGCGCATGTTGGCGTCAATGGGGTCGGAGCGAAATGAAATCGGACGCCTTGCTGCCCAAATCATCGCTCGCCGTGCGGCCGGCGCAGAGGCCAGCCCAGATGATTCAATTGAACTCTCGCCAAAACTCCAATTTGGCGACACGCTCAAACGTAGAAACAGCTAGACACTCGCCGTTAATCGCGGTGAGATCTCACCTACTTGAGTCTTGAGAGCACCCGCGAACTGGCGTACCCATCCGGTATCATCCCAACACTCGCTTGAAAGGCCTTGATCGCCGCGATTGTATTCGGACCAATAATACCGTCCGTTCCCAGTGTATCGAATCCCGCCTGCGTCAAACGTTCCTGCATTTGTATCTTCTCGATAAATCGAAGCGCCTGATCCTCTCGAGGCCAATCCGCTTGAATCTCCGTCCCTCCCGCAATCCGATCGGCCAAATGCCCGACCCCAATGACATAGGCATCTGCGGTATTATAACGCTCGATCACATGGAAATTGTTGAAAATAATGAAGGCCGCCCCCTGTGCCCCGGCGGGGAGGAGTACTGAAGACGGGCCATAATTCGGAACGATTTTCCCTTTGGTATCCCGCACGCCCATTTGCGCCCAAACAGTTGCAGGCTTCTTGACTCGCTCGCTCGACAGGAGGAAATCAAAACCTTTCGGCAGAATAACCTCAACACCCCACGGCTGACCAAATGTCCAACCATAGCCTTTCAAATAGGCCGCCGTTGAAGCCAGCGCATCGGCGGGGCTGTCCCCCCAAATATCGCGCTTGCCGTCGCCTGTGAAATCAACGGCATAGGACAAATATGACGAGGGCATAAACTGTGTATGCCCCATGGCTCCAGCCCATGAACCCGTCATATTCGCAGGTGCCACGTCGCCGGATTGAATGATTTTTAACGCATCAATGAGTTGCGCCTCAAAAAAATCTCCGCGCCGACCATCATAGGAAAGGGTCGCGAGGGATTCGATGATCGGGACATTTCCTCGGAAAGTTCCATAAGCACTTTCGAGTCCCCAAATGGCCGCCACAATCTCCTTTTCCACACCGAACTTGGCTTCAATTTGCGAAAGGATGCCGTCGTTTTCAGCGAGAGCTTTCTTCCCGTTTGTGACACGCGCATTTGAGGTTGCACTGTCCAAATATTCCCAGATTTGTTTGGTAAATTCGGATTGGTTACGGTCTTTTTTAACAACATCGGGATTGTAAGAAATACCCGCCAAACTTGCGTCTAACACGCTGGTTGAAATACCCGCCGACTGTGCCCTCTTGCGAAACTCCACTAGCCACGCGTTAAAACCCTCGGCACCCTGTGGTGCAGTCATTTGAACGTCTCCTAAAACGGGCGTGGGTTGTGCAATATCATTTGCGGCCATTCCCAGCGTTGGAAAAAGCATAACGATCCACAAAGCGGATATAAACATGAAGCGCATTCGATACCCCGCGAAATTTGGCCTAGATTAGCAAATAGAAACACCGTGTGAAATGGGTTTGTCTCGTCTATTTCTTTGTGCGTTTGCGGGCCACCTTGCGGTTCATCTTGGCATTCTTGGCGCGCGCTTGGCCAACACGTCGGCCTTTATGGCTTTTTCCGCCGCGCGATCCGCCGCCTTTGGGTAGCGCCTTGCCGTCCAATTCCAGTAACTCAAGAGTGATGCCACCAGTAACGGGCGTGGCCTCCGCCAATCGCACGAGGGCGCGTTGGCCCAACGAAATTTTGAGGCCCGAATGCTCGCCTGTCAAAGTATTGGCTTCCGGATCGTGCACAAAATATTCGCGCCCAATCGTGGCCACAGGTACAAGCCCGTCCGCACCGGTTTCGTCCAGCTTAATGAACGCGCCAAACCGTGCGATTCCTGCGACACGCCCCTGAAATTCATTCCCCACACGCTCCGAAAGGTAGCTCGCAAGATACCGATCCGTTGTGTCGCGTTCGGCAACCATACTGCGCCGTTCGGTATCCGAAATTTGTTTTGCTGTATCGTCCAATTGCGCGACATCTTCGGGGGAAAGTCCGTCTTTTCCCCACCCATGCCCCGTAATCAAAGCACGGTGCACAATGAGATCCGCGTAACGGCGAATGGGCGACGTGAAATGCCCGTAGTTTTTCAAAGCGAGGCCAAAATGCGAAAAGTTTTCGGGGCTATAGTAGGCCTGCGTCATCGAACGAAGGGTCGAAATATTGATCAACTCATCATGTTCTGTCTTTGCGGCTTGTGCCAAGAGCTGGTTCAAATGGCGGGTTTTAAGCACCTGCCCTTTTGCCAAAGCAAGGCCCGCAGAGATGGCAGTCTCGCGCAAGGCCTCTAGCTTTTCAACGCTTGGTTCCTCGTGCACGCGAAAGAGTAGCGGCTGTTCTTTCTCGATCAAGGTTTCAGCGGCGGCAACATTTGCCAACACCATAAACTCTTCTATCAGACGGTGCGCATCAAGGCGATCACGGAACGAAATAGAGGTGACTTTGCCCTCGTCGGAAAGCTCAATACGCCGTTCGGGAAGGTTCAATTCAAGTGGTTGGCGCCGCTCGCGTGCCTTAACCAAAACGTCGTAGGCCGCATAAAGAGGGCGAATAACCTCATCCAACAGGGGCGCGCATTTTTCGTTTACATCGCCATCCATCGCCGACTGAACATCAGTGTAAGCCAGCGAAGCATGAGACTTCATCATGGCCCGATGGAACGTGTGGCTAAGTTTATTGCCGTCTTTATCCAAGACCATACGCACCGCGATACAGGCCCGCTCAACACCCTCGTGTAACGAACAAAGGTCGCCAGAAAGCCGGTCAGGAAGCATGGGCACGACACGATCGGGAAAATAACTTGAGTTGCCACGCTTGCGCGCTTCGCGGTCTAAAGCACTGCCAGGCGTGACGTAAAACGCAACATCGGCAATCGCCACCCACACAATATGGCCGTTGGGATTAGTGGCATCATCATCCGCTTGTGCAAAACACGCATCATCATGATCCCGCGCGTCTGGCGGATCAATGGTCACAAGAGGCATCTCGCGCAGGTCAAGACGTTTGCCCAAACCCGCAGGCTTCGCATTATCGGCTTCGCCAATCACTTCGTCGGGAAAGCTGTCGGGAATTCCGTGCTGATGAATAGCAATGAGGGAAACCGCCTTGGGGGAAGAAGGATCGCCAAGGCGCGCCACGATTTTCGCACGGGGCAAACCCATGCGCGATTTCGGGCCGACTTGTTGTGCTTCAACCAGTTCACCATCGCGCGCCTCAAGGGTTGCGCCCGCAGCAATCTGCCACTCTTTGTCGCTACCTTTATCGATGGGAACCAGCCGCCCACCTTCGTGGCCGGTGCGGAAAATACCGACGAGTTTGAGTGGATTAGACCCTATTTGACGGATCAAGCGCCCTTCATAGCCATGCTCTTCATTCTCTAGTTTCCGAAGGCGCGCTAAAATTCGATTGCCAGCACCAAGCGCTGGATCGCCATCCTTATCGACAATAAGAATTGTCGGTTCCTCCCCCTGCCCTTGCCATTCCAATGGCCGTGCAAGGAGGTCTCCGTCACTATTTGGTCCCACAATTTCCAACATGCTGACAGGCGGCAAGCTCTCCGGATCGCCATAACTGCGTTGGCGTTTTTGCAAATCCCCATCGGCCTCAAGCTCACGCAACATGCGCTTAAGGTCGATCCGCGCCGCACCTTTAAGGCCAAATGCCTTCGCAATATCGCGCTTGTTGGTTTTTGTCGGATTCTCGGAAATCCAATTCAGGATCTCTTGTTTTGAAGGAATATGTACCATTCGATTGCCCTATCACGCGGCGTTAACCCCGTCCATGCTCTGGTTATTCGGCCAAAAGTTCTAGGTCCGAAACTGTATCAACATCTTGTAGCACGGAAATTTCGGCGATGGACAGGCCCGATAGACTGGCGCGTGAATCTGCGAGGGCGGTTTCCGACGACCATCGCACATTCCGAAATATCGCCGCGGGAATGGCGGCCACACGCTTCATCCCAACGAGCCAATACCCGCCATCGGGTGCCGGACCAAAAACCGCCTGATGATTGCCCAGCGCGGCAAACGCTTCGGTAATATGACGTTTTTGAATGCCCGGAATATCCCCACCAATAATGAGTACCGGCCCTGCAGGCAGGTCGCGAAAAACCCGCGCCATTCGATCGCCAAGATTGCCCTGCCCCTGCGAAATGCGGGGAAGATGCGCCGGCCAAACGCGACTTTTGAGACCCTCAATATCGGGAGAAACGGCGAGGATTAAATCCCACTTTGGGTCTTCTAAGCGTCGCAGTAAATTGCGCACTTGATGACGAAACCACCATGCGGCCCCAACCATTCCCATATCCGCACCTAAGCGCGTTTTCACACGGCCAGCATGCGGGACCTTAAGCATCACAATGAGCTGCTTCCTCACAAAAGGCGTTCCATGTCTCGGTGTGAAATCCCTGCGTCGTCATACTCGCGACCATAGGGTACAAAGCCGAGTTTTTCATAGAAACCAAGTGCTTGAACTTGGGCCGAGAGATAGGCCCGACGCACACCCTCAAGTGTTGAAAAATGCGTAAGCCCCGCTGTAATTAGTGCCGCGCCAAGGCCCGTTCCACGATGTGATTTCACCACACAAACGCGCCCAATCCGGCCAGTATCTCCTAAAAGGAGAAGCCGCGCCGTTCCGACAGGCACATTTTCATCGACGGCCAAAAGATGCACGGCGTCATCATCATAGGCGTCGATTTCTTCCTCAACAGGGATGCCTTGTTCCCCTACAAAAACTTCCATGCGCAAACCAATGCATGTTGCCACGTCTTCCGTTACCTCTATGGCGACGGTCATTGAAAATAATCCGCCAGAATGCGCGCGTAAATGCTTTTGAGTTGTTCGATGTGGGCGACCTCTACGCGCTCGTCAACTTGATGCATCGTTTTGCCAACGAGTCCGAATTCAACAACGGGGCAATGGTTTTTTACGAACCGCGCATCCGAAGTTCCGCCCGTAGTGGAGGCGACAGGGACCACCCCTGTAACAGCAGTCACCGCTTTGGAAATCATCGCGGACAATTCGCCCGGAGGGGTCACAAAACTTTCGCCGGAAACCTTGATCACAACATCGATTTCGACGTTCATTTCCTCGGAAACTTTTGCCACCTCTTGGTGCAACCAAGCGCTTAAGCTCTCGCCTGAATGGGTGTCATTGAAGCGGATATTCACCGTGCCTTTGCAAACCGCAGGGATAACATTATTCGCGGGATTACCCGTATCAATCGTCGTAATTGCCAAGGTCGACGCATCGAAATGATCGGTGCCCGCATCCAGCTCATGGCTCGCCAAACGATCCATCAGGCGAGCCAAAGCTGGTAATGGGTTTTTGGCGCGGTGCGGATAGGCCGAATGCCCCTGAACACCCTTGGCTGTAAAAAAGGCCGTCATGCTCCCACGGCGGCCAATTTTCATCATTTCGCCCATGGTATCGGGACAGGTTGGCTCCCCAACAAGGCAAACCGACATCGCTTCGCCAGCCTGCTGCATATAATCGAGAAGCGCCGTCGTGCCATCAAGCGCATCGCCTTCTTCGTCGCCCGTGATTGTCAGGATAATTGCTCCGCTAGGCGGAGTCGTTTTCACAAAATCAATCGCAGCAGCCACAAAGGCCGCAACCCCCGACTTCATATCCGTCGCCCCGCGACCAAAGAGCCATCCATCGCGGATTTCTCCGCCAAATGGGTCCACCGTCCAAGCCGCCAAGTCCCCAACGGGAACAACATCTGTGTGCCCATTGAAACCGAAAGTTTGGTTGGCACCACGCCGTCCCCAACGTGCAAAAAGGTTGCTGACCCCTGCCCGATCCACGCGCGTACATTCAAATCCAGCCTCGTTCAAAAGCGTCTCAAGCAACACGAGCGCACCACCCTCAACTGGGGTAACTGACGGGCATCGAATAAGGTCGGCGGTTAGGGAAACGGCGTCGATGGGGGGCATTACATTCTCCTTTTTGCGATCATTCGGTACCCGTTCGTTTGCGCCTTCGCAAGCCTGATGCCCGATCGAGAGAGAGGAACTTGTTGCATCTGGGAAACAGAAATCTGGGTAACTATCAGAAAGAAGGCAGAATTAGGTTAACACAGCAGCAAAAATCTGCTTCTGTAAAATCAATAATAATTGACCCGAGGCAGGGCAAACGCGGACCTAAAATGGTCCACTTCGAGCAGTAAGTAGTAAAACAGTTTCAAGATAGGCGGAGCAGTCCGCCCCGGCGTTTGCGCTGTTTCCAATGATTGGGGACAGGCATGGTAGCAGCATCAGAACTCGCAATTGACACCAATGCGAGCGCGATACAAATGGCTGAAGAAATTTTCGGCGACGGCGTAACCGTCGTTGGCGCAAGCTATTCTGGCGACTCTCGTTCCTCAGGTATTTATACTGGGGGCGACGCGACCGCCGACGGCGTAACCCCCTCTGATACAGGCGTTATACTTTCGACTGGACGAGCTAGCGGGATAACGCGCTCCTCAGGAAACGCCAACCAATCCAGCAATTACACCTCGTCAAGTGATGGGGAAAACGGCAACGACGACTTTGATGATCTCGCAGGCGCACGGACCTATGACGCGAGCTATATGAACATCGACTTTATCCCGACAACGGACACCCTCACGATGCAATTCGTGTTCGCCTCGGATGAATTTCCCGAATATTCGAACTCAATCTACAACGATGCAATCGGAGTTTGGATCAACGGCGACGTTGCGCCAACGGTTATAGGGGACGCAAACGCCACGGTGAATACCGTCAATCAAGCCAATAATATTAACCTTTTCACCAGCAACGTCAGCAGCGAATACAATACAGAAATGGATGGCTTTACTGTCACCCTAACCCTAACGATGACAGTAATCCCTGGGGAGGTTAACTCGATCCAGATAGGCATCGCCGATGTTTCCGATAGCCAGTATGACTCGTCAATCTTGATCGCGGGAAATTCCGTTCAAACGGTTTTGATTGCCCACCATGATGAAGTCGAAATGTACGTGGACGGATCGCGGAGAGTGGACGTTTTGGCAAACGACTACGATTCATCGGGTGGCGTCCTTACTGTCACCCACATCAATGGCCATGCTGTTTCCGCAGGCGATACAATCACGTTAGCCACTGGCCAAACGGTTACCCTGAATGCCGACTCAACCTTTTCGATCCTCGTTGATTCCGATCCGGAAACCATCAACTTCACCTATGGCATTCAAAACTCCGACGGCGTTACTGACACCGGCTATGTCACCGTTTCAACGATACCCTGCTTTGTCGCAGGGACCGGTATTCTTACGCCCCACGGCGAGGTTGCGGTCGAAACGCTCCTGCCCGGCGATCTTGTGGTCACCCACGACAACGGGGCACAACCTGTGCGCTGGATTGGCCGTCGTGTTGTTCCTGCCCTTGGGGTCATGGCCCCAATTCACATTCGCGCAAAAACCTTTGGCGACCACGAGGACCTTATGGTCTCACCTCAACACCGCGTTCTGGTTCGCGACAGTCTAGCCGAGCTTCTTTTTGGCGATACTGAAGTTTTGGTTTCCGCCAAAGACCTCGTGAACGACCACTCCGTGACGCGGCTCGAAGGTGGAACCGTTGAATACGTGCACATCCTTTTTGATACGCATGAAGTTGTCTATTCAGCGGGTCTTGCAACCGAAAGCTTCCTTCCCGGACCGCAAATGGCTCAAAACTTTGAGCGCGAAATCATAGATGAGATTTGCGCTATTTTCCCCGAAATAGACCCTAATACTGGCATCGGTTACAGCCCCTCTGCACGGCGCACATTGCGTGGTTTTGAAGCCCAGCTTCTGGTTAATGGCAAGGCGGCCGCTTAGAATGCGAAGGTCCTATTCCCTCAGCGAGGCCCCCAAATGACTTGGCTCGCCCTTTGCGATTTCACCAATAGTGCCTTCATGGATCCCAAGCTTTCCAAGGGCGATCAGGGGACCAACAATGTGTTCGCCCGCACGTCCCCGCCAACTGGAATAGCGACTGGAAGTCTTATTGTTGAGGTCGAAATTAGCCCGGAACGCACGGGGCAAATCGTGCTCCTTGAATACTCCGCAGTCGGCGACTGGAACCAGAGATTTTCGCTTCGATTGGACCCTACGGGCCAAACTGTTCTGGAAATGGTTAACGGCCAGAATAGACAAACAATGTCGGTCGCAACGGGGACGTCAATGCGCGACCGCAATATGCGCATCACCTACTCTTGGGACATGACGCACCAACGATCTCTCTTAACGATTGAGAACCTCCTCGAAGGGGTTCTAGTTCAGGCCGAGAAGCGCACAGCCATCGAATTCCCAATTCATATCGTCGAACGGCTAACCGTTTTGCGCCAAACAACTCGTGCGGATTCGGCGACCGTTTTTTTTGGCATATCGGACCGCGTGGAACCCGTCGGGTTCGCCGCGACGATCGCCGCGGGTGCGCCCGTCATGACGCCGCGTGGTCCCAAAGCCATTGAAAGACTGCGGGTGGGCGATGAAATTCTCACGCGCGATAATGGGCCACAGATCGTGCGCTGGGTGGGGAGTAGACACGTACCAACCAAGGGTAGTTTTCAGCCCGTGCGCCTGTCTGCTCCGTATTTTGGCCTGACGCATGATCTCCTTGTGGCACCAGAGCAGCGCCTCCTCGTTGGTGGTGCAGAGGTGGAATACTTGTTTGGCGAAGAGGAAATTTTGGTCGAAGCCCGCCATCTTGTGAATGGCCGCACAGCGTTTAAGGAATCGAGGTTCTCGGCTATCCGATACTATCAAGTGCTCTTGGATAACCACGAGGTGATTGATGTGTCTGGTGGGTCTCTTGAAAGCCTGTACACAGGATCAATTTGCGATGATCCCGAGTTGTTGCAAACCACTCTTCTGGCCAAAATGCCCGCCGGATCATTGCCACGCCATCTAAACCTTGCCCGCCCGCTGTTGCGTTCATACGAAGCGCTAAGCCTGAGATCGGCGCTTATGGGCTAGTCGTAAAAAGGTGTTGATTGAACGACAATAACGCTGTTTTCTGCCTTCGCTCGGGCCATCAACGCGCGCTCATCGTCGGATATATCATGCCCTTCGGCAAGGCGCTCATCAAGCGTGCCATAGCCCGACACATCCAGCGGTGCCATATCTGCCTGCTTCAAAATCGCGACGGTTTCGCGCACGGCTTCGGCCTCATCTACGCCACTCGCATAGATCATTAATGCGGCCCCCGTAGACTTTGCGGGCAAACCATCGTTATCGCTGCGCCCAACTTCGACGAGCAAAGTATAGACCTGTTGGCGGGAAGGCGTTTTTGGTTTTTTGGGCTGTGAGTCTTGTGTCATGCCTCCGCTTAACAATCGCAGCGCATGCGGTCAATCTTCTCCCTTTTAAATTTATAGTTCCGCGATTTGGCCTTGAGCACTTAAGCTCATCTTATCGATTTTCAGAAACGAACCAACGCGGGGATCAGACATATGGTGGCCTATGTAATTTTCGACGTCGAAATCTCGGACATTGAACAATATCAGGTATTTATGAAGGGGGTTTCACCAGAACTTGAACGGGTTGGCGCAAGGTATCTGGCGCGAGGTGGCGATCTCAAAACCTATGAAGGCGATTGGCAGCCACGCAGGATTGTCTTGCTGGAGTTTCCGTCGCACAAAGCATGGGAAGAATTTTACTACGGCGAGACCTATCAAAACTTGAAACACATACGAGATGGGTGCAGTTCCGCGCGCTTGGTGAGTGTCGAAGGTATTGAATAAATTGTGCGGTGGCAGCCCAATAAATGGTCGCCACCGCTAATTTCACTGAACCGAATGGATCAATCGCGGAGTAATTCGTTGATGCCCGTTTTGGAACGCGTGCGCTCATCAACCGTTTTCACGATCACAGCGCAATAGAGGTTCACGCCATTTTTGCTTGGCAAGGAGCCTGAAACAACGACCGAGTAAGGGGGCACTTCGCCGTACATGATTTCGCCCGTTTCGCGGTCGACGATTTTGGTGGATTGGCCGATGAAAACCCCCATGCCAAGAACCGCGCCTTCGCGCACAATACAGCCTTCAACAACTTCCGAACGCGCGCCAATAAAGCAATTATCTTCGATGATTGTAGGACCTGCTTGCATGGGCTCAAGTACGCCGCCGATGCCTACACCGCCAGAAAGGTGCACGTTTTTGCCGATTTGCGCACAGGAGCCAACGGTGGCCCATGTATCAACCATGGTGCCTTCGCCGACGTGTGCCCCAAGATTTACAAACGATGGCATCAAAACCACGCGCGGCGCGATATAGGCAGATTTGCGCACAATCGCGTTTGGTACGGCGCGAAATCCAGCTGTTTTCCATTCGCTTTCACCCCAGCCTAAAAACTTGCTATCAACTTTATCCCACCAGCTTGCGCCTTGTGGGCCGCCGGATTGTTCTTCCATATCTTTGATGCGAAAGCCCAACAATACGGCCTTCTTGGCCCATTGATTGACGTGCCAATCGCCATTCTCTTGACGCTCTGCGACCCGCAATTTACCGCTATCTAGCGCATTCAATGTGTCTTCGATGGCGTCGCGTTGCTCACCCTTTGTGGCGGGGGTGATCGTGTCGCGAGCTTCCCAAGCGGCTTCGATGGCGTTCTCTAATTGTGCGTTTGACATAGCGTTTTCGTCTTCCTGTATGGCGTTGGTTGGTCGAAGGATATAAACCTAGAAGGACAAACGCGCAATGCAGGTTAAAGGATACGGAACATGAATGAAGACAGCCGCCGCCACCCGTTTCGCGACAGCCATCAAGACCGCGAGCAATCGCACCACACGCCAGACACGCCGCAGTCGCTCTCGCCCTCGTATCGGTTGGCCTTTGACGACCATGATTTCATGTGCCGCGAAGAGCTTCGGCCCGTTCGATTACAGCTTGAATTACTCAAACCCGAAATGATGCTAGATGAGCAGGGCATCGACTCCACCGTCGTCATGTTTGGCGGCGCGCGGATTCCAGAACCCGCCAAAAAACACACGGCGCGCACCAAAACGCTCGCCGATCTTTCGGAATTCTACGACGAAGCGCGCGAATTTGCGCGGATATTGACGTTGAAATCTATGGAAACTGGGGGCCGCGATAATGTCGTGGTCACAGGCGGTGGTCCTGGTGTGATGGAAGCCGGAAACCGCGGTGCCGCTGATGCTGGCGGGCGCTCGATTGGCCTCAATATTGTTTTACCGTTTGAGCAAGCCCCCAACGAATATGTCACGCCCGAGCTTTGCTTCAACTTCCACTATTTCGGCATTCGCAAAATGCACTTCCTGATGCGTGCCAGTGCGATCGTGGTTTTTCCGGGTGGGTTTGGTACGCTGGATGAAACTTTTGAGGCCCTGACACTCATTCAAACGGGACGGATGGAACCCGTCCCGTTCCTGTTGTTTGGCAAAGCGTTCTGGCAAAAAATCATCAATTGGGAAGCCCTTGCCGAGGCGGGAACTATTTCCGAGCAGGATTTAAAGCTGTTCCAGTTTGTGGATACGGCGGCAGAAGCCATTGAAGTAATGGAAGGCTGGGAAAAGACCGCGAAACGCAAGAGCGTTCCGGGGCGCTAGTTCCAAGTTAGAGCGGCCCTCAGGTCGCCCTATTTTCAGCTTAAACCAGCTTCTCTTGCGATCTGCTTTTTGTTTTTACGCACGCGTTCGGTTTCCGACTTCAACTGACCACAAGCGGCCATGATGTCTTCGCCACGGGGACGACGAATAGGCGATGAATATCCCGCGTTGTGCACAATATCCGCAAAGGCGTGAATGCGGTTGTTCGAGCTGCGTTCATAGGGGGCACCGGGCCATGGATTGAAGGGGATGAGGTTGATTTTCGCAGGAATTCCCTCGATCAGCTTCGTCAAACGATGGGCGTCTTCGTCGGAATCATTCACCCCTTTGAGCATCACATATTCAAAAGTAATGCGCTCGGAATTACTGACCTTGGGATAGGCCCGCAGCGCATCTAGCAAGGCTTCAATATTCCAGCGTTTGTTGATCGGCACCAAAACGTCGCGCACCTCATCGGTTGTCGCGTGGAAAGACACCGCAAGTTGGCAACCAATTTCCTCGGCAGTGCGCCAAATTTCGGGAACCACTCCAGACGTCGACAGCGTGATACGACGGCGCGACAAGGAAATACCCTCGGGATCCATCGCAATTTTCATCGCATCGCGCACGTTTTCAAAATTATAAAGCGGCTCGCCCATGCCCATCAAAACGAGGTTCGACAAAAGTCGTGCTTCAGGCGGGTTCGGCACGCCGAGTTTGGGCCATTCGCCCAAATCGTCCCGCGCAACCAAAACTTGGCCAATAATTTCAGCGGGCGACAGATTGCGCACCAATTTTTGCGTCCCTGTGTGACAGAACGTACAGGTTAAGGTACACCCGACCTGCGAACTCACACAAAGGGTGCCGCGATTTTCCTCGGGAATATAAACGATCTCGACTTCATGGCCGCCCGCAATCCGCACGAGGTATTTGCGCGTTCCATCCTCGGAAACCTGTTTGGTCACAACTTCGGGTATCCGAATTTCGCAAGTGGCCGCCAAAAGTTCGCGATAGTCCTTGGCCAAATTGCTCATCAGAGCAAAATCACGCACGCCTTTTTGATAGATCCACTGCCAGACCTGACCAGCCCGCATTTTGGCCTGTTTTTCCTTGGTCCCGATGGCAATCAGCGCGTCCTGCAAAGCAGGTCGCGTTAAGCCTACAAGATTCACCTTCTCGCTCGGCGCGTCTTTGCGCGGCAAGGTCAGGATATCGGGTGTTACAGCTTTTGAGACGGGCACAATTGGATCGGTCATTTCACTCTCCAGACGGGGACGAAGGCGGGTCTATACAGGGAATCTATCGGAATGCCAAAGGATTCGCTCAAACGAGCGAATCCGCAATTACGTCCAGTTGTAAAATCCTCTCGATAATCTCGAGTTAGGAACCACACCGTTTTTCGGCTTCATCAATGGCCGCAGTAAATCCAAGCAGGCTAAACGTGTCTTGGGTTTGCGTTCCACGCGAAGAGCGCCCTGTCACCACAGCATCGGCACCGCGCTTCATGGCACCGATAATTTTCGCGTCATCTCCAGAGGTTGCGGGCCATGCGTTCTCTTTGGTGGTGAAGAAATCAAATGTCGTTTCGCCAACTTTGACAGTCACAATCGAGCCATCCGCGAAGGGATAGCCGCCCGTGAACGATATTTCCGAAGTTACCGCAGACCCCGGGCGATACGTTACATAAAGCAAAATGTCGCTTCTACGAACGGCCACATCCCGACCATCTTTGGTGTTTTTGGTGCTCTTAGGCGCGGACACGGCCCAACATTCGGTGGGGTCATCCTCAACAAACACACTCCAATCGGTGTTTGCCGCCACACGATTCGTGGATTCTTGGGCACCTGCACTTGTTCCAAAAGCAACACACGCAAGTAGTCCAAAAACAATGCCGTGTGTTTTTGTAAATAGTGATTTCATACTGTTCACAGCCTCCAGCTGTTTTGCCTCAATTTTCCAAGACTGTCGTCACTCTATAGGATGACTTTTGCACTGGTCCTGAGTTTTTATTCTCGATAAGCGTACTTTAGCGTAAAGCGAACAGATTTTAAAAGCCCCGTTGGCGGAAAATTGCTCAAAACTGCGCGCGCGACCAGATGACGGAATTCAAGGAAGCTAAATATGACATCCCCAATCCAAATGGCCGAACTCTGGCGCGGCGGAATTCTCGAATCTTATCACATGGGACACGCCGTGGTTTGCGACGAATCTGGTGCGATTGTGAACGCGTGGGGCGACCCTGAGCAGATCATTTTCCCGCGCAGTTCTTGCAAAATGATCCAAGCACTCCCCTTGATGGAAAGTGGCGCCGCCGAGGCCGCAAACCTTACCCAAGAACAACTCGCACTCTCCTGTGCCAGCCACCAAGGCGCCTCGATCCACACCACACGTGTTAAAAAGTGGTTGTCCGGTTTGGGCCTAAGTGACGATGATTTACGCTGTGGCCCGCAGCCGTCACAGGATGACGCCGAAAGAACACGTTTAATTCTGGAACATGAATCCCCCTGTCAGCTACACAACAATTGCTCAGGAAAACACGCGGGTTTCTTGACGTTGAACAAACATATCGGCGGGGATGCGGAATATATCGATCCAAACCATCCCGTCCAAACCGCAATTAAGACCGCTTTTGAAGAAGTTACAGGCGTGACCAGTCCCGGATATGGCATCGATGGATGCAGCGCACCAAATTACGCGACATCGGTTCACGGGTTAGCCCGCGCGATGGCCTTTTTCGCAACCGCACGCGAAGGCCAAGGCACACGCGAAACAGCGGCCGCCAAACTCGTCACAGCCATGCGCACCTACCCTGAACTCGTGGCGGGGGAAACACGGGCCTGTACCGAATTGATGCGGGCGATGGATCATAAAGTCGCCGTAAAAACCGGCGCGGACGGTGTTTTTGTTGCCATTCTCCCAGAACAGAAACTTGGGATCGCTTTGAAAATCACCGATGGTGCGACGCGGGCGAGTGAATGCGCCATTGCCGCGATTCTGGTGAAGCTTGGCGTTTTGGACGCGAACCACCTCGCCACACGGAAGCGGATGAATGCGCCGCAGTTAAACAGGCGTGGCATTGAGGCGGCATGGATTCGGCCGAGCGCAGCTTTCGCCTAGAGTAAATCCCAAAGCAATTTGGCTGCCAACGTCGCTGATGTGATGACCAAAAGGGGTTTTATGACCCGCGCTCCGATCTTCACCGCGAGCGCCGCGCCGCAGGTTGCGCCCGCAATTTGCGCCGCGCCCATGGCCAATCCGGTAAACCACCACGGCGTTGCCACCATGGAAAACGCCACGATTGCGCCGAGGTTTGAGGCGAAATTTAGCAACTTCGTATGCGCCGTTGCTTTAAGAATTCCATAGCCTCCCAAAGTCACAAAGGCGATCATAAAAAAGGAGCCCGTCCCCGGCCCAAGCAACCCGTCATATGCCGCAACAAGCGGAATCATGGTGGCCGTAAAAACCGGAACCGACATACGCCTTGTGCGATCAAAATCATCCAGACCGGGCTTGAACGCAAAGAAAAGGGCGATGCCAACCATGAGGATAGGCAGGATAAAACGGATCAAATGAACCGGTAGAAACGAGACCATGAACGCGCCCGCAGCAGAGGCGAAAAAGGCAATGATTGCTGGGAAAACTTGCTCTCGCAGCGAGACTTGGCCCGCCCGCGCATAAGACAAAGCGGCCGTCGCTGCGCCAAAAACGCCCTGCACTTTATTGGTGGAAAGCGCCTCAATTGGTGACGCCCCCGCAATCAGCAAAACCGGAACAGTAATTAGCCCACCGCCCCCTGCAATCGCATCGATAAACCCTGCAAAGAAACCCGCAAGGATCAGGAGCGCAAGGACCTCATAGGTGACTTCAAACATCTACAAAATCAGTTTTGGCATAGCCTTGGAGGTAAAGTAGCGCCGTCAAATCACCGTGGTTAATGCGAATATCACATTGGGCGGCAACCGTCGGTTTGGCATGCAGAGCAACCCCAGAACCCGCGCGGCCCAGCATCCCAAGATCGTTCGCACCATCCCCGACAGCAAGGACATCCGTTTCCGAAATCCCCAGACGGGTAGTGATTTGTTCAAGTGCGTCGACTTTTGCCTGCCGTCCAAGAATGGGTGTTCCCACCTCGCCACTAAGCTTTCCGTCCTTGATAATAAGGGTGTTCGCGCGATTTTCGTCGAACCCTAGCGTGGCCGCGACCTTGGCGGTAAAGGCGGTAAACCCACCCGAAACAAGGGCAGCATAAGCGCCGTTTGCCTTCATGGTTGCGAGAAGAACGGGGCCTCCGGGCATCAAGGTAATGCGTGTTTCCAAAACCTGATCGATGACGGATTCGTCGAGTCCCTTGAGCAAGCCCACGCGTTCGCGCAAAGCGCCGTCAAAATCCAATTCCCCGTTCATCGCGCGCGCTGTAATGTCGGCAACTCGGGGGCCAACGCCCGCTTCATCGGCCAATTCATCAATGCATTCTTGCTCGATCATCGTGCTGTCCATATCCGCGAGCAGCATTTTTTTCACGCGATTTTCGCGGGGCTGCACGATCAAATCCACACCCAAGGATTGAAGATTCTCCCATACTTCCCAACGATTTACCGGTATATCCGCAAGGATAAACTCCGCCGCTTCGCCAACAGAAAGCCAAACCGCATCGCCCCCACCCCACGCATTGCGCAGGGATTCAACGGTCTCGCGGGTAAGCGTGGGAGAAGCGGGGTTGGTAAGGAGCGTGGCTATATACATGGAAGTTTCCGATAGTGGATATTGCGCGGTAAAATTGTGTGACTAACCGCGAATTAGCGCAATTTAGCGGCTTGCGCCAGTCATTGAAGCCCTCTATCTCGATCCGTGGGACACCCTTCCCCAACGAAGGGCTTATATCTGTGAGGATACCATCAATGGCTACCACGACTCCGGCAACGCGCCCGGCCAATCCGCGTTTCTCTTCTGGCCCATGTGCCAAACCTGCTTCCTGGACATTAAACGATCTCGCTGACGCGCCTTTGGGCCGCTCGCATCGTGCAGCTGTCGGCAAAGCAAAACTCAAGGCCGCGATCGAAAGTACCCGCGAAATCCTTGGAATCCCTACAGATTATAAAATTGGCATTGTCCCCGCTTCGGATACTGGCGCGATGGAAATGGCGATGTGGTCGCTTTTGGGCGAACGTCCCGCAGAAATGGTTGCGTGGGAATCCTTCGGGGCTGGCTGGGTCACCGATGTCGTGAAACAGCTCAAAATCGAAGCCAATGTGCGCACCGCAGACTATGGCGAAATCGTCGATATGACCGCCGTTGATTACAACAAGGACGTTGTTTTCACATGGAACGGAACGACGTCTGGTGTGCGGATGCCCAACGGCGACGCGATCCCCGCGAACCGCGAAGGCCTGACCATTTGCGACGCAACTTCGGCGGCATTCGCGATGGACCTGCCATGGGATAAACTCGACGTTACAACCTTTAGCTGGCAGAAAGTGCTGGGCGGCGAAGCGGCGCACGGGATGTTGATCCTAAGCCCACGTGCCGTGGAACGCCTTGAAAACTATACACCTTCTTGGCCCCTGCCCAAGATTTTCCGCCTTACCAAAGGTGGCAAATTGATCGACGGCATCTTTAGCGGCGAAACAATCAACACGCCTTCGATGCTCTGTGTTGAAGACTATCTTGTGGCGCTTGAATGGTCCAAAAAACAAGGTGGCCTTAAGGGTTTGATCGCTCGTGCGGACGCAAATACTGCCGAGATTTCCAAGTTTGTTGAGACACATGACTGGATTGAATTCCTCGCCGCCGACCCTGCTATTCGTTCCACAACTTCGGTTTGCGTGAAGTTCACGGATGCGCGGATCAAGGATGGCGCAGTATTTGCCAAAGCCGTTGCAAAGCGCCTTGAGAACGAGGGTGTTGCGCTGGATATTGGCGCGTATCGCGATGCGCCTGCGGGTCTTCGGATCTGGTGTGGTGGCACGATTGAAGCCTCCGATGTTGCGGCGCTGATGCCGTGGGTCGACTGGGCGTTCAACGCCGAGATCGCCGCTCAATAATCTGTCTGAAGGTTGAAACTTTAAAGTTTTTAAACCTTCAGGCACCCCCTTTTTAAATTTTTTAAACTTCTGAGGAGGCCACCATGGCACCTAAAGTTCTCGTTTCCGACAAACTCAGCGACGCTGCTGTTCAAATTTTCCGCGACCGTGGAATCGACGTAGATTTCGAACCCAACCTTGGCAAAGACAAGGACGCGTTGCTCGCGAAAATCAAAGACTATGACGGCTTGGCCATTCGCTCGGCGACCAAAGTCACCGAAAAAATCCTCGCTGCTGCCGACAACCTCAAAGTCATCGCGCGCGCTGGCATCGGGGTGGACAACGTTGATATCCCTGCGGCGTCCAAAAAAGGTGTGATCGTGATGAACACGCCGTTTGGCAACATGATCACCACCGCCGAACACGCGATTGCGATGATGTTTGCGGTGGCCCGTCAAATCCCAGAAGCGAGCGCCAGCACACATGCGGGCAAATGGGAAAAATCCAAATTCATGGGTGTTGAGCTGACGCATAAAACCCTCGGCGTGATTGGCGCGGGTAATATTGGTGGCATCGTTTGTGATCGGGCGGTTGGCTTGAAAATGAAAGTGATCGCCTATGATCCTTTCCTTTCGGAAGAGCGCGCAGCGAAACTTGGCGTTACCAAAGTTGAACTCGACGAGTTGCTTGAGCGTTCCGATTTCATCACGCTGCACGTGCCGGCAACGGATGCGACACGCGGCATGATCAACGCCGAGACAATTGCGAAAATGAAAAAAGGTGTCCGCATTATCAACTGTGCGCGCGGCGGTCTTGTGATCGAAGCGGACCTTGCCGAAGCCCTCAAATCTGGTCACGTTGCTGGCGCGGCCTTTGATGTTTTCGAAGTTGAGCCTGCGACGGACAGCCCATTGTTCAACCTTCCCAACGTGGTTTGCACGCCGCACCTTGGCGCGTCCACCACCGAAGCCCAAGAGAATGTCGCGGTGCAAGTTGCCGAGCAAATGTCCGACTACCTCCTCACTGGGGCCGTCACAAATGCGCTCAACATGCCATCGGTGACTGCCGAAGAAGCGAAAATCATGGGCCCTTGGATCAAACTTGCCGAGCACCTTGGCGCGTTCATCGGCCAATTGACCGACGAACCCATCAAGGCCATCAACATCACCTATGATGGCACGGTTGCCGAAATGAACTTGGCCGCCCTCGAATGTGCAGCGATTGCTGGCATCATGCAGTCGACAAACCCCGACGTTAACATGGTTTCAGCGCCAGTTATCGCCAAGGACCGTGGCATTAAAATCAGCAAAACCACGCAGGAAAAATCGGGCGCGTTTGATGCTTATATCAAGGTAACAATCGCCACGGCGAAACGGGAACGCTCGATTGCGGGAACTGTTTTCAACGACGGCAAGCCACGCTTTATCCAGATCAAAGGCATCAACATCGACGCCGAAGTCGGCGCGCATATGCTCTATACCACCAACAAAGATGTTCCGGGCATTATCGGGACGTTGGGCGGCATCATGGGTGAAAACGGCGTCAATATCGCCAACTTCACTTTGGGTCGCGCAGATCAAGGCGGCGACGCGATTGCGTTGCTTTATGTGGATGGAAAGGTCTCTGACACCGTCCTGAAAAAACTCACGGATACGGGCTTGTTCCAATCCGTGAAGCCTTTGGAATTTGACGCTACCTAGGCCCACGGGTACTGAGAATTTCACAGAAGATCCGCCGGTTTTGCTGGCGGGTCTTTTGTGGTTTTATCGCAAAATAATCTTGAAGGAACGCAATATGCGCACGTATGCAATCGGTGATATCCACGGACAACTCGACATGCTGCATGATGCGCACGCCCGTATTGCGCAGGACAAAAAGCGTGTGCAGGATACCGAAGCGCCGATTGTGCATTTGGGCGATTTGGTGGACCGTGGCCCCGCGTGCAAAGCGGTGGTGCAATATCTTCTCGACGGGATTGATGCTGGTGAAAACTGGGTCGTCCTGATGGGAAATCACGACCGCATGTTCCTGTGGTATTTGGAAGAGGTGTCCAAAAACGACCCGCATTTATTTATCGGTCTCGACTGGCTGAATGCGCGGATTGGTGGCACGGAAACGCTGGCGTCCTATGGTGTCGAGGTTGACGCGAAGCGGCGCTATGGCGAAGTTCATGCCGAGGCGCGCAGCAGTGTTCCGCAATCCCACATCAATTTCCTGAGCCAACGGCCGACGTCCTTTACACGCGGCGATGTGCATTTTGTACATGCGGGGATTCGCCCGACAGTGCCTTTGAATGCCCAAGATGAGGATGATCTGGTTTGGATTCGCGAAGGTTTTTTGGACAGCGATGTGGACCACGGGGCGCTTATTGTGCACGGGCATACGGCGTTAATGCATGCGACGCGCTATCCTAACCGCGTTAATTTGGACAGTTCTGCGGCTTACGGAAATTACCTGACGGCAGCCGTTTTTGAGGGGCGGGATGTTTGGCAACTTTCGTCAACTGAGCGCGAGGAAATTATGCGGCATGAGGTTCCGACGGCCCTACCAGAGGCGCATTTTTTCAAGCGTTAGACCGACGTGACGTAATTCTTTGCGTGCGCCGCCAGAATGCTAGGCTCTTTCAAAATGACATTGGAGAGAGCCATGACAGACATCGTAATTCTAGACGGCGCGCGGACGGCAATTGGCAGTTTTGGCAAGAGTTTGGTCGGCGTTGCTCCAACTGAATTGGGCACAATCGTCGCCAAAGAAGCCATGCTGCGCGCGGGTGTTGAACCGGAGCAAATTGGCACAGCGGTTTTTGGAACCGTGATCAATACTGAACCACAAGACATGTATCTCTCACGCGTTTGCGCGCGGCAGGCAGGTGTGCCAGACGGGGTTCCCGCGATGAATGTGAACCGACTTTGCGGGTCAGGAGTTCAGGCACAAATTTCGGTGATTCAGTCTCTAATGCTGGGAGATTGTGACTTTGGACTGGCCGGAGGGGCGGAGAATATGAGCCGTTCGCCGTATATCCTCCCTGCGGCGCGTTGGGGCGCGAAAATGGGCGATGCGGTGGCACAGGATATGATGTTGGGCACGCTGAACTGTCCGTTTGGGTCGGGGCATATGGGCGTCACCGCCGAGAACGTGGCACAGGAACATGACATCACACGGGCGCAGCAGGACGCCTTTGCGCTTGCGAGCCAAGAGAAGGCGATCGCGGCGATTAAGAACGGATATTTCACGAGCCAAATCGTACCGGTTGAAATCAAGGTGAAGCGCGAGACGGTTCAGTTTGATACCGACGAGCATCCGCGTGCAACGACGCTTGAGGCCTTGGCGGGGTTGCGCCCAGCGTTTCAAAAGGACGGGACCGTTACGGCGGGCAATGCATCAGGGATCAACGACGGGGCGGCGGCTTTGGTTTATGCCACGGCGTCGGCTGCGGAGAAAGCGGGCCTAAAACCACGCGCGCGTGTTTTGGGATATGGGATTGCGGGGGTGCGCCCCGAGGTTATGGGGATCGGGCCTGTGCCAGCGGTTAAAGACCTTTTAACAAAGACTGGCCTCAAAATCAGCGACTTTGATGTGATTGAAAGCAACGAAGCCTTCGCGTCTCAGGCCTTGGCCGTGGCGAAGGAATTGGGGATGGATCCCGCCGTGATTAACCCAAACGGCGGGGCGATTGCGCTTGGGCATCCCGTGGGCGCGACGGGGGCGATTTTGACAGTGAAGGCGCTGTATGAATTGGAACGCACGGGCGGAAAACGGGCCTTGATCACGATGTGCATTGGCGGCGGTCAGGGGATCGCACTGGCCATTGAAAGGCTCTAACCCGCCCTAATTCAGTTCACAAACACATCGGTGCGCGCGGAGCGGCCCTGCGCATCGATCACCGAAAGCGAGACAAATCCACGGCCCGGATAGGGCAGCGCGACCTCGCGCGTGCGGGTGCCAGATTGCACCAACGCCCCATTCAAGAGCCATGTGAATGGCGCTTCTCCGTCGCGGACTTTGGCGACGAACACATCCATCTTCTCAAGGATTGCCCCATCGGGGGGGAAGGCCAATTCCGGCCCGCCCATTGGTGCGCTAAAGGCGGCGTCGCGGGGGCGGAATTCTTTTAGGGGCTGAGGGAGGTCGGCGTTTGCCACCGTGAGGGCGGCGGCGGGTGGCGGGGCAAGGGGATAGGTTGGTTGATTAAGGCGGGCGAAGGCTTCGAACAAAATCGGCGCTGCGAGTTCGCCGCCAAAAATGCCGGGTAAGGACGTCCCATCGGCGCGGCCCATCCAGACCCCCGCCACGTATTTACCGTCAAAGCCAATCGCCCATGCATCGCGGTGGCCATAACTCGTGCCGGTTTTATAGGCGATCCGACCCTTGGGAGCGTTTTTGGGCGGGGCGACTCCTGCGAGGATATCGTTGACGTACCACGCGGGAATCGGGGCCAGAAAACGGCGTCCTGTGCGGATGGGTTCGTCTTCTTGGCGCCAATAAAGCGGGCGCGTTTGGCCGCCTTCGGCGAGGCCGCCATAGAGGGTGACAAGATCGGTTAATGTGACCCCAACCCCGCCCAAAGCGACCGCAAGGCCCGCCTTGCCACCGGGAATGATGGGGGTCACGCCGGCCTGTTTTAGAGCCGCAACGAGGCGTGCGGGGCCAAGCGCTTGGGTGAGGGAAACCACGGGGATATTGAGCGAGAGTTGGAGCGCTTTTCGCACCGGTAAAAGGCCGCGAAACTGACCGTCGAAATTTTGCGGCACGTAGGAGCCAAAAGCAGTGGGGCGGTCTTGGATCAGGGTCTCGGGATGCGCGAGCCCTTGGTCAAACGCGAGGCCATAGATGAGCGGCTTAAGGGTTGAACCGGGGGAGCGCACGGCGTTGGTCATATCGACAAACCCACGGCGACGCGTGTTTTTGTACCCCGCCGATCCGACACTTGCGAGGATTTCGCCCGTTGTGTGATCGGCGAGAAGAATTGCGACCTGCATCGACTCGTTTTGGTTTCTGAGGGCGGTAATGGCGAGGGCCTCAAGGGATTCCTGAAGCCGCGCATCAACCGTAAGATAGTGCTCGCTGCGCAGCGGAGCTTGACCGATTGCGCGGTCCGAGAGATGCGGCGCGAGACGGGGAAATTCGCGTCTATTCCTTGGGATAGGCTCTGTTTTAGCGGCAACAATCTCGTCGGGGGGCAGTACATTTGCCAACGCGAGGCGGTCTAGAATGCGGTCACGGGCAAGATGCGCATTTTCGGAATTCAGGTCAGGGCGACGCCCTTCTGGCGATTGGGGGAGCGCCACGAGCAGCGCGGCCTCGGCGGCGGTCAGGCGTCGGGCGGACTTAGCGAAATAGGCGCGAGACGCGGCGCGTACCCCTTCGATATTGCCGCCAAACGGCGCACGGTTGAGATAGAGCGTGAGGATTTCGTCTTTGGTGAGGGTGCGCTCGAGCGCCAAGGCCAGTCGGATTTGGCGGATTTTCCCTTGCCAACTCCCCGTGCTTCCGCCCTCAAGCAGACGCGCGACTTGCATGGTAAGAGTGGACGCGCCAGAGATGATGTGACCGTTCCAAATAGCTTGGCTGGCGGCACGACTCATGGCGCGCAAATCGACCCCATTGTGGGTGAAAAAGCGTTTATCTTCGAAGGCAATCAACATGTCGACATAACGTGGATCGACGTGATCCAAGGTTGTCGCGAGGCGCCAGTACCCGCCAGAGGTGGTATAGGCCCGCAGCAGTGCGCCGCTGCGATCCCGCACTTCGACCGAGGTTTCCTGAACGATCGGGGGCAGCTCTGTGTCGCGCACCCATTGGTCGAACCGGTCGCGCAAAGTTGCCAGCATGAGGAGGAACACAGCGAGGAAAACGAGCCCCCGCCATGTGATGTGTCTGAGTATCATTCCACGACAGAAACGCGGCCAGAATCGGTATGGGCGCGGAATTGAGGCCGGTACATATCTTCAACACTGGCGGCGGGGTGATGATAGTCGCCGGGAGAAACCGCACGTACGATATAGGCCAGATTGAACGCTTTGTCGGACCGATGATTTACGGCGGCGAGGAAGCGATCCTGACGGTATTCGGCGTTTTCGACGTAGATATCCAAATCGAGCCATTCGAGAGATTTGATATCGCCCGCTTGCAGCAAGGATGGGTTGTCGATTTCAAAGCCCGCAGGGAGGGGATCGGCGACCATCAGGCGGGCCTCGAGATTGCGGAAGGGGGTAATTTCAAGGACGGTGACCAGCCGCGTTCCGGCACTAACGCTGTCCAAAGTGACGGCTTCGCCATCCATGGTGAAATAGCTGCGGGTGATGCTCATGCCGTTGCCGCGCGCGGGTTCGGGCACTTCTGGGACGCCATAGGTGGTGACGGTGACTTGCTGGGATTTGCCTGATTGGTTGCGAATATCGAGCGATTGTCCCGCATTGGTTTGGGCGTCAAGCACGCGTACCAATGGCCCAGTTGCGGGGACGCCATCCACCGTAAAGCCTGCGACGGAGGGATCCTCAAGCAGGGCATTCGCGGCCATGAGCGTCCACATATTTTCTTGGGTAGAGCGCGTGGTTTCGCCGTTTTGAGTGACCAATTGCGTGAGGGCGTCGATATCCAGCGCGGTGGAACCGGATTCCACGGCAAGGGTGATGACGGCGGCAGTATCGCGCAGGTTCGTGCCGAAATCGGCGCGCCAATACTGACGATCACGGTCGGATTCCATCCGCGACAAGGACACGGCGGCTTTCTTAAACATCCGATCCGCGCGGGTTTGATCGCCATAGCTGGCCAGCGCCGCGCCTATTTGGGCTTGGGCAAGGGGCGTTGCGAAAGCGTCGCCTTTTACATCGGCATAGTAGCGCAAATCGCCCATCGCCGCCGCCCCTTCGCGGGCAAGAACGAGGAGCGCGTAGGCAAGACCCTCGCCACCAGAGTCAAAATCGGCGTTGTAGTTCACTTGGTTGCGCAGGTTGTCCAAGGCAGAGCGCAGAGCGAGATCGGGCACGTCATGCCCCGTGACGCGTGCGCGCGACAGGAAATCGCTCACATAGGCATCAAGCCAAAGAGAGCCTGATTCCGGACGCCACAGACCGAAGGCTCCGCTGGAAGATTGATTGGCCAAAACCTCGATTATGGCCTGATCGATCCGCAGGTTGAGGCCCTCGGGGGTATCGAGGTCCATCGCCTCGGCAACGGAGCTTAGATAGAGCAACGGCATCGCGCGGGAGGTGACTTGCTCGGTGCAGCCATAGGGGTATCGATCCAGCGCGGACAGAAGGCCGGGGGCATCAAACTGTGCGAGGGTGCCTATTGCCAAAGTGGCTTCGCCCGTTCCCGGAAGGAGGCCTGCGAAAACGTCTTTGTTAAAGAGCAGGCTTTTGTCGTTCGCGAGGTCAAAACGGCTGGTGCGCATCACGGCGGGATCGTTGTTTTGCACGGGGAGCGTTAGGGTTTTTTCCAAGATTTTTCCGTCAGGCGTGATCAGGGTAATTGCGATTTCCTGAAGGCCCGTATGCGTGGCACGAATGGGAACCGTCAGGCGCGCTGTGCCTTTCTCGGCCAACTCGAACCCTGTGACCAAAGCGGTGATGTCGAGATCAAGACCCGCGGAGGAAACCGCGATGTCCATGTGACCTGCGGGGCCTTTTGCATGCACGATTTCGAGCAATAGGCGCGAAGTGTCGTTGGGGGCCATAAAGCGCGGTACAGAAGCCGTGACAACGATGGGATCGCGCACGAGGATATCGGCCTGTGCTTCGCCAACGGCGGTATCCGACCAGACCACGGCCATCAAGCGGACGGTGCCGTTGAAGGAGGGAAGATCGAAGGTGGTTTGGACGGTGCCATCGGCGGCAACTTTGAGCGGACCAGAGAAATACGCGACCAGTTCTTCGGTGGGGGGTGGTGCGTCAAAACTTCCGCTTTGGGCCGCGTCGCCACCCGAGCGTACTTCGCCCATCGCGCCGTTCATGCCATCCAAAAGACGGCCGTAAATATCGCGCAGACCGACGCCGAGGCGGCGCTGACCAAAGTAGTGACCAGACACATCGGGGGCATCAAATCCTGTGAGATTGAGAATGCCAACATCGACGGCAGCAATGGTGACGTAAGTGTCTTCATGTGGCTCTATTCCGTCGACTTTGAGGGAAACATCGAGCGGGCCGCGCGGGGCGACCTCCTCAGGCGTGAGGAAAGTTGCGGTCAAAACACGCGCCCCCGGATCGACGGGCGCATAGGACAGACCGAGTGCGCGGGCGGGATTATGTTTGGTCGCCGTATCCATGGGCCGGATGACCGTGGCGGTGACATATGCGCCGCCGCCCCAAGCCTCGGTGACGGGGAGGGAGATGGTGTTTTCGCCCTCAACCACGTCGATCATTTGCATATCAATCAGGTGGTTCGACATGACCGTGATCAGGGCCCTGCCGGCATATCGCGGCACAAAACGCAGGGTCGCAGTCTCGCCAGGAACATAGCTCGCTTTGTCCAAGGAAACGTCGAGCACGTCGGGCGTGGTGGTCACATCGGCGGCGACATACCAACCGGCGTAGAAGTCCAGCGAACTTGAGAGGGCTTCACCGCCTGCGCGCTCCACGACCAGTTCATAATGGCCCCACTCAACAGGGGTGCTTACGGTGATTGGATCGCCCGTAAAGGCGAGGGAACCGCTATCAACGCGGGTGCGGCGGGTGATCGGTTCATAGTCCCAATTGCCGTATTGTTGGTACCATTGATAGGTGGTTTCCACGCGATTGACCGCATAGACCAAATCCATCGCAACGGGGGTTTGGGTCTTGTCCAAAGGTAGGATGAGGAACTCGGCAGCTGTACCCTCGGCGACCACATCGTCAAACTGGGGTTTGATTCCGATGACAGACCCCGCAAGATCAAGATCGCGGGTTTCGCGGCGCTCAACAGGACGACCCGACCCTTCGGTGACCGAAAAGGTGAAATCAGCGCTCAGAGGGCGATTTGCACCATCGCTTTCGGGGAGTGTGAGCACAGCGTTTGCCAGCCCTTGGGCGTCGGTATCGCCGCCGTCAAAATAGTTGCGCTCGGCATAGAAACTCTCGTCGTAGCGGCCGAATTGATACCTAGGATAGGCGCTTAGGCCTTCAGATGCGCGCAAGGACACGGAACCAGATACCCCCATCCCCTCGGCGGGGGCACCAAAGAGGTATTTCACATCAAAAGCCACGGACATATCCTGTCCCGGGCGCAGAGGGGTGTCGGCAAAGTCCCACGTGAAATCAATACGTTCGGGGAGGAAATCTTCAACAAGGAAAGTTTGGGTTGCGAGAGCTGCGACTTCAGGGTCGGCATATAAGGCAAGCGTCCATTTCCCACGCGGCGCCGTGGCGGCAATTGGCAGCGAAAGCACGTGACCGCCCATCTCAGAGGAGGTGGAAACTTGCCGCGTATATTCAACCCCATCGGGGCGGCGAAGAATGGCAGTTACAGGCACATTCTGCAGCGCTTGGGACGCTTGGTCGCGCAAAAGAGCGGTCACATTTACCGTCTCGCCCGCACGATACGCACCGCGATCCGTGGTCATGAAAACGTCAATCGGAGGCGCGGGAGGCCGCCCCTCAACACCGCGATCCGAGAGATCAAACTCGGCGTCCTTGAGCGAGAGAAAGGCGATATCGGTTTCGCCATCCGTGACCGTCACAAGCGCGGGCGCGCGGCCGCCAGTGCCCAAAGTGAGCCCCGCATCAAAATGAACATAACCCTTTGCATCGGTTAGCCCCTCGGCCAGCACGGAGTTCGCCTCAGAAAGCAAGGTGACCGTCACGCCGGACTTTACGTCGGCACTCGCAAGGCTGCGCACAAATACATGCAGCCCATCAATGCCACTCGCTGTAGCGACCCCAAGATCAGAGAGCACAAACCACTGGGTTGCGGGCGGATTATCATAGGGGTCGGTGCCCGGAATGCTGGCTTTGAGCGCATAGATTCCCGCAGGCTGCCCCGCAAGTGCTTCATCAAGCGGCAGGCGCGTGGTGACGTCTTGGTTAAGGTCTTGAGTGAGGGTCGCCGTGCCCGTCCAGATATCTTCGGCAATTTCACTGGCGAAGGTTTGCTCGGTCCATGTGGACATGGGGCGACCGAAGTAGTTGTCCTGAATGGCGCGCAACAAATTGCGGTCCGAAACGCGGCGCAGGGTTAGGTCGATTTCGCTCGCGTTAACCGATTCAATCGGCAGGGCGGCATTGGGGGTTTTGGGAAGAACATAAGCGCGGCTTGGGAAGCTGACGCTGGGGGTTCTATC
Organism: Falsihalocynthiibacter sp. S25ZX9; assembly: GCF_041205405.1. Classification (NCBI taxonomy): domain Bacteria; kingdom Pseudomonadati; phylum Pseudomonadota; class Alphaproteobacteria; order Rhodobacterales; family Roseobacteraceae; genus Falsihalocynthiibacter; species Falsihalocynthiibacter sp. S25ZX9. The sequence continues at coordinate 127,617 of NZ_JBGFCD010000009.1, forward strand.
GCGGACATATCCGGTGATTTCGACGTCTTTTGCGAGGGTCTCGCCACTGGCAGCAGGTAGCCCTTGGCGGAAGGTGAATTTGGCGCGTTCGCCGTGGGATAGACCCGAAATACAGAGGCGATCATTCTCGACTTCTACGGCAAGCGAGGCACTTGGAAACTGCATGTAGGATGTATAATCAACCCCAGCGGCAACCAGATTTTCGGAGAAGGTTGCACAGATGCGCGGAGCGGCCAAATCGCTCTCGATTTCGTTGCCCGTAATGCGGAATCCGTATTTGGCAATGGCGCTTTCTAGGAGGGCATCCGCATCGGCCCGTGGCGCGATTTCTGCGACTTTGTTGAGGGCGGGAATCATCTGGCGACCAAGGTCATTAGCTTCATACGCGAGCGCGAGTTGGAAAAGCGCGTTGGATTTTTGAGGATTGTTAACTGCGCGAATATATCCGTTTATCGCGGCCCACATCGCGCGTTGGCGATAGGTGTTTTGTGTGGCGCTGTTCTCAAACTTCACGGCCAATGCAAGACGCGCATATTCAACCCATAAATCCGACGAATCCGTTAGGGAGAGTGCGCCGCCAACAAAATGCAGAGCATTCATCAGATCGCCATTGGCCTCACGATCACTGGCGGAATTCAACAGGTCTTCGGCACCCCATTCGCCACTATAGTGATACTGACCAAGGTTTGCCGCCAACGTATAAGCCCCATCGCGTAGCGGTTGGCCGACGAAGGGTATTTCAGTCAATCGCTGTTCAGCAGAAGCAACCAATCGAGGGTCATTGTCCCAGACACGGCCCGAAAGCGCCCCTTCATAAGCGACTGTATCTTCGACACTTTTCTTGGTGAAACAGGCATTAGAGCGCTTATTGAAGGTAAAGGCTTTGCACTGAGTATCGGCCAGACAGGTGCGCTGGCAAACCTCGAAAGTTGTATCAAAAATGGACTGTAAATCAGCGCCGTAAAAATCCAAATCACGGGAAATCGAGAACCGCCGGTCCGGCATGCCATCCTTCGCGGCGACGCTGATTGGCAGGAGCAAGAGAAAAGCGAAAACGGCAAAAATAATGCGCATGGAAAACCCTCAAAATGAATCGTTCGAAGCCTTGCACAAATTTTGTTAAAAATCCACCAACTGCCTTTTATCAGGCGAATTTAGATGTCCTTAAGAATCTTTTTACCAGAATCGCCCAAACTCGCTTTCTTAAGCATTCTTCGGGGCATAATTTTGGAATGAACATCGCCAACAAGCTAGCTCAAGAACGGCGCGCACGTCTTGCGGCGGAGCGATTGCTAGAGCAAAAACAATCGGAGTTGTTCAACGCGAATTCGCGGCTGGGGGATCATGCCCGCGCGCTATCCAATCAAATTGTCGAAAAACGCAAAGAAGTGAAGGATGTTCGAAGCGCTGCTGCAACGCTAAAAAACGAAAAGCACCAAGTATTATCTGACCTTCGGAATGCGGAAACCAAAGTTCAAATTGCGGAACGCCGTCTTTGGGATTCCATTGAAACCATTCCGGACGGGTTTGCCGTTTTTGACAAAGACAGCAACCTAATTTCTGCTAATCGCGCGTATTTGGCCATTTTCGACGAACTTGAAGATGTGCGAACGGGGATCAACTATTCCCAAATCCTTGAGTTTTTTAGCGATGAAGGCATTGTTGATACCGAGGGCGAGACGCGCGCCGAGTGGCGGGAGTCTATGCTCGATCGATGGCAATCCCCCGAGATTGAACCTCGTACCCTTAAAATGTGGAACAACCAGTTTATCAAGCTCATCGATCGGCGGGCCGACGCCGGCGATACCGTGTCTTTGGCGATCAATATTACCGAAACAATTCGGTATGAAGCGGAGTTGAAAGAAGAACGCACCAAGGCCGAGGCCGCCAATCGAGCAAAATCTGCCTTTTTGGCCAATATGAGCCACGAAATCCGCACGCCCATGAACGGTGTCGTAGGCATGGCCGACATCCTTTCGGACACCCCGCTGAACGACGAGCAAAAGCTGTATATTGATACCATCAAACACTCGGGAGAAGCGCTCCTTGTCATTATTAATGACATTCTTGACTACTCCAAGATCGAAGCGGAAAAACTAATCCTTCAGCCAGAACCATTTGATCTAGAGAAGAATCTCCATGAAATACTCATGCTTTTGCAACCGTCGGCCCATGACAAGGGTATCGACCTCATTATCGATTATGCTCCGCACTTGCCTTCGAACTATTTGGGGGACCCAGGACGTATTCGCCAGATATTAACCAATTTAATAGGAAACGCCGTCAAGTTTACCCCCAAAGGCCACGTCCTTGTGCAAGTTTTAGAGTTGCCTTCCGAGCAACGAAACGTGGCTAATATCCAAGTCTCGATTACGGATACGGGCATTGGCATTCCGGAAGATATGGTCGACTACATTTTTGGGGAATTCAACCAAGTTGAGGATGACCGGAACAGGAAGTTTGAGGGCACCGGACTGGGCCTCGCAATTTCCAAACAACTGGTTGAGTTGATGGGCGGCAAAATCTGGGTGACGTCGCAATATCGCGTTGGGTCATGTTTCAGCTTCAGACTTCAACTACAGACGACTACAGGGCCCGCCCATATTAGCGCTGAACACTTCGAGAATCTATCGACTGCGTATGTGTTCGAAGACCAATCGGAACTTGCCCATATCATTGCCACACAGTTGAATCCTATGGGAATTGAAACCATCGCACCTCCCTCGCTCTCACTGGCTCTGGCGGAAAACGCTGCTGATTTTTTTGTCGTCGGTGTGAGTTTTCATGGATTAGGGGCGTCTGAAATTATTGAAAAAATCACTGAGGCAGGGGCGAACAAACCGATCCTTTTGGTTGCTTCTGGAAAAACGGTGCTTCCCGCTAACGCGAAAACGGCTCAATGCCTGCAACACCCCATTCGCAAGTGCGACCTCCATAGCGCTCTGCGACGTATTTCCACCATAGTATCCGATCCGGCGCCAACCATACCTGCCCTGCCAACCGATTCCTCGACTGCCGCTCAGACAGACATTGTTGCGCCCAATCCTACCCCCCCTGAAGATGAGGTCATTGACGGGTCGCCTCGCAGAATGCGCGTGCTTACTGCAGAGGACAATAAAACCAATCAATTGGTTTTTCGAAAGATGGTTAAAAATCTCGATATCGACCTCAAGTTTGCGAACAACGGCCGTGAGGCCATTGAATTGTTCCAGAGTTTTCGGCCCGACGTTATTTTTATGGACATTTCCATGCCAGAAGTTGACGGCAAGGAAGCCACACGATCAATCCGGAAAATCGAAACTCAAGATGGATTAAAGCACACGCCCATCATCGCGCTCACGGCCCATGCTATGCCCGAAGATAAGGACGAAATTTTAAAAGCTGGCTTGGATGAATATTCCACCAAACCCCTTCGAAAAGCCATTATTTTCGAAAAAATAGAGAAACACCTCCCTCATGGTGCTTTGCCAATTCAACTACCAACCGAAGCGTTGGAAGCTACGCCATTGGCTTGATAAACACGGGTTGCTCAGGGGTCGAGCGCTCAGGAGCAAACAAAAAACCGCCACTTTCAAAATCGCGAAGGCCTTGGGGATCTTCAATACGGTTTTGAATAACAAATCTTGCCATCGCCCCGCGTGCTTTCTTGGCGCTAAAACTAATTATTTTCGGCCCGCCAGGACGATCTTCCAGAAACTGAGGGGTCACGATTTTCAAGGTAAGCACCGATAGATCAACGGCTGTGAAATACTCCTTGGACGCGCAATTTACGAGGATATCGCTGCCACTGGCCTGGGCAGCATCATTGAGGGCCTTAGCAATTCGGTTTCCCCAATATGCGTACAGCGTTTTTCCTTGGCGCGTTTTTAATCGGCTGCCCATTTCCAAACGATAGGGTTGAATGAGGTCGTGAGGTGCCAGCACGCCATACAGGCCCGACAAAATCCGCAAATGCCCGCGTGCGAAATCCATCTCGTCGGCATCTAGGCTCGAAGCTTCGAGACCCAAATAGGTGTCACCCGCAAAGGCGTAGGCCGCTTGTTTAGCGTTTTCCAATGTTGATTCCGATTCAAAATCGCGAAACCTTTGCGCGTTGAGTTTGGCGAGATCTGAACTAATAGACATTAGTTCTTGAAGCTTTTTGACGGAAAGGCGACTCGCGGTGGCCGCGAGCGAGGTAGCATCCTCCTGAAACTTCGGAAAGGACACGGGGCCATCAATGGGATCAAAATTCAAACGTTTTGCGGGGGAGATTACGGTTAGCATTTTTCAATCTTCTTTCAAAACTTCAAGAAACGCAGGGCCAAAGCGCTCAGCTTTTACCGCCCCCATACCGGACACACGTTCCAAATTATCCAACGACGCCGGTTTTCGCTCAGCTATATGGCGCAGCGTGGACGTGCTGCAACTTAGGTATTTATCCAATCCAGACTCGCCGCGCGCCAGTCGAACCTGTGTTTCGGCAAGCTTGTCAAAAACATCGCCCGAGGCCCTGCCCGCTATTTTTCGGCGCAAGGGGTGCATATTTTCGGATGCCGCCCCAACGATGACCTCCAGAAAAACAGCGCCGTAGGTTTCGAGCTTTTTCGCACCGACGCCGCCAATACGCGCCATATCGTCGAGATTTTTCGGGCGCGTTTCCGCCATTTCGATAAGCGTTTTGTCGTTAAAAACAACATAGGCGGGTACGCGCGCCGTTTCGGCGAGGGCGCGGCGTTTGGCTTTTAGCGCGCTGAGGAGCGGTTCATCCTCATCGGAAACCATGCGTTTGATCGCAGGCGTCCGCGTTTCGGATGCCTTTTTGATCAGATCGCGCCGCAACTCAATCGTCGTTTCGTCGCGCAATAGGGGGCGCGCCGCTTGGGTCATCCGAAGGGCGCCGTATCGCTCGGCGTCAGGGCGCACCAAATCATGCCCCATCATTTGCCGGAAAATCGCTTGCCACTCGCGCTTATTGAACTCTTTTCCAACGCCAAAAGTTGGCAAAGCGTCGTGGCCGCGTTCGCGGACTTTTGGCGACACATTTCCGATCAGAATGTCGATGAGGTGGCCCGCGCCGAAATACTCGTTCGTGCGCAAAATCGCGGAGAGGGCTTTTCGCACCGCGATGGTGCCGTCAAAAATATCCGCAGGCGTTTCACATAGGTCGCAATTTCCGCAAGGCGGGCTGTCTTCGTCAAAATAGGACAGCAGGTTTTGGCGACGACACCGCAGCGCTTCGGCCAAACCCAGTAGCGCATTCAGGCGTGCATGGTCCGCCATCCGCCGATCAGGTGGGGCGAGCCCTTCATCAATTTGGGTTCTGCGTAGGCGGACATCTTCGGCCCCGAACAACGTCAGGGTTTCCGCTGGGGCCCCGTCACGACCCGCACGGCCGATTTCTTGATAATACGTTTCGATGGATTTGGGCAAATCTGCGTGGGCGACCCATCGAATATCGGGTTTATCGATGCCCATGCCAAAGGCCACGGTCGCGGTGACGATCAAACCGTCTTCGCGTTGGAACCGGCTTTCCACAATGCGGCGATCATCGGCTTGCATGCCACCATGGTAATGTAATGCGTGGTGGCCAGCATCGCGCAAGGCTTTGGCGAGGGCCTCGGTTTTCGCACGGCTGGCGCAATATACGATCCCAGGTTGGCCCTTGCGGGCAGCGGCGAAGGCCAGAATTTGCCCGCGCGGGCCGTCTTTTGCTTCGAATTTAAGGTGGATATTGGGCCTATCAAACCCATGCAGGAAGGTTTCTGGCTGCACATTATTAAAGAGGCGCTCGACAATTTCATCGCGGGTTTCTTGATCGGCAGTTGCCGTGAAGGCCGCGAGGGGCACGTCAAGAAGCTCCCGCAACTCGCCGATTTTGAGGTAGTCGGGACGGAAATCATGACCCCAAGCCGAAACACAATGGGCCTCGTCAACGGCAATGAGACTGACTCCGATCCGGCGCAACATGTTCATCGTGCCGCCGTTCGCAAGCCGTTCGGGCGCCAAATAGAGTAGCTTTAAACGGCCTGCATCCAGTGCTTCAAACACCAGTGCGGTTTCTTCTTCGGTGTTTCCAGAGGTTAAGGCTCCGGCTTCGACCCCCGCCTCTTTGAGAGCACGCACTTGATCGCGCATAAGGGCGATCAGCGGGGAAATAACAACCGTTACACCGCTACGCACCAATGCGGGAAGTTGGAAACACAGCGATTTTCCGCCCCCAGTTGGCATGATCGCGAGAGTGTTTTTGCCGTTGGTAACGGCATCAACGATCTCCTCTTGGCCGGGTCGAAATTCATCAAACCCGAAGACAGAAGAGAGGAGCGATTGCGCGGTGGTCATGGCCTGTGGTGCTGCTTTTTTGGTTGTCACCACAATCCCACAGGCTGTGCGCAAGGGCAAGCGATCCTAGAAGAAAAGCGCTGCGTTATTTTGAAGAAGAATGCGGACGATGATCAGCGCGAGAAAGGTAACCAGCGGCGCGAGATCAAGCCCCCCCATTTCGGGCAGAAAACGGCGAATTCGACTGTAAATCGGCTCAAGTAATTTGTTCAACCCAAACCAAAGTTGCGCGACAAGCGGTTGGCGCAAATTCAGAACCTGAAAGTTAATCAGCCAACTCATGATGATGTGCGCAATCATGATGTACCACGCGACACTGATGAGCAGATTTAGAATTTGATAGAGTGAAGACATGAACCGAACCTTTTTGCTTTGTTTCCCTCAAGTAAAGGTCGTAGCGCGCGCTGACAAGAGTTTAGGTGGATTTGCCGCGACGTAGGTATTGACGATAGGTCAGTTACGCGCCAAGCCAATGCAAAAAGGAGTTCCCAATGTATCCGTTTTTCCGAATGGGCAAAGAAGTCGTTAAGTTCCGAAATGCCCCTGCGCTCGAACTTGGGGAAACGCATGTCTCGCACCACATCTGCTGGCCTTGGGATCTGGATTTTTGGTTCGAGCTTAACAATGGTCGCACCCTTTCGATTTATGACCTTGGGCGTATTCCATTGGCCACACGTACTGGCGTTATGAAAACGCTGAAGGCGCAGAAATGGGGTCTAACGGTAGCAGGATCGAGCGTTCGTTACCGACGCCGCGTGCGCGCATTTGACCGCCTCGAAATGCACAGTCGCCTTGTAACGTGGGATGCGCGGTTCATCTTTCTGGAGCAATCGATGTGGTATAAGGGCGAATGTACGAGCCATGCGCTGTTCAGAATGGCGATAACGGATCGCAACGGGATTGTTGCGACAGATCGCGTTATGACGGCGATGGGTGTGGAAACGGCTGCTCCCGCGATGCCAGAATGGGTCGCCGCTTGGGTGGGTGCCGAAGGTCAACGCCCGTGGCCACCAATGCAGGACGCCCTCTAAAACCTTGCGCAAAGAGCCACTTCTCTATTCAGTTGTTTGAAAAAGACGTAGAGGAATAGGCATGACAGAGGTTTCCGCGAAGAAACGCATCTGGGGATGGATGATGTTTGATTGGGCTAGCCAACCTTATCATACGTTGCTTTTGACCTTTATTTTCGGACCTTATTTTGCGGAAATCGTCGCTAACTCGCTGATGACTTCGGGCATGACGCCCGATGCCGCAAAAGCCCAAGCGCAGGCCTATTGGGGATACGGGCTTTCGATCACCGGCCTTATTATCGCTTTTTCTGCCCCCGTTTTGGGCGCGTTTGCCGATAGTTCGGGGCGGCGAACGCTCTGGATTAAAACGTTTTCGGTGCTGTATGTTTTGGGGGCTGGAGGCTTATGGTTCGCCGATCCTGGCAATTTCAACATCGCGATTGTCCTGATGTTTTTTGGTATTGGCCTTATCGGGGCGGAGTTCACCACGATTTTCACCAATTCAATCCTGCCAACCCTCGCGCCCCCCGAGGACATCGGACGTATCTCTGGATCGGGGTTTGCGCTTGGGTATTGGGGCGGGGTAATATCGCTTTTTATCATGCTTTTGTTCTTTGCCGAGAATGCGACGGGGGTGACTCTTTTGGGCATTTCACCTCTGTTCGGACTTGAGAGCGGAGCGCGTGAAGGCACTCGGTTTGTCGGCCCTTTTACCGCCCTTTGGTTTATCATCGGGATGATCCCGTTTTTCCTTTGGGTACGTGAAACACCCCGCGAAAATGCAACAGAGGGCGGCGTAAAAACCGCTCTTGGGTCCCTGTGGAAAACCATTAAATCCTTGCCCCAACGCAGTAGCCTTTTTGCCTTTCTCACCAGCAGTCTGTTTTATCGCGACGCGCTGAACGGGCTTTATGGCTTTGGGGCGCTCTATGCGAAAGCGGTGCTGGATTGGTCAATCATTCAGATCGGGATATTCGGAATTGTGGGGGCCATCACGGCGGCGATTTTCGCGTATTTCGGCGGGCATATCGATCAAAGGACGGGGCCGAAACCAATTCTAAAGGTGGCGATCCTCGTCCTGATTGGCGTTTGTATTGTTGTGGTTTCGATGACACGCGAGAGCCTGTTCGGCATCCAATTTTCGCAGGGTTCCAGCGCACCTGACATTATTTTCTTCATTTGCGGCGGCCTCATTGGCGGCATGGGCGGCGTGTTGCAAGCGAGTTCGCGCACCATGATGGTCCGCCATGCAAACCCGTTGCACGCAACCGAAGCTTTTGGCCTTTATGCGCTGTCGGGCAAAGCCACCTCTTTCCTTGCGCCCGCATTGGTGGCATTGACCTCGGACATAAGCGGAAACGCGCGGATAGGGATAACGCCCTTAATTGCGCTATTCATTATCGGCCTCGTCCTGTTAGTCTGGGTGAAACCCCAAGGAGATCAAACCGCATGAAATTGCGCGGCATATTGACTGTTATCCTCGCCCTCGCTTCTGCGCCGAGTATGGCGGCCGAACCCGAAGCGCGCTCCCTCTTTGGGGCCAAGAAAACGGGTACAAATCATCAGTCCATGTCCTTTGGTGGATACTCAAAAGGATGCATTGCAGGCGCGCAGCAACTGCCCGAAACCGGCCCGACGTGGCAAGCAATGCGCCTGTCGCGGAATCGCAATTGGGCGCACTCCGATACAATTGAGTTTATTGAACGCCTGTCGAAAACGGCTGCGCAACAAAGCGGTTGGAATGGCCTTTATGTTGGCGATATGTCTCAGCCGCGTGGGGGGCCAATGACGTCTGGTCACCGCAGTCATCAGCTGGGCTTGGATGCAGATATCTGGATGCTGCCGGCCACGAACTTGAATTTGTCTCGCAAAGATCGAGAGAACCTTTCGTCGATCTCGATGCAGAAAAGTAAAGGCGCTTATGTGAATTCTGGCTGGACGGCGGCGCACCATAATATCCTGAAAGCCGCTGCAAAAGACAAAAGCGTTGCGCGGATCTTTGTATTTCCCGGTGCCAAAGTCCAAATGTGTAGGGATGAAAAAGGCAATCGCGATTGGTTGCGAAAAATTCGCCCGTGGTACGGTCACCACTATCATTTCCACGTGCGCCTTGCCTGTCCCAAAGGCGAGAAAAACTGCGTCGATCAAGCGCCCCCTCCGAAGGGTGATGGCTGTGCGGACGCCGAAAAATGGGTTGCCGATATTCTAAATCCACCCGCGCCAAAGCCCCGCGATCCAAACGCTCCGCCTCCTAAAAAACGTCGTGAACTCATTTTATCGGACCTTCCCAACCAATGCGCTCAAGTTTTGTCGTCGCAATAGCGGTTTTGGCCTTAATCGGCCTTTTTTCTCAAGGTTTAGCAACCAGCATCACGTCAAAAGCCCGATATGTCGGCTCTATTCTGATACCGCAAACCAGCCCTGAGAATGGTGGTTTTTCGGGACTTTCGCTGGATACATCTGGCGACAAATTCTTGACAATTACGGACCACGGTACTTTCTTCTCTGGTCATTTATTGCGCGAAAACAACGTCATACGAAAGGTTGTCCTCGAACGATCCACCCCCCTATTGAGTACGGAGGGGCTTCCCGTTCTCAAGCCCGAAAATGACTCCGAAGGGTTGTCCGTGCGAAAAGACGGGCAAATTTTTGTTTCGTTTGAGGGCCCAGCCCGCGTGTTGTCCTATCGCAATACGTTGAGTAAAGCCGTCGACATTCCCGTGCCCCCAAGCTTTATGAAATTGCCAAAAAACGGCGCGCTTGAGGCACTGGCTGTTGCCCCTAACGGCGCGCTGTTCACCCTCGCAGAAGGGGTTTCCAAACACACAAACCCGCATTCGGTCTTTCGCTATTTCAACGGCGAATGGAAATTATTCGACACCATAGAAAGGCGTGGGAAATACCTGCCTGTGGACGCTGAATTTGGGCCTGATGGAAAATTCTATTTGCTGGAAAGAAACTTCAGCGTGCTCGCGGGTTTCCAATCCCGTGTCCGTCGATTTGATATAGTTGGGAATGATTTTGGACAAGAAGACGTCATTTTGGAAAGCACGTTCGGGCAACACGGAAACCTCGAAGGCTTGTCCGTTTGGCGCGACGCTTTGGGAAATACCCGCCTGACCATGATCGCAGACAACAATTTCAAGTTCTTTCTGCGCAGCGAAATTGTCGAGTATTCGTTGACGGAATAGCTTGCAAGTTGTGGTTCCGTTGGTTAAACGCCTACCGTCCCGCAAGGTGTGGGGCCGAGTCTCCGCTACCTTGAAAAAACGGAATCAAAACATGAAGAAAATTCTTCCTGGCGTCCTCGCCATGGCTGCCATTGTTGTGACCAGTAACATTCTAGTGCAATTTTTGCTGGGCGACTGGCTCACGTGGGGCGCCCTTACCTATCCTCTTGCGTTCCTTGTGACGGATATCATGAACCGCGTTTATGGTGTTTCCGCCGCACGGCGTGTTGTCCTCGTGGGCTTCTTCGTTGGCATTATTTGCTCGCTTATCGGAACCCAAATCATCGGCGAATACGGCCCCCTCGTTGCCCTCAGAATTGCTGTTGCCTCCGCGGTTGCCTTTCTTGTCGCCCAGTTATTGGACATCTCTATTTTCAATCGCCTTCGGGATGGGAAATGGTGGAAAGCGCCCCTCGCTTCAACCTTCGTCGGATCCGTGGTGGATACCGCACTGTTTTTCACCATTGCTTTTGCAGCGAGTATTACGATTTTTGGCGCCGAATCTGATGCCGCGATCAGTTGGGCATGGGAGAGCATCCCCTTCCTTGGATTTGGGGCGGCGGCGCCTTTGTGGGTGTCGTTGGCCTGCGCCGATTGGGCGGTAAAACTCGCCCTCGCATTAATCGCTTTGGTGCCATTTCGGGTCATTGTTACAAAACTTCATCCAAATGTAGCGTAAAACATTTTGACAATCCCTAAATATGTGGCAGGCTTCTAGTTATCGTAACAACTTGAAAGGAGGTGCCTATGATTATTGGGAAACAGGAGCAGATGGCTAAGGTCACGAGCGGGGAAATGTTTAGGAGGCAGTCCTTCTAAATATAATCCAGCTCTAGGGCTCTGTTTCGCCCTTTTAGCCACCTCCACTTCTCGAGGGGAGCCCTAGTGAGTTTCACTAGGGCTCTTTCCGTTGAACGACGTGCATGTTAACTCTCTAAAGGGCCGAGCAGGAAATCCTTAACACATGTTAGTTATCAACGAAGCCATAACTCTTGCAGACTGGGAACTTTCAGAGAGTTTCACCCGCAGTTCCGGCCCTGGGGGACAGAACGTTAATAAGGTATCCACGGCAGTTGAGTTACGCTTTGAAGCGGCTCGCAGCCCCAACCTTCCGGCGGACGCCAAGACCCGACTAAAACGCCTTGCAGGTCGAAAATGGACACTGGAAGGCGCGCTAATCCTTCGCGTTGAGGACACGAGGAGCCAAGCACGCAATCGCGAGATCGCCAGAGAGCGCCTAAAAGAGCTTATTCTTGCGGCTCTAAAACGCCCAAAACACCGCGTCAAAACACGCCCAACCCTCGCGAGCAAACGGCGGCGGGTTGAAGGAAAAGTTCAGCGTGGGCAGGTGAAATCCCTACGCGGGCGCGTCAATACAGACGACTAGCCTGCCTCAGACTTCGACATTAAAGGCTGTTTGCTCACCAACGTCAAAGACCCGTTTGTATCTTGCGATCTCTTCGGGGGGCCCCATCGCCTTGGCAGGGTTATCAGAGAGTTTGACCGTGGGATGGCCGTTGGCGCTGACTGCTTTGCAGACCAATGAGAAAGGCGCAAGGCCATCGTTTTCAACCAAACCGCGAAAATCATTGGTCAGTAGTGTCCCCCAACCAAAAGATACGCGCACGCGACCCGCAAACATTGCTTGCAGTTCAATGATTTTCTCAACGTCGAGACCGTCAGAGAAAATGACCAGTTTTTTCGTGGGATCTTCGCCGCGTTCTTTCCACCAATTGATCGCGATTTCTGCGCCTATTGCGGGATCGCCGCTGTCGATCCGAATGCCCGTCCAACTGGCGAGCCAATCTGGAGCTTCACGCAAAAATCCCTCTGTGCCGTATGTGTCGGGCAGAATAATGCGAAGATTTCCCTCATGCTCCTCATGCCAATCGGCAAGAACTTTGTAGGGAGCCTCGCGCAACGTCGCATCATCGGGAGCCAAAGCCGAGGAAACCATCGGCAACTCATGTGCGTTGGTGCCAATCGCTTCAACTTCGCGGCGCATGGCAATCAGGCAGTTCGAGGTGCCAACAAATTTTTCCGAGAGACCTTCCTGCATGGCTTGAACGCACCAATCCTGCCACATAAAGGAATGGCGACGGCGCGTTCCAAAATCTGCGATCCTGAGGCCGTCAACATGTCTCAACCGCTCGACTTTTTCCCAGACTTTTGTCATGGCGCGGGCGTATAGAACCTGAAGTTCAAACCGGCCCATATCCGCCGTGACGGCCCGACTGCGCAATTCCACTAAAATGGCAAGGGCGGGGACCTCCCAGAGCATGACCTCTGGCCAAGTCCCCTCAAAAGTCAGCTCATATTGCCCGTCTATTTTTTCGAGATGATAGGCGGGTAGTCGGAGTTTTTCGAACCACTCCATGAAATCGGATCGAAACATTTGCCGCTTCCCATAGAACATATTCCCGCGCAGCCAGGTGCTCTCTCCACGGCTCAGGGAAAGGCTGCGCATATGATCGAGCTGTTCGCGTAATTCGCCTTCATCAATTATATCTGCCAAACGGATATTTTTGCTGCGATTGATGAGGGAAAACGTGACAATTGCGGTGGGTTCATTTCGAAAAACCGATTGGCACATCAGCAGTTTGTAAAAATCTGTGTCAATCAAGGACCGAACGATCGGGTCAATCTTCCATTTGTGGTTGTACACACGTGACGCGATATCGACCATTGCTCAGTCCCCGTTAAGTTCCCTTTGTGATAGGGCATCGGGCGAGCTTGGAAAAGCTAGAACTAGCGTTGAGCAATATGAAAGCTGACGCAATCCAACAATTCTTTCATTTTTACCGGTTTTGTGAGGAAGCCGTCCATACCTGAATTTAGGCATTCTTCGCGGTCGCTATTAAATGCATTAGCCGTAAGCGCAATAATAATGGCGCGCGATCCATCTTCTTCCTCAAATTTTCGAATGCACCGTGTCGCCTGCAAGCCGTTCTGCTTAGGCATTGAAACATCCATCAATACCAATTCCGGCCTGTGTTTTTTATACTGCTCCACGGCATCAATACCGTCCTGAGCAAACTGAAGATCACCCGCGTGCCGCTCCAGCATTTTTCGGATCAACAAGCGATTTGTCCCGTTGTCTTCGGCAACGAGGATACGCTTATCGCGGAGGTCCAATACATTTGAAACGGGCGCGGCATCCAGAGGCGGTAGGCTTTCAAAACCGGAATGCGCGGTCAGAGTGAGCGACAATATGAAACATGACCCTGCGCCAATGATGGATTGGACGCCAATGTCACCGCCCATTTCAAGGGCAAACCTGCGCGAGATTGTGAGCCCCAATCCAGTACCGCCGTAGTTGCGCGTGGTGTCTTCTTCGGCCTGAGAAAACTCTTCGAAAATTCGCGATAAGGCGTCTGGAGCAATCCCAATCCCCGTATCCCTGATGGCGATTTCAATGAAACTCCCAGCGTCAATAGATTGAATATTGACGCAAACGGCCACCTCTCCCGTAGGCGTGAATTTTATTGCGTTGCCAACAAGATTGATAACGATTTGGCGGATATGCCCGACGTCCCCCACAAAGAAATCAGGTGTATCGGGGAGGAGTTCCAGCTTGAGTCCGATGCCTTTTTCCTCCGCCAATGGCGCCAGAAGATTGACGGAATCCGTAAGACAACGGGACAGGGAAAATGGCTCCATCAGGATTTTTATCCCGCCGGCATCCAGTTTAGAGAGATCGAGAATATCATTGATGATCCGCAACAGCGCTTCGCCTGAACTGAGGATCGTATCCGTATACTTTTCTTGATCGCCCTCAAGCTTCGTTTGTTTTAGCAAATCGGCCATGCCAATGATCCCATTTAGGGGCGTCCGTATTTCATGGCTCATGGTTGCCAGAAAATTCGCCTTGGTCCGCGCCCCATCTTCGGCTGCGACCTTTGCGAGGGCCAACTCTTTCTCGCGTTCCTTTGCCTGTGTGATGTCACGCTCCACCGAAATCACCTTGGCGAGGGTCCCGTTTTCCGCAATAATCGGCGTAATATTCGCATCGACCCAAACGATCTCTCCCGATTTCGTGTGGCTCAGAATTTCAACCCGAATTGATTTGTGTTGGTCAAGCGCATCAGCGATGGCTTTTAACGTCTTCGGATCGGTTTCTGGACCGTTTAGGAGATCGGCCACCTTCCTGCCCAAAACTTCTTCTCGATCGTATCCGGTAATTCTTGTAAAAGCTGGGTTCACCCATTCAATCCCGCGGTCAGGGCCCGAAATGATTACACTGTCATTGGCGGACTGCGCCACCAATGCGAGATTCCGAGAATGCAATTCCTTTGAAATGAGGGTCGCGTGCATCTCTGCAAGTTTTCTCTTTTGTTCAAAAATATTTCTACTATTCACGAGGCGCCGTTTGAAGGTGGAATTTGCATAATTGATATAAAGGAACGTCATATAGGCCAGCATGGCCGTTGCGAGCGTATCGAATAGGTTTGGATTTCCGATCCCTGAAGCCCCAAAAATATCCCAAAAACTCAACCAAATCGCGACGGTTGCATAGACCGAGAGCCGCGCTTTACTCGCCCGTTTGTGATGTTCCCACACAAGCCCAGCATTGATGGATGCACTCGCCAGGAAAATCATTGCAAAATAGTGAGTCGACCCGTCGGAAACAGAATACCACGTGGCAAGGACACACAGTCCAAGCGTACATCCCTGAATAAAAGCCGTTACAGAGCTTAATTTGAGCGCCCGGGGAAGATCTTTTGAGACCAAATCCGCCTTGGTGAGGCGATAGAGACAAAAGCAATCCAACACCTCGCCACACACAACCAAAACCGCCATGGCCAGCCCAAAGAACGGGGACACGAGCCATGCAAGGGCAATAGATCCCCCAAGGGTTACAATTTGCCGGCTTCGAAAATCGCGCACGCGCGCGCGGCCATAGCGAAGGAAGAGACCTTCAGGCGTATAGCGGGCCTCGAATTCCATGAGTTCGTCTGTAGGTGTTTTAGCCGGTGAGGTCATTTCCGCTGGGTTCCGATGCGCAATATACAAGCACCCTGCCAGCTAGAGTTTAAAAATCACTTATCTTTCGTAGAAAAATCAAAGCAATTTTATACCTTTACTTACCATCTGCGCCTCCGCGGCTTTCAGGGACCCGTCCAAATCAATGGCGCGACAGGCTGCGCGGTCCACTTCGACATCTAGCCCAAGGCCCGCCGCGTCGAGGGCCGAGTAGAAAACGCAATAATCCGTTGCCAATCCGACAAGGCGCACCAAGGTAATGCCGCGCGCCGACAAATACCCTGCAAGGCCCGTTGGTGTGACGTGGTCGTTTTCAAAGAACGCAGAATAGCTATCAAGGGACGGGTTCATGCCTTTGCGAATGATGACGTTGGCGGAGGCCGTCCGTAAATCGGGGTGAAACGCGGCGCCGATTGAGCCTTGGATACAGTGATCTGGCCAAAGGGTTTGGGGACCATAGGGCATTTCGATCATCTCAAACGGGGCTTTATCAGCGTGAGAGCTTGCGAAGGACGCGTGCCCCGCAGGGTGCCAGTCTTGGGTGAAAACGCGGGTTTGATACTGGCCAAGCATGTCATTTATGAGGGGGATAATTGTATCGCCATCCGTGACGGCCAAGGCACCCTTTGGGCAGAAATCATTTTGGACGTCGATAACAAGGAGAGCTTCATTGGCGGGGCGCATGGAGGAAACCTTTCGTTTTAGGATTGGTAAGAGGCCATTTGGCCTGCGTCAACTGTAGCCCTTGCGAGCGGGCCATCATGCGCTTATTTAAACGCCCATGACAGTTGTAGCCGCCTTATATCATTTCACCCGATTCACCGATCCCGACGCCCTGCGCGCGCCCATACTTGCGCTTTGTGCCGAGGAGGGAATCAAAGGATCGCTTCTGATCGCCGCCGAAGGCGTGAACGGAACGGTTGCCGGACCGCGCGCCGGTGTTGATCGCTTGCTGGTGCATCTGCGCTCGCTTCCAGGATGCGCGACGCTGGAGCACAAAGAGAGCCCCGCCGCCGAGATGCCGTTTGGGCGGATGAAAGTGCGCCTTAAGAAAGAGATCGTGACGATGGGGCAGCCCGACGTCGATCCTACGGCCTCGGTTGGGCACTATGTTGCGCCCAAGGATTGGAATGATCTGATCACCCAAGACGACGTTGTGGTGATTGATACACGCAACGATTATGAGGTCGCCATTGGCACGTTTCAAGGCGCGATAGACCCTGAAACCAAAAGTTTTGGCGAATTCCCCGCATGGTGGGAAGCCAATAAGGATCGCTTTCACAATAAGCGCGTGGCGATGTTTTGTACGGGTGGTATTCGCTGTGAGAAATCGACGAATTACCTGATCGGGCAGGGGGTTGAAGATGTGTTTCACCTTAAGGGAGGCATCCTGAAATACCTCGAGGAGGTGCCCGCAGAAGACAGCACTTGGGAAGGCGAATGTTTCGTTTTTGACGGACGCGTATCCATTGGTCATGGGCTCACGGAAGGGCCTCATGTTTTATGCCATGCCTGTCGCCAACCTGTGCTGCCCGAAGATACAAAACGTCCTGAGTTTGAAGACGGCGTGAGCTGCCATTTGTGTTACGAGACAACTTCTGAGGATCGCAAAACGCGGTTCCGCGAACGGCAGAAGCAAATCGCTCTGTCGGCGGCGCGTGGCGAGCGGCATTTCGGGGCACATAGCTAGCCTGTTAAAAACGCTGCCCGACATAGATATAGTATGTGTCTTCGCCCGTATCCGCACGCGCAGCATCCATCGAAAAATCCAATGGGAATTTTTGGGAAAGACGGAAGCGCAAGCCAACGCCGCCAGAGGACCTGATATTTTTCGACTTCATATCGGAAAAATCGGGACCTACATTGCCTAGACCCGCAAATACCACATAGCCTAGTCGATCGGTGACGACGCCGCGAAGCTCGGCTTGAACCGACACCAAGCTGTTGTTCAAAACTTCCCCAAAAGCAAACCCGCGAAAAGCATCGACCGTGCCCAAACCACATTGGTCAAAGAAAGGAGCGCCTTCTGACGCGTTACAAATCGTTGCCTGAGATGCAACGACCAAACTATCGTTTACGCTTGTGTAATTATCAAGTTTTGCAATCGACTTGGTATATGTGCGCTCAAAAATTTTACTTTCAACAATGTTATAATTGCTATTGAGCGACAGGTGTGAGCCCGCAGTTGGATAGGTTGAGTCATTGCGCGTATCAATTTCAAACATTGGGCCGATTTTCCAAATTTTCAAATCGGCGTCTCGCTCTAAGATTGGCGGCAAACTACCCGATGAATTTAGACCCAACTCGGTTTCAACGTAGGCGGTATTCAATCCAAGGCGCATCGCGTCCGTAAGACCGTATTTCAAAGTGAAGTTTACCAACCGGCCTTCCTGCTCCAACGGAATTTTCGGGCCATGGCCGTCGAAGAGAGAATAATCGTAGTTCAGCGAGACTTCCCCCAGTGTTAAGGCCAGATTCCAACGGTTCTCGTCCCACGCAATATCGCCTGAAATGCCATATCCGAAGCTACCATTGTCGGTTTTAAATCCGCCTAACCCCAAATAGGAATCGTCCGAGACATCGTCCATTGCGAACAAGTACCCCGCACCAAGCGCAAACCCTGAGCCCAGCGTAGGGTTCTTAATTGGAATAGGCGCTGCGACGAAACTGCCATGGGTAAAACCAAAGGCGCTCGCCTCCTGAGCCACAGTCGCTTCACCATTCGCCGTGGGTTTCCCCAACGCTCCCTGCGCATGCGCCCCCGTCACAAGGGTTAGAGTCGCCAGAAAGCTCAAAGCTATGTTTTTCAAATGCATTGTCGGCAATCTTTCATTTACTTTGAGGGGTCCGTAAAAATTCATTTCTTCAGGCCGGATACTAGGGGCAATTGTTCAGGGTTTCTAGGATTAAGCGCTATTCTTTTCGCAAAATTGCACCAAGATCAATGCGTGGCGTTAGACGGATTGTCTCGGCAGGGGGACGCTCTTTTTCTCCCAATCGTGCAATGATCAAAGCCGCGGCACGGTTGCCAATTCCTCGGCGTGGCGACACGGACGTTGCCATACGACACGGCAATGCCTGAACGAATTCCAAACCGTTAAAACCCACAATTGCCACAGCGTCGGGGATGGAAATACCTTGCGCCATACAGGCAAATCCTCCGCCCGCCGCCATGTCGTCGTTCGAGAAATAAAGACAATCGAGCGTCGGCGACTCTAATAGAATCTCTTCAGTCAATCGGCGCCCCAACACCATTGAGGATGCCGCGTCGGTGGTTTTTTCCGAGACAAACTCAAGACCATGCTCCGCAAGCGCGTATCGAAACCCGTCAAGGCGTTTGCGCGCACGAACGTCCACGGCCCCCACATAGCCAAACGCCCGAAACCCGCGCTCCAACAACGCCTCGGCCATCGTTTTTCCCGCGTCAAAATTCGATATTCCCACACAACAATCCACGGGATCACCGTCCAAATCCATGATCTGAACAATCGGAATGTCGGCGTCTCGCAACAAGGCGCGGGTCTCTTCGGGTTGATCGAGCCCTGTCACAATTAGGCCCGCCGGACGCCAAGACAGCATTTGGCGAATAATCTGATATTCGCGTTCTGGATCGTATTCCGTCACGCCAAAAACCGGCTGCAAGCCCGTGCCTTGGATTTCCTCCGCGATACCACTGAGTACTTCGGGAAACACGGCGTTGGTCATGGAGGGCACGATCACGCCGATCAAATCGGACGCTCGATTGGACAGGGACGTCGCCAAAGGGTTGCCCACATATCCGAGGGCACGCGCGGCTTTTTGGACGCACTCATAGCTTTGCTTGGAAACGCCTTGCGACGAGCGCAGCGCACGGGACGCGGTCATTTTGCTCACCCCAGATTTCAAGGCGACATCCGCGAGTGTTGGCCGTTTTTTTGCCACGAGACCTCCTCATGCGACAGCGACTTTAAGGCAGTTTAGCCAGAAACCAACCGGAGCACACCCTTGACTTTCAGTTCCCCCTCGCCCAATGTATTCATTAAATGGTATCGGTACCAAAATTCGGAGCACGTTGGATGGCAAAACTCAAAACAGCCGTGATTGGCCTTGGTTCGATGGGCTGGGGCGCGGCGATCTCGCTTTTGCGCGCGAAGCTTCCGACCGTCGGGGTGGATATTCGGCCCGAGGTTTTGGCGAAGTTTGAAGCAGAGGGCGGCACGACTTCCCCTTCCCCTGCAGAGGCGGTTAAAAACGCGGATATCGTGTTTATTTTTGTTGTAAATGCTGCCCAAACTGAGGCGGTTTTGTTCGGAGAAAACGGGGCCGTTGCGGCAGCGCGCCCGAATACGATTTTCGCCCTATGCGCCACGATGCAACCCAATGATGCCATCGAGCTTTGCGAACGGATTACCGACGCTGGAATGCGCGCGCTGGACCTACCCGTGTCTGGCGGTGCGGCCAAAGCCTTGAGTGGCGAAATGACCCTGATGGCAGCGGGCGATCCAGTTGATTTCGAACGCGTAGCGCCCGCCCTTGACGCGATTGCCACCAAGATTTTCCGCCTTGGCGATACCCCCGGAATGGGCTCGCAAGTCAAAATGATTAACCAGCTTCTCGCAGGCGTTCATATCGCTGCAACCGCTGAAGCCATGACCCTTGGTGCGGCGGCGGGGATCGATTTGAAAACCTTGTATGACGTGATCACCTCATGCGCGGGGACGTCTTGGATGTTTGAAAATCGCGGGCCGCACATCGTTAACGGCGATTACACCCCGCATTCGGCAGTCGATATTTTCGTCAAAGACCTTGGGATAGTCGCCTCCGAAGCCGAAGCCCTTGGATGCACAACGCCCCTGACGGCGACATCTTTGGCCCTGTTCAAAGAGGCCAGCGCAGCCGGTTTAGGCCGCGAAGATGACGCAGCAGTTGCCAAAATACTCGCGGCAAAAGGCGGGGTTTCCTTGCCGAATGTCCGGCAAAATTAGGAGAAGATTATGAGCGTTGTTTTGGGCTGTGTCGCCGATGATTTCACAGGTGCCACGGATATTGCAGGCCTGTTGGCGCGAAGTGGCGTGAAGGTTTCCTTGCGCATGGGCCTACCTGAGGAGGCCCCCGAAACATGCGAAACCTCGGCCTTTGAAGTGATCGCCTTAAAATCACGCACGGCCCCTGTCGCGGAGGCCATCGCGGAAACGCGGGCCGCGCTTGACTGGCTCAAACGGGCGGGCGCGAAGCGGTTTTTCTGGAAATATTGCTCAACTTTCGACAGCACACCCGAGGGAAATATTGGCCCGGTGGCCGAGGCGCTTATGGCCGATTTGCAAACGAACCAGACAATTTACTGCCCTGCGTTTCCCGAAAACGGGCGTAGTATTTTCATGGGGAACCTCTTTGTTGGGGAGCAGCCATTGGCGGAAAGCCCGATGAAAGACCACCCCCTCACTCCGATGCGTGACAGCAATTTGGTACGCCTGCTCGCCCCCCAAGTGCAGGGCGAGGTTGGGCTGGCCAATCGGCTTTGTGTGGCAATGGGTGCGGAGGCCCTCAAGACACGCCTCGCAGAATTGCGCGCGGACGGGA
This sequence comes from Falsihalocynthiibacter sp. S25ZX9, assembly GCF_041205405.1. Classification (NCBI taxonomy): domain Bacteria; kingdom Pseudomonadati; phylum Pseudomonadota; class Alphaproteobacteria; order Rhodobacterales; family Roseobacteraceae; genus Falsihalocynthiibacter; species Falsihalocynthiibacter sp. S25ZX9. The sequence goes on from NZ_JBGFCD010000009.1 coordinate 148,720, forward strand.
TTGCCCATGTGGTGGTTGATGCGGTGGCGAACGAGGACCTCTACACCATCGCCGAAGCTTGCCGCGACATGCCGCTCATGACGGGGGGAAGTGCCGTGGCGATGCCCCTGCCCGCGCTCTATTTAGCGGACGGCACGCTATCGCCATACGCCGAAAAGGTGCAGAAACCTGTGCTGCCGGAAGGGGCAATTATTCTCTCGGGAAGCTGTTCAAAAATGACCCGCGCCCAAGTTGCGGCGTGTTTGGAAACGGTCGGGGGTTATCAGCTTGATCCGCTGGAACTGGCAGCAAACGGCGTGGACGCGGCCCGTGCGTGGCTTGCCAAACAAGATCCGTTCGCGAGCAAACTGATCTATGCCACGACCGACCCCGATGGCGTACGCTCCGCACAAGACAAGCTTGGTACTGCCAAGGCAGGCCAGATTGTCGAGGATGCACTGGCGCAATTAGCGATTGATGCACGCGACGCGGGGACCCGCCGATTTGTCGTGGCAGGTGGGGAGACCTCTGGAGCCGTGACGAAGGCGTTAAAAGTATCGCGCCTGACCATCGGAGCCGAAATCGCGCCCGGTGTCCCTTGGACATATTGCGAAAGCGACGGACATGAGATTGCGCTGACGTTAAAATCGGGTAACTTTGGCAGCGAAACCTTTTTCGCAGATGCGCTGGAAAAACTAAACGAAAATTGAGGCTCAATGGCAATTCCTATTTCGGCAAACCTTGGCTTTTTATGGAAAGAGCTGCCCCTACTAGAGGCCATCCACGCCGCAAAGGAAGCGGGTTTTGACGCCGTTGAGTGCCACTGGCCCTATGATACGGACGCAAAGGACTTGCGCGCCACGCTTGAAAGTGTCGACATGCGCATGCTCGGTCTGAATACTTCACGAGGCGGTACTGGCATGAATGGGCTTTTGGCATTGGTTGGGCGGGAGGTCGAAGCCCGCGCTTCGATTGATCAGGCGCTTTCGTATGCCGTGGTAACCGGAACGCCGAATGTGCATGCGATGGCAGGTTTTGCCAGTGGCTCGGCGGCGCACAACTGCTTTGTAGAGAATTTGAAATATGCTTGTACCCAAGCCGCCTTGCGGGGGATCACAATTCTGATTGAACCCCTCAATGCCTATGATGCGCCAGATTACTTTTTGCAAACCACGTCTCAAGCCGCAGCCATTATCGCGGAGGTTGGCGCAGAAAATCTCAAACTCATGTTTGATTGCTATCACGTGCAAATCATGGAGGGGGATTTGAGCCGCCGTTTGATCAAACTTCTGCCGCTCATCGGTCATGTTCAGATTGCTTCCGTACCCGAGCGCTCCGAGCCTGATTGTGGGGAAGTGAACTATGCCCATATTTTTAGGCACTTGAGCAAGATAGGCTATGGCGGTGCCATTGGTGCGGAATACAAGCCCGTCGCGACCACCGACGCGGGCCTTGGTTGGCTCAAAAACGGGACTTTGTTTTAGACGCACACCCGCGCCCTTAACAAACATTGACATGCGCACAAGTTGGGTTCATCGATACCCCCTAACACAAAAACTGGAGTTCATATGTCACGCCCTATTGCCCTTATTACCGGTGGTGCCCAAGGCATCGGATTTGCTTGCGCCCAAGCGATTGCAGAGAATGGTGCACGGATTGTTGTCGCCGATATTAACGGAGCAGGCGCGCAGAAAGCCGCCGAGGAATTGGGAAATGACGCCGTAGCAATTACCTGCGACATGAGCGACCCTGCGCAAATCACCGCGATGTTTGATAAAATCGAAGCCGAAGTTGGCAACGTTTCCATCCTTGTAAACAACGCGGGCGTGTCGATCCCTTCCGACTTCCTTGAAACCTCGCTTGAGGATTTCCAGAAAGTTCTGAGCATCAATACGGTTGGCGTTTTCCTTGCCACACAGCGCGCAGCGAAAACCATGGTCGCGAATGGCATCAAAGGCGCGATTGTAAACATGTCGTCGGTGAATGCGGTGGTCTCGATCCCAACCATCGTCGCGTATTGCACGTCCAAAGGTGGCGTAATGCAGATGACAAAAGCGACGTCGCTCGCTCTTGCGCCACACGGCATTCGCGTCAATGCGGTTGGACCCGGATCCATCGACACCGAAATGTTGTCGAGCGTGAATGGCAACCCGAAGGCGATGGAAACACTGCTGTCACGGACGCCGCTTAAGCGCCTCGGTACGGCACGTGAAATCGGCGATGTGGTGGCGTTTTTGGCTTCCGAAAAGGCCAGCTATATCACCGGCGAAACGATCTACGTCGACGGCGGGCGCCTTGGAATGAACTATACTTGCTAGGGGAAACCCTGCTTAAACAACCGTGAAGCAGACATATTCAACAAAAAGGGCCGCGAGTTGATCGCGGCCCTTTTTGCATGTGTCAGGAAGGGGCGGTTAACGACCCATCCAACCGCCATCAACGGTTAAGATTGTGCCATGCACATAATTCGCCGCGTCGGATGCGAGGAAGACCGCAGGGCCGGCGAAGTCTTCAGGCTGGCCCCAACGGCCCGCGGGAATGCGTTCAAGAATGGAGCGCGCGCGGTCCGGATCGTCCTGCAAAGCTTGGGTGTTGTCGGTGGCGATATAGCCGGGTGCGATGGCGTTGACGTTCACGCCTTTGCCCGCCCATTCGTTGGCCAGAGCTTTGGTTAATTGCCCGATTGCGCCTTTGGATGCCGCATAACCGGGAACGGTAATGCCGCCTTGGAAAGTCAAAAGCGAAGCGGTGAAGATGATTTTCCCAGAACCGCGCGCAACCATGTTTTTGCCAATTTCGCGGCTAAGAACAAACTGGGCGTTCAAATTAACTTCGATGACTTCGTCCCACATTTCGTCGGGATGTTCAGCGGCAGGGGCACGTTTTATTGTGCCCGCGTTATTCACCAAAATATCAATTGTGGGATGGTCCGCTTGGACGGCTGCAGCAAAAGCGGTGACAGCTTTGCGATCGCTAAAGTCACATTGATAAGCCGTGAAGGTGCGGCCAAGGGCTTCGACTTCCTTGGCAACGGCGCTTCCTGTTTTTTCAAGCGAAGCACTGACCCCGATGATGTTCGCGCCAGCAGCCGCGAGCGCGACCGTGATGCCTTTGCCAATGCCGCGTTTACAGCCAGTGACGAGGGCAGTTTTGCCCGTGAGGTCGAACGAAGGTAGAGAAGACATTTTGCAACTTTCTGAGGTATTTTGAGAAGCGACGATCACGCCACCTAATGATTTAACGATAAAGCTTGGTTGGAAGCCACATCGACAATTCCGGAATGAACGTCAGCAAAAGGAGCACCGAAATCAGCGGAACCAAGAACGGAGCCGTCGCCACAACGCAGCGCTCAAACGGCACATCCGACACTTTGGCGAGCACATAAAGAACCATGCCAACGGGCGGGGTGAGCAAGCCGATCATCAAGTTCAGGATTAGGATAATCCCGAAGTGCACCGGATCAACACCGATCGTCATCGCCACGGGCAGAAGCACGGGCGTCAGAATTGTAATGGCAGCAATTGTTTCCATGAAACACCCAACAACCAGAACAATCAGCATCATGATCAACAAGATTGCGGTTTTGTTATCAGTGAAGCCCAACAACTCGTTTGCAAAGGACTGAGCAACCTGTTCGGACGTCAAAATCCATGCGAAAATGGTGGAGGCGGCGACGATCATCATGATCGAAGCTGTGGTCTCAACCGTGTCCATCGAAACGCGCAGGATGCGTTTGAAATTCAACGTCCGGTAGACAACAAGCCCGAGGAACAAGGAATAGGCAACAGCGGCAATTGCGGCTTCGGTTGGAGTAAAGATGCCAAAGAGGATACCGCCAACAATGATAATCGGGGTAAACAAGGGCAAAATCGCTTGAACAAATGCCTTCAGGAATACGTTCAACCGAAAGCGGTCATCGCGGGGGTAGTTGCGAATTTTCGCATAGACCGCAACCATGATCATCAGGGAAAAAGCCATCAGAAGACCGGGGATAAGACCCGCAGCGAACAGCTGTCCGATAGATGTGTCCGCAATAACGCCGTACACCACGAGGGGAAGTGAGGGCGGAATGATCGGCCCGATTGTTGAGGAGGCGGCCGTGATGCCAACCGAGAAATCCGTGTCATAGCCTGCTTCACGCATGGCTTTGATTTCGATGTTCCCGAGGCCTCCCGCGTCAGCAACCGCTGCGCCCGACATCCCAGCGAAAATGATGCTGGCACCAACGTTTACGTGGCCGAGACCCCCGTACATCCAGCCCACAGCCGACCGTGCGAAGGCGAAAATTTTCGTCGTCACACCAGCGGAGTTCATCAAGTGACCCGCCATGATAAAAAACGGAACTGCGATTAACGGGAAGCTATCAATCCCCCCGACCATACGGTGCAAAACTACCATGCTTGGCACACCATCAATGAGTGTGAACGCAAGCGACGCGACACCCAGTGCAACCGCCACAGGGGCTCCTGCAATGAGGAGCAGAAAGAGAATAATAAAGAGAAGGGCCAAAGCCATAGTGCTGCTCGCTATCTATTTTGGAACGTCATGCAAGGCGCTCTCTTCGATTTCACGAAGGACGTCTTCTGGCGACTGACGGATTTTGTGGATGAGCCACCAAAGGGAATACAATGCCATCACAGCGAGGCTGAATGAGACGGCGTAATAAAGGGCGTTCTTTGGAAACTCCATCGAGGCCATTTTGGTTTTTGTTTTGAGAGCAAGCTTATACGCCTGAAGCGACATAAAGGCCCAAAACAGCATCGTCAGTATCTCCATCGCGACGGTAAGCCATTTGCCCGCGACAGGAGAGAGGTAACGATAGAAGAATTCGAGGAAAATATGCGTGCCCTTACGGCTTACCGAAATTGCTCCGAAAAAGGCAACAACAACAAGCACATAACGCGCAAGCTCTTCGGTCCAAGCGAGGCTATCGTTCAACACATACCGCGTGAAGAACTGTACGAAAACCACAATTGAGAGACCCCATAGGGCAATAAGACCTGGCAAGTCAGCAGTGCCGAAATCCGAGATGTCTACTTCCGAGTCCATGAAAACGAATTCAGAGCGCGCGTCTTGCGCGCCCTGACTGTCGTTGGGATTGTTCATTTCTGTTCCCACAATCCGTTCAGATCAAAGCTCGCCGAGGCGCTTGTAGTGATCCAAAGTGTATGGAACGCCGTCGCCAGTGAGCAATGGTTTCACAGCTGCTTGGAAAGGAGCTTTGTCAATTTCATTGACCGTGATGCCTTGATCGCGGAACCAAGAAATAAGATCTGTCTCGGCTTGATAAATTTCGTCCGACGATCTCTTGGCAGCTTCAATAAGAACTTCGCGTACCACGGCTTCGTCATCACCCAAACGCGCAAGAGCGTCGTCGGAAGCGATGATCAGAAGGGAGTTTAGGATGTGGCCTGTAAGGTTAATGTTGGATTGAACCTCATAGAACTTCTTGAACTGAATTGTTGGAAGCGGGTTTTCTTGTGCGTCAACAACACCTTGCTGAAGGGCAAGATAAACTTCGGAGAACGCCATTGGTGTTGGGTTTGCGCCAACTGCATTCGGGAACATCAACATAAGCGGTGAGTTAGGCACACGGATCTTAAGACCCTTCATGTCTTCTGGCACCAAGATTGGCTTGTTGGATGTCACGTGACGCTGGCCATAATAGACGAGGCCCAAAACTTGGTTTCCAGTTGCTTCATGGTAACCTTCGGACAGCTCAGCAAAGAGTTCGCTTCCACGATAGGATTCCCAGTGATCAAATCCACGCATGATGAATGGGTAATCGGAAATTGCGATGGGGCCATAATACCGCTCAACAAAGCTTGGGCCCGTATAGATAACGTCTACAGCGCCGATGCCGAGACCTTCGTTGATTTCAACTTCTTTCCCAAGCGAAGATGCTGGAAAGACTTTCATTTCAACGCGACCATCAGTCTTCTTAGCAATCTCTTCTGCGGCCCATTCCGCGTTTTTATGATACGGCGAACCGATCTCATAAACATGCGCAAACTTTAGTGTTTCCGTCGCAAATGCAACCGAAGCGGATGTCATTGCAAGTACGCCTGCGGCCAAGGCCGTCGTGATTTTAGTAAATTTCATTGTATCCTCCCATTAGCTTGAAAAACTCCAAGCCTATCCAAATCGCCCGAAAAAACAGAGCTACTGCGTTTCTTGACGGCTTCTAGTATAATTAGTATACAAGTTATTAACGAAATCAAGGCGGAAAATTTTGTTCAATAAGAGCGGCTTGGTGTAGAAGCTTTGAGGAATCACCCTGGGAGGGGAAGAAATGGCAAAGCCAATTGTTGCAAGTTCGCCTGCCCAACGTCGCCGTCGCGCGCCGAATTCTGCCCCAGAGGGCCGCATGGGCTTACTCAAGCGTTCAACCTCCACAATTTCGGATTCAATCTACAACCGTCTGCACGCTCAGATCATTAGCCTTGAGCTTCCTCCAGGCACGCCAATTTCAGAAAACGCAACGGCGCTCACCGAAGGTGTAAGTCGTACACCCGTGCGCGAAGCGATCCTACGTTTATCGGACGAGAAGCTGGTTGAAGTGGTGCCGAAATCGGGAACCTTCGTCGCAAGGATACCGGTTTCCGCCCTCCCCGAAGCGCTTATTGCACGTCGCGCTCTTGAGGCGGTGACCGTGCGCTCGGCCACACGTTTGGCCACACGCAGCCAGATTTTGAGTCTCCGGGCCTGTGTTGAGAGACACCGAGAAATTACGGACCGAGCGAACATAAGCGCCCTTCATTTGGTCGACGAAGAGTTTCACGCGACCATCGCCTCAATCGGTCGCCTCCCCGGCCTTTGGAAGCTCATTCAACAGGTTAAAGTGCAAATCGACAGGTATCGATGCTTAACCCTAAAGCTTCCAAAAGAGCGACGCGCCGAAATGGTCGAGAACGAACATATGGCGATTATTGAAGCCATGGAAAGCGGCGACGGTGATGGCGCCGTTGCAGCAATGGAAGCCCACCTAACGGGCCTACAGTTGCATTTCGCAGTCGGGATAAATTTGTACCCCGATTATTTCATTCATGACATCGACTTGAATGAATTCGCCGATATTTAAGGCCTCAAACGGGAAAATATAGCGCCCGACGATAGAGGTGCCACGTCGCGTGCCCCAAGATCGGCAGCGCAACAAAAAGCCCGAGGAAATAGGGCAGCATGGCCGCAAGCATCGAGAGGCCGATGACCCCCGCCCAAACCAACATGACGATCTTGTTTTCGGCCACGGTTTTTACGGAAACAATCATTGCGGTCACAAAATCGATTTCCCGGTCCAAAAGAAGCGGCAGGGAAACCACGGTCAGGGCATAAACCAGAAACGCGACCAAACCGCCAACGATAAACTCAAATCCGATGAGCATCTGTCCTTGGGGTGTCGCGAATATTTCCCACGAGGTCGAGATATTGGTGAGTGACATATTGCCCAGAAAAAGGGCCAGCGACATATGGGCAAAGAAGCTCCAAAACAGGAAAATGATGACCAGAATTGCGCCAACCCATGGGACTTGCCGCCCCCGTTCGCGCCAAACGACGCCCAAAATATCCGACCATCCCAACGGCTCGCCAACCTCAAGCCGTCGACTGACCTCATAGAGGCCAACCGCGGCAAAGGGCGCCACGAGGGGAAACCCAAGCGAAAGCATGAGAGTCCACGCAAATGTCCCCGCGCCACTGACACCGAGGATAATGCCGCAGATCACGTAAAAACTGCTGAAAAATACACCAAAAAGCGGCGCCCGTTTGAAATCACTCGCGCCCATTGCAATACAGGCCCGAAGCTCAAATAGGGTAATTTTGCCAATTTCTGGCGGGTCCGAGGCCTCTAGCCGTGGTTTGTCGTGTGTGTCCTGCATGCGTTGCGTATCCCCTTTGGGAAAGGCTAGCCTGCGACTAGACGCAAATCAATCGTGAGGACGCGTTCGCCGCACGTTGATGTCAAGTTTTGCATCCACACGCTCAGTTATGTCGTCTAGCGAGGCTTCCAGTTGAAGCCTTAGACGTTCCATTTCGACCTCTGACACTTTGCGCGGTACTTCGTGCGGCCACCGCTCGCAATACCGAACACCTTTGTTAAACGGCCACGCCACCATCGCTTGATCCCATGAGGCTCCGAAAATCTTGTGCCGCTTGGTTGCAAATGCGGCAACAAAAATTGGGCAACCGGTTGCGCGCGCCCAAAGCAAAGGCGCGGTTTTGGCAACGCGGGCGGGGCCAGTTGTTCCGTCCACCGCGATCCCCACCGAAACGCCCTCGCGCATTTTTCGTAGAACCTCGCGGGACATAGAAAAACCGCCCTCTCCCTTGGGCATCGCGATGGTTTCAAATCCAAATTCGGTTTGCACGAGCCCAGCCATGCGCCCGCCCTTTGCTTCCGACGTTAGCGAGCAAATTCGTCCCGCTTTGAGGTCAAACAGATACGGCGCCATGAGGAGGCGCTGGTGCCACAGAACAACGATGATCGGACCGTTTTTAAGAGCCGCCCGCATGTCTTCAAAGCCTTTGCTTTCCCAACGGGTTGTCAGCCAAACAAAGCGCACATAATTAGCCAGAATTTTGGCAACAATCCGGCTCACAGCCCGACTGTTTACCATCTTTTTTCCAAGCGATTGCTTCTTTTTCCCCGACATATTTCCCCGAGCGATTTTTGTTTTCTGGAAGGTGTGCCTATAAAGTCCTCGTTGGTACGTCAAACTTCTGCGGAAGGGAACGCAATTAATGGATCTTGCGACAGCTAAAGCAGAGGGGCGAATAGACGCGCGATCGGCGCACCGACGCGCAACAATCTCGACTTCTCGTTAAGGTTATAGGCCACCATTTTACAACGCGTGAAATCTTCTTCCAACATTGCCGCCACGGCGCACGCGGCTCGCTTATCAAAAACCATAACCGTAGCCTCGAAGTTTAACCGACAGGAGCGGTTGTCCATATTTGTTGTACCAATTGATGCGATTGCCTCATCAACGACCAGAACTTTCTGATGCATGAACCCGTCTTGATACTTCAAGATCTTCACTCCGACCTCGCGCAATTCGTCAAAAAAGGCGAAGGCTGCCAGCCATGTAAGATAGTGGTCGGCCTTCTCGGGTACCATGATCCGAACGTCGACTCCGCGCAGGGCTGCCAGCTTCAAAACGGTCAGAATATCAACATCTGGAACCAAATAGGGGGAGGCAATCCAAATCCGGTTTTTCGCGGCGGAAATAGCGGCACAGAAATAGAGGCTGCCTGTTTCGAGAGTATCCGCAGGGCCCGTGGCCATAAGCAGCGCATCCATATTTTCGGGCGCACGTGTGGGTGACCAATTCAGATTGTCCCCCAAAACCTGCTTTGTCGCCCAGTGCCAGTCTTCGGAAAACACGAGTTGGAGTTGCAACACGACAGGCCCGATCAGGCGGCAATGCGTGTCGCGCCATGGCCCAAACGCGGGGTCACGTCCCATGTATTCGTCCCCCACATTGAGGCCGCCTGTAAACCCAATCACACCATCAACCACCAAAGTTTTGCGATGATTTCTAAAGTTGATTTGAAACCGTGTGCGTGGCCCGTGAAGGGAATGGGCATTTACTGTCTCGATGCCACTATCTTCGAGTTCCGCCAAATATTCAGTGGGTAGTTTTGAACTTCCAACCGCATCAAATAGGAGGCGCACATGGACACCACGAAGCGCGGCATCAATGAGTTTCTGTTTAAACTCGCGGCCAAGGGTATCGTCTTTGATGATATAGAACTGAACGAGGATGTAGCTTTTTGCACTGTCGATGGCGGCAAACATACTCGAAAATGATGCGGCCCCATTTACAAGAATCTCCACAGAATTGCCCGAAACAATGGGGGCCTGTGCGATACTCTCAAACGCTTGATACCCGACATTGTCGTCATCGCCAACTGGCTCAAATTCCTTCGCGAATGCCGCGATCCTCGCAATAACGCGTTGGGAATCCCGTCGTGCAACGATGTACCCTTTGAAGCGAAAATTCCCAAGAAAGAGATATGCTGGAATGCCGATCATTGGCAGACCAAGGAGCAAAAAAACCCAGGCCACGGACCCTTGCGGCGTGCGCGCGGACGCCACCGCGAAATAGGCGAAAAGCATAGCCGTCGTCCAGAGAACGATGGTACCGATTAGAAGGAGAAACACCAGCATCGCCACCCCTTTCCTATTGCGGTTTAAGTTTGGTTTTCGCTTTGTTTAAGCTCAATGAGGGCTTCATTGAAAGAGGCCCCCAAAATCAGAAGGGCGGCAATGAGATAGAGAAACATCAACCCGGACATCACCCCCGCGAGGCCCGCATAGGTCACGCTATAGTTCGCGAAATTCCCCAAATAAAAGGTGAACAGCTTTGCAAAAACGACCCAAAGCGCGATTGTCAGCAAAACACCTGGCCATACGGACCGAAACGAACGCTTGGCGCCCGTCAAAATGGTATGGCATGCAAAAACGCCGAAGATCAGGGGGGTCGCAGCCAATAACACGCGCAAAAATTCGTTATTGAGCACTTCTAGCGGCAAAATTGGAATCACATCCTGAAAGTACGAGAAGTAGATCGGCAGGCCAACAAGAAGGACGGCCACACCAATCAACGTAATGGTGCCACACAAAACGAACAATATGCAGGTTAGCCGCTTGCGCCAATAGGGCCGGAGGTCTGGTCTACGATAAGACTTTGAAATCGCGCGGCGAATAGCATCAACACCCGTCGACGCGAAGAAAACGGTGAGGAGCAAGTTCAATGTGAGGGTTTGCCCAGAGCCTTGGGCCAGAACCGCACGCAGTTCACGCATAATCGGTTCGGCGACGACATCGGGCCAACCGCCAAAAATCAATTCCATCATTTCGGTGGTATTCAAGCTTGTGGTTAACTGACTGGCCAATGCGAGCAGGAAGATCGTAAACGGAAAAATGGCCATCATAATGGCCATAGCAACGTGGCTGCACATTATCCAACCATCGCGAGCATCAAAATCTTTGAGAGCGATAAAGAACGCTCGAAAGACCTGATTAGTTGTCATTTGTCGGGCCCATTGTCAAAACTTTCGCCCCCCCTCGCAGCAGAGCTACGAGGGGGGAAGTGTATTAAGCCGTGGCGGCTTTGCTATTCAGAGACATCATAATCAGGGAAACGCCGCTTGAAATCAACTCAATAGCCAACAACACACCAAGAATCGTAACGGCAGATTGAGGAAAGTCTGAGAAAATCATCAAAGCCAAGATAACCGACAACGCGCCCGAAATAAGGACAGGCCAAAAAGCGCCCGTTCCTTTGAGAGAGAATGAGACGACGACCTTGGTGATGCCGATCACAAGAAACAGAATCGCAACCAAAAGGGTAAGCGAGATAATCCCAGCGAACGGATTATTTAACAAGGCAACGCCAAGCACAATGCTCACACCACCAGCAAGGGCTGGCCATACTTTACTACCCGTACCCTCATGTTTGAGCGCCGCATAGAGCTGCACAACGCCACCGATCAGGAACGACCACGCCGCGATTGCGGTCGCCGTGAGAGTTGCGGCAAGGGGATTAGCAAGTGCGAGAATGCCCCCAGCGACGAGGACGATACCAGCTATAAACCACAATAACCAATGTTTCATTTTATATATCCTTTTGATGGACTTAACCTAAATCAGACTCTGCGCATAATAACCTTCGTCAGGCGACAATTCTAATAGGCTTACGTAATTTGAGTCGGCGCACAGTAGATTTTGTGCAACACAGATAAGACGGCTTCAGCTTCCTTCGAGGCGACGCTGTAATAGATCGTTTGCCCGTCGCGGCGTGTTTTGACCAGCTCTGCGGCGCGTAGCTTTGCCAAATGGTGAGACATTGCAGGCTGAGACAGTCCGCAAATTTCGGTGAGCACTTGCACCGATTTCTCGCTCCCTAAAAGATGACAAAGAACCTTGAGTCGTACGGGTTGTGATAGCATATTCATTAAATGAGCTGCGGCGTCCAAATGATCGTCCAGCGCGTTGATTGAGATATCCATGAATTTACCCCTTGTATATACGCAAGTGCTTATATAAGTATTTATCAATAGAAACGCCGAAACGCAAGCCGTTCTGTGTATCTAAGTAAGAAAACAAATGTTGTCTCTACCCAAAAACGCTCTCTTTAATACTAGAACTTCTAAACTATCGTGAGGTTCGACCATTTTGGAAAAGCGCCAATGCTGAACTAGGAGGACGCTATGTCTGGTTATCCCGTTGATATGAAACAAAAAACAAATGTTGAGGCCTTCTTTGATGAGGCGACAAATACCATCAGCTATGTGGTCTCAGATCCGGACACCAAAACCTGCGCCGTCATCGACAGCGTGATGGATATTGATTACGCTGCGGGTCGCATAACCTATGAGCACGCGGACAAAATCATCGCATTCATTCGCGAAAACGGCCTTAACCTTGAATGGATCATCGAGACTCATGTCCATGCCGATCACCTCTCGGCCGCCCCTTACATTCAAGGAATTCTTGGCGGGAAAATCGGCGTTGGCGACCAAATTTTGGTGGTTCAGGATACCTTCGGAAAAATCTTCAATGAAGGCACAGAATTCCAACGAGATGGTAGCCAATTTGATGCGCTATACAAAGATGGCGACACCTATAAGATCGGATCCCTGAACGCGTTTGCGATGTACACACCGGGCCACACGCCAGCCTGTATGGTTCATGTCGTGGGCGACGCTGCGTTCGTGGGCGACACGTTGTTCATGCCCGACGGCGGCTCAGCACGGGCAGATTTCCCAGGCGGAGATGCGGGCGAACTCTATGACAGCATCCTCAAAGTATTGAAACTGCCTGACGATATGCGGTTGTTCATGTGTCACGATTACGGACCAAATGGCCGCGATATCGCTTGGGAAACAACCGTGGGCGAAGAAAAAGAACACAATATCCACGTCGGAAAAGGCAAAACACGGGAAGAATTCGTGAAGTTCCGGACCGAACGCGACGCCACGCTCGGAGTTCCAAAACTTATCATTCCGTCGCTTCAAGTGAACATGCGGGCGGGTGAAGTTCCGCGCGACCCAGACGGCAACCCCATGCTTAAAGTGCCCGTAAACAAGCTCTAGATCCAAGGAGATCCAAACGTGTCTAACATCAGAAAAGTCACAGAGATTTTCTCTGTGAGTGAGCAAGTATTGCCCAGCCAAATGGAAAGAATTGCAGAACTTGGGTTTAAAACAATCATTGATAATCGCCCGGATGGTGAAAGCTCTGACCAACCAAACTTCGTTGAGATTGAGCGCGTCGCGCAAAAACTTGGCCTTAAAGCGATCTATATCCCTGTTGTGAACGGTCAGCCCACGGAGGCCGCGGCAAAAGATTTAAAAGCAGCACTTGGCGACACGCCAACTCCGGTCCTCGCCTATTGTCGTTCTGGCGGTCGGTCGATGGCGTTGTGGACACAGGCAATGGAAAGTTAAGTTAGGCAAAAACATGCATAGATACCTGCCAATTCTCACGTGGGGTAAGACCTATTCCCGCACGGCATTTTCCAACGATATGGTCGCCGCGTTGATTGTGACGATCATGTTGATCCCACAATCGTTGGCCTACGCATTGCTAGCAGGGCTACCACCTGAAGCGGGTCTCTATGCATCCATCCTCCCGATTATCCTTTACGCCATTTTCGGGACCAGCCGCGCGCTCGCCGTAGGGCCGGTTGCAGTTGTCTCCCTGATGACCGCGGCGTCCATTGGCGCCATCGCGGAGACGGGTACGGCGGGCTATGCAATCGCAGCCCTGACGCTCGCCTTTTTGTCGGGCGGCTTCTTGCTGCTTATGGGGATCTTCCGTCTCGGCTTCCTCGCCAATTTCCTGTCGCATCCCGTGATCTCCGGTTTCATTACAGCCTCAGGCGTGTTGATTGCCGCGAGCCAGCTCAAGTATATCTTTGGCATTTCAGCGCAGGGACACACCCTTCCTGAACTTGTCACTTCCCTTTTCAATGGCCTGCCGCAAACCAACTTTATCACCCTTACCCTAGGCGTTTTGGCCACCGCATTTTTGTTTTGGGTCCGCAAGGGACTTAAACCTCTGCTGTTGAAAGCAGGGCTGTCGGCCACGGGCGCGGAGTTTGGCGCCAAAGCTGGACCCGTTTTCGCGGTGGCCCTGACCACTGTGGCGGTCTTTGCGCTCGGTCTTAAAGATATGGGTGTCGCAATTGTGGGCGAGGTCCCGCAATCCCTTCCGCCATTCACCCTTCCCGATATCTCTCCAGACCTACTGTCGGCCCTCATCGGACCCGCGATTCTAATTTCGGTGATTGGGTTTGTAGAAAGCATTTCCGTGGCCCAAACACTGGCAGCAAAGAAGCGCCAACGCATCGACCCAAACCAAGAACTCATTGGGCTGGGCGCGGCCAATCTCGGAGCGGCTTTTACCGGTGGTTTTCCCGTGACTGGCGGCTTTTCCCGCTCGGTTGTGAACTATGACGCAGGGGCCGAAACGCCCGCCGCTGGGATTTTCACCGCTATGGGCTTGGCCGTTGCCGCCCTTGCCCTGACGCCGCTTATTTTCTTTCTTCCTAAAGCGACCCTTGCCGCCACCATCATCGTTGCTGTGATGAGTCTGGTGGACTTTTCGATCCTCAGAAAAACATGGGCCTACTCAAAAGCCGATTTTGCCGCCGTTTTGACGACAATTGTCATCACACTGGGAGCTGGCGTTGAAATCGGCGTTTCTTCAGGCGTTGTGCTGTCCATATTGGTACACCTGTTCAAATCCTCACGCCCCCATATGGCCATTGTGGGACAAGTGCCGAACACCGAACATTTTCGCAATATTTTGCGTCACGAGGTTGAGATCCACCCCGAAATCCTGACGCTCCGAGTGGACGAAAGTCTGTATTTTGCCAACGCGCGTTTCTTGGAGGATCAAATCTATGACCTTGCCGCTCAGCGCCCAGATTTGAAGCATGTGATATTGCTCTGTTCCGCAGTGAACGCGATTGACATGAGCGCCCTGCATTCACTTGAGGCCATCAACGAGCGGCTTGCAGCATCCGGTGTTACCTTTCACTTGAGCGAAGTGAAAGGCCCCGTGATGGATCGCCTTCTGCGCATTGATTTTCAGAAAAAACTCAGCGGCCAAATATTTTTGTCACAACATCAAGCGATAACGACGCTAACTTTACGCACCGCAGAAATGGGTTAAGCTAGGAGGTCGAATGACTCTCCGTCTGAAGTGACAATCATGTGACCCACTTGTGCCCCGTCGGTAAGAAGCCAAACGGCGCGCCCTGTTCCAGAGTAAACGATGTAGGCATCTTGAATGTTGTCATTGCCGAGTCGGCCGTTGGAGTCGCTGGCATGGCCATAAACAACGGAAAAATCACTGCGTGTCGCACTTCCACCCATAAAGAGACGATCTCCTTGGGAGTGGTTGAAGTCCGTTATAACATCGCGACCGTCGACAGAAGTTCCAGAGTGGTAAAACTTATCTGCCCCTGATCCACCAGTGATTTCATCGCTGCTTCCGCCACCATTAAACAGGTCACTACCGGGACCGCCGTCGAGGAGGTCGGAGTATGAGCCGCCATACAACGTGTCGTTTCCATAGCCCCCATAGAGACGATCTTCGCCGGCATCTCCAAATACAAAATCGTCGCCAGAGCCCCCACCTATGAGGTCATTCCCATCGCCACCATAGACGCGGTCATTGCCAGCGTCGCCGTAGATTGCGTCATTTCCATCAGCCCCATAAAGTCGGTCTACTCCATTCCCTCCATGCAAAGCGTCTGAGCCATCGCCGCCACCAAGAAGGTCGTTACCATTGGCGCCATAGAGGTCGTCATTACCTGCCTCGCCGAGAACGGTATCATTCCCCTCTCCTCCGCCAAGAAGATCATTGGCATACCCGCCCTCCAGCCGGTCGTTGCCGGTGCCACCAACCAATCTATCGTTTCCGTTGCCACCCAAGAGCCTGTCATTGCCCCCGTAACCGATCAAGACATCGTTGCCGTCGCGTCCATCTATATAATTGCGAGCACTGTTCCCAGTGACTCTGTCTTGGCCACTCCCCGCTATGTAGTGTTCAATCGTCGTCCCTGCTGAAATGGCTATATTCCCAATCAACCCAAAGGCATCCGAAACATACCCAGCCCGCAACTCTATACGCTGATCGTTTGTATCGTTTGAGAAGTTAATTATGTCGATTCCATCACGGTCATAGATCGTGAACGTGATGGGATCTCCGCCATAGATTGAGGCGTTGGGGGAAACTGTGGCATTCCACAAGTCCGCCATATATCCACCGTGCGTGTTGCCAACCCCATAGGTCGTATTGCCAGCTGACACCGAACTGGCACCCGGCGTTCCATAGAGGTCTTGAATCGCTACGATATCCGAACGCATGGCGGTGACCACCCCAGCTCGACTGGCCGTAATAGCGGTGTTTTCCGTTTGGTCAAAATACGACATAACTGACATTTGCCACGAGTCATTGCTGAATTCTTCGTCCGCGCCATATTCTGCGTCGCCGTTGTAATTCCCTTGATGACCAAGGCCAAGAGCGTGCCCGATCTCATGAAGATAGGTTGAGAAACTATAGCTATCTAAGGATGTGCCGTAACTCGCGATCCAAGAGGAGTCTATGGAAACAGTCGCGGAGTTCGTTGTTGTCCCGCTGGCGGAATAACCAGAAGAAGCCCCTCCTGAGGAGGGTTCGTCGAATTCAATATCTGCGGAACCCGAAATTTCGACAAAGTCAATGTTTGCAACCGCTTCCCAAGCCTCAAACGCCCAGCGCGCAAGTTGCTGCGCCCCCGAAGAAAGCCCTGTGATATCCACTGAAATCTGATTGGAAGAGCTGGTATCAAACGTATGCCGATTGCGCCCTGTATCGTTCCAATACCCGTCAGTGAGATAGGCGGCCATCGCATTGATTGACCCTATGGACGGCGCGGCCTCGGCTTCTATATTCAGCGAATACGACCCTGATGACGCGCTCTGATAACTGCCTGCCGAAAGATAATAGGTGCCCGAAGATGTCGCTGTGAAGGAGAGTTCCGAATTGTAGCCATTACTATCATCATTTTCAGCGATTTCGGTTCCCGAGGAATTATGAACACGCAAATAGGGGTCGTCCAAAGTATTTCCATCAAGGGAAACCGTATAGCGTTGCCCCGCGGTCAATGTAACGCGTACCCAGTCGTAGTTGTCGCTACCTGAGGTCAACGACCCTGAGAACGTGTCGCCGACGGACAGAAAAGCCGTCGTCGCAGTGCTTCCCGCGGCATCACCGTTCTCAGATCGCGCTGCAAAATCGACAATGTCACTTTCCAACTCAGAATTCTGATCGACGCGAAGCGCAGGCATAACTATTCCCATTCATACTTTGTTGTGCGAAAACTGGTTCCGCGGTGGTCCTATTATCGTGCATTTCTCCGAAAAAATGAAGTCGAAACACGTTTCCGAAGATCTGTAAGTGCCCTTCGTTGGAAAAAACATAAGTCATTGTCCAATTGAGCAAAATTGTTCAACTTTTAGGATAGAGTTCTCTGCCTTCGAAATTACGTCAAAGGTTTGCTCATTTTATGGCACTCATTTTAAACATCGTTCGCAGGTTAATTCATCAGGTCAAACGTCGCACCGGCGGAGTTTATATTGATCTGATCCAGAGCGGCCCCATCAATTAAAATCCAAGCGGTTTGCCCTGTGGGAATATAAACAATATGCGCCTCACGAATATTATCGCTGCCCATGCGCTGCCCATTTGTTTCACTGGAGTGTTGCAGAACAACTCTAAAGTCGTTCTCTGAGGCCGCGTGCGAGAAAAGCAACCTATCACCTTCCCTGCCATCATAATCCATGACTGTGTCCGTTCCGTTCCCCCAATAGCTATTGTGATAGAACCTATCCGCACCCATTCCGCCGTGAAGCCTGTCATTACCGATCCCACCAACCAAAAGATCATTACCGACCCCGCCATAAAGCGTGTCCGAACCTACACTGCCGTTTAGCGTGTCGTTGCCATCCCGACCCATGATGACGTCATTTCCATACCCGCCATTGACATAATCATGGCCAGAGCCGCCGTCGATCACGTCGCCTCCATCTGCTCGAGAGCCGCCGCCAAAAAGGAAATCATCCCCGTCGTTGCCAAAAAGCCGATCAACCCCGTCACCGCCATAAATCCGGTCATTTCCGGCTTCACCGTATAAAGTGTCGTTGCCCGCGCCACCTCCAATGAGGTCAGAACCATAGCCACCGAGGACTAGATCGTTACCCGCGCCGCCCAATAGGTCATCGTTGCCAAGGCCGCCATAAAGGCGATCGTTGCCTGCGTCACCGTTCAATATGTCGCGATCGGACCCACCTGAAAGCGCGTCGTCGCCATTCCCCCCGTAGAGGAAATCATACCCGTCGCCACCCTGAAGATAGTCGTTCCCGTGGGACCCATAGAGCCTGTCATTTCCATCCTCGCCCCGAAGGGTGTCGGCTCCTATTCCCCCACCCAAGAGATCGTTCCCCTGACCGCCATACAATTGGTCATTACCCGTGCCGCCCAAGAGGTCATCATTGCCAAGGCCGCCATAAAGGCGATCATTGCCAGCGTCACCGTTCATTATGTCGCGAAGGGACCCTCCCGAAAGCGCGTCGTCGCCATCTCCCCCGTAGAGGAAATCATAACCGTCGCCACCCTGAAGGTAATCGTTCCCGTGGGACCCATAGAGCCTGTCATTTCCGTCCTCGCCCACCAGGGTGTCATTCCCCAAGCCTCCACCCAAAAGGTCGTTCCCCTGGCCGCCATACAATCGATCATTCCCAGAACCTCCTAAAACGTCATCGTTGCCAACGCCGCCATACAGCCGATCATTGCCAGCGTCGCCGTATAATTTATCGCGATGGTACCCTCCCGAAAGGACGTCGTCGCCATCCCCCCCAAATAAGGTGTCATATCCGGTTCCACCGTCAAGATAGTCGTTCCCCCAATACCCATTGAGAAGATCATTCCCTGCTTCTCCAAAAAGTTGGTCACCCCAAGTTCCGCCGTAAATCATGTCGTTTCCAAGGCCGCCACGAAGATAATCAGCACCAACTCCGCCAGCAATAAGATCATCTCCATCAAGGCCATAGATTTTGTCGTTGCCATCTAGTCCAAAAAGTCGATTTCCATCGTTGTTACCCGTTATCGTATCGGCTTGATTGGTTCCTGATACGTTTTCCACCTCCTCAATTGTGTCTTTATTTCCAAAGCCATCCCATGCCACGCCCACATGCAAATTGACCAATACGCCAGATGTGCCACCGCTGGCGGCATCATAAACATATGCCACGGTGTCATCCCCGCGCCCCCCTAAGAGGTAATCTGCCCCCGCGAGACCGACCAGAATGTCATCCCCGTCGCCTCCATCGAGAGTGTCGTTGCCGCCGTAGCCACGCAAGAAATCAGCCCCTCCTAATCCATAGAGAATATCAACAGCACTAGACCCTTCCATCACGTCGTTATCTGCACTGCCATTGCGCGCACCTTCGGGTAAAATCCACGAGACCGGAGTATGGGTCGCATTCACGATCGTCATTCCAGCGAGTGTGGAATGGTAAATAGGCTGGCCATTGGCAGACATAAGGCTGATCACTTCTTCTCCAAAGGTCAGCAGTGCGCCACTTGATGTCGTTGTGACCGTAAGCTGTTCGATGCTCCTGAAGAGCGTAAATCCCGAGAGATCAAGAATGTCCAAAGTGGCATCAAAGTCGAGGATTGTGTCGCGTTGACCATCTTCGGACAGGATAAATGTGTCGTGCCCTGCGCCGCCCCGCAGCTGATCCACCCCTGATCCATCCATGAGAATATCGTCGCCCGCACCCCCCGAAATCTCGTCGTCTCCGTTTGCGCCAAACAGAATATCGTCACTGGCCGAACCGGTTATCGTGTCATTGCCACCCGTACCAGTTCGCGTTTCTCCCACCTCACCTATTGTCGCAGTAAGCTGGGTAATTCCGGCCTCCACGCCACTCGCCGCAAAAATTTGCAACTCGCCGTTCTGGTCAGACATCGTCACAGCTGAAATATTTTCCAAGGCCATTTGGACGGTGTCAGCCATGCTGGTTAAATGATGCAACCGACCATCAGGCAAAAGAGTGAACAGACTCAACCCATCATCCGCCCCCCCGACCAGAACATAGGTGCGCCCATTACTCACGATGGTTTCCATTGTTGTTACATTCTGAAACCGCGTCGAGAGGTCATCAATGACATGATCGACTGGCACAAGAGTTCCACTGCCATACATCCGCAGAACGGAAATGGACGAACTCCCCCTTGCGGCGACCAGGACATAATCTCCACTGTTATTAGAGACCGTCGAGATCGCCGAAATGTCGCTAATCCCAAGGCCTTGCTCCGTGCCCATGCTTCCAACGGATGTAAGCGTTCCGTCGCCTCCAATACGATAACTCGTGACATTGTCGAGCGACGCGGACCCGACCAAAAGGTACGTTGCGGAAGCATTGGTAAGGGTTTTCATCCCCGCCACATCTTCGCCCGTCTGCCCGCTCGACAAGGCTTCAGGCCCCCTTTGGGTCATCACTCTGTCGCTATCAATTCCATAAATCGAGATGCCAGCAATGCCCGAGTGCGCCGAGAAAAGAAACATCGACTCTGCCACCATGACACAAGTTACATCCCGCAAATTCGCCTCAAATGGAACGTCACTAGCGAAAGTCTCAAGTTTCGAAAAAACCCCCGATGAAGCATAAGTGAAGGACAGCAAATTATCAGCCTGCAAACCCGAAGAAATGACATAAGTGCCGCCCTCCATTGTGAAGGTTTCAAGTGCTGTCGCAACTCCAGGGACTTCGATTTGACTATAGGCAGTCTGGCTTCGGAAAAGCGCATCCGAACCAGAACCCAACTGATAAGACGTCACGCCATTGCCAACTTGGGACGCCGCATACAACGATGCCACCCCATCATTCCACTGAACAGCCATGTCGGAAATACCCGACCAATAGCTCTCATGGCCGCCCAAAAGCGTTGTTTTGTAAGAGAAATAAGCCACGCAGGCTACCCCATTTGTTATACTGCGCCCACACGCATGCTGGGAAGATAGCGGCCAGATGGATAACAAAACGTTTTCCAAATGTGGCACCCATAAGGCATTTACAAACAATCCTTAACAAATGCGTTTTGAATACGCCCTTTAAGGTCGGCGGTTCCCCCTGTGTTACAAATCCTTTTTGAAGCTTAAAACCTGTGCTAGAACAGCGGAAACGAGCGTGCATACCGCTCATTTTTACAAACGCAGGAACGGTCCTTGAAGATAGAGTCGGAAAATAAACAGGTCGCAATTTTGATGGCTACTTATGAACCTTGCGAGACTCTCGTGGAGCAAGTGGTGAGCTTTCAAGAGCAAGTGGCTGAGGACTTGTCCTTGATCGTCAGCGACGACTCTGAAGGGGAGCCTTCGGCTTTTTTGCGTCTCACACTTGAGCGGTTCTCCAAAGGCCCTGTAACGCTAGCAAGTGGCCCTCGCGAGGGGTTTGCTCAGAATTTCCTTTCGCTCATTCGCTTGGCTGGCCCCGATGTCGCCTACGCTTGCCTCTCGGATCAGGACGACGTCTGGTTTCCGGCAAAAATAGAACGCAGCCGTAATATGCTGGAAATCGAACCCGCAGATATTCCAACAATTTACTGCAGTCGGACCCTAAGGTGTGACAACGAATTAAAGTCGCTCCGACTGTCCCGGATGCCTGCCCGAACCCTCGGGTTTCCACATGCGTTGGTCCAAAATGTGGCGGCGGGAAACACGATCATGATGAACCGTGCCGCGCTTGATTTGCTGCAGGACGCCAGCTTGGAAGCGGGTGCAATTGTGGCCCATGATTGGTGGATTTATCAGATGATCACAGGTGTGGGCGGAAAGGTTATTTTTGATCAGGAACCGTCGCTTTATTATCGCCAACATGGCGGCAATCTCATCGGCGCGAATGTTGGCACCGCTGCCCTCCTCACGCGGACGCGCATGGTTGCCAACGGCAGGTTCAGCGAATGGAACGATATCAACATCGCCGCGCTGCGCCGCTCTGCGCATCGGTTTACCCCCGAAAACCAACGTCGCCTTGCACTGTTTGCGCGGGCGCGACGGCGGCGCGGGATTGCGCGCTTAAATGATCTGCAGAAAGTTGGCGTCTATCGGCAAACTAAATTTAGCAACGCCGCAATGTGGAGTGCCATCGCCCTTGGCAAAATCTAGCGGGGAAATTTTTACCCTATGTTGATTTCCCCCATTTGAGTTTAAGACCGTGCCAAACTGGTAAAAATTGCACCAAGGGACCAAACGTGACCCAACCTCGCCTCTCTCCGGAAATAATCAATGCCATTGGCGCCCGTGTTTTGCTGTCTGAGGGCGAAGCACTGGTTCATTTTGCCCAAAACCTGACGCCTGAATTCCATGTTGCCGTTGAAAAGATGCTCAAGTGCGAGGGGCGCATTATTCTCTCTGGGATTGGAAAATCGGGTCATGTTGCGCGCAAAATAAGTTCAACACTCGCGAGCACAGGCACGCCCTCGTTTTACGTTCACCCTTCGGAAGCAAGCCATGGCGATCTGGGAATGATCCGCCCCGAAGATGTCTGCATCCTGATTTCGAACTCGGGCGAAACTTTTGAGTTGGGTGACATAATCGCCCACACCCGCCGCTTCGCGATCCCAATGATTGCCATCACAAAACGGCCAGAGAGTGCGCTCGGATCAGCCTCTGATGTGACCCTAACCCTGCCCGATGTGCCCGAAGCCTGCTTGATTGGTATGGCGCCGACAACATCAACAACACTGTCACTTGCCCTTGGGGATGCCCTCGCGGTGGCCCTGATGGAACTTCGGGAATTCAAGCCCGAGAACTTTCGCACCTATCACCCCGGCGGCAAACTTGGCGCACAACTCATCAAGGTCAGCCAGTTGATGCACGGTGGGACAGCGGTTCCGATTGTCGCCGCCGAAACCCCGATGTCCGAAGCGATTTTGACAATGACTTCAAAAGGGTTCGGGATTGCGGGCGTTGTAGAAAACGGCCGCCTCATCGGGGTGGTTTCAGATGGGGATTTGCGCCGCAACCTCGTAGGGCTGATGGAGAAAACCGCACGGGAAGTGGCGACCCTCAATCCTGTCACGATCCGCGGCGACAGCCTTGCAGAAGAAGCGCTGCGCGTTTTGAATACGAAAAAGATCGGCGCCCTTCTGGTTGTCGACGACACGAATGCGCCAATCGGCGTGCTAAACATCCATGATTGCCTGCGGGCGGGGGTTGCATGAAAACAGTTATTCTAATTCCGGCGCGGTTCGCGTCTACGCGCTATCCAGGTAAGCCACTGGTCAAACTGACATTGCCGGATGGCACACAAAAATCGCTTATTCAAATGAGCTATGAGGCCGCCAAATCAGTACGCGGAGCGGATGAAGTTTTCGTAACAACCGATGACGAGCGGATCGCCGAGGCTGCACGCGCCTTTGGTGCCGATGTTATCATGACCTCCGAGAATTGCGCCAACGGCACAGAACGTTGCGCAGAAGCCATGCAAAACGCAGGATTAGAAGCCGATATTATCGTTAATTTGCAAGGCGATGCCCCCTTGACCCCACCTTGGTTTGTTGAGGCCCTCATCGACGAGCTGGAGCGTGACAATTCCGTGGGTATGGCAACGCCCGTTCTGCGCTGTGATGCCCAAACCTATGCCCTTTTCACCGAAGACCGCCGCAACAATCGCGTTGGAGGAACAACAGCCATCTTTAACAAATTCAAAGACGCGCTGTATTTCACCAAGGAAGTCGTCCCTTATGTCGACCCTAATAAAATTCCAAACCCAATCCCCGTTTTCCATCACGTTGGCGTCTACGCCTATCGCCCCGATGCCCTCGCCGATTATGGCAGTTGGGAAACAGGCCCGCTTGAAAGACTCGAAGGATTGGAGCAACTCCGTTTCTTGGAAAACGGCCACCCCATTCGCTGTGTTGAAGTGGACGGCAGGGGGCGGGTATTTTGGGAACTCAACAATCCACAAGATGTCGCACGCATTGAATCCGTTCTAGGAGCCCAGTTATGAGCAAGATCGTAAACATCGGTGATATCGAAGTTGGTGGTAAAAATCCGTTTTTCCTCATCACCGGACCATGCCAGCTAGAGTCCCTTGAGCATTCGCGCATGATGGCCGAGAAGATCGCTGAAGCATGCGAGCCGACAGGAACGAAGTTCGTTTTCAAGGCCAGCTACGACAAAGCCAATCGCAGTTCCATCGGGACAGAGCGCGGGCTTGGCGTTGACAAGGGTTTGCAAATTTTGGGCGATATTGCCCGCGAGTTTAATGTTCCCGTGATTACCGATGTGCACCTTCCTGATCATTGCGCCATCGCCGCCGAAGTTGTCGACGTCTTGCAAATCCCTGCGTTTTTGTGCCGCCAAACCGACTTGCTCCTCGCAGCAGGCGAGACTGGCAAGGTGATCAACGTGAAAAAGGGTCAGTTCCTTGCGCCTTGGGACATGGGCAATGTCGCCGAAAAAATCGCAAGTACGGGCAATGATAACATCATGCTGTGTGAGCGCGGCACGAGCTTTGGGTACAACACTTTGGTTACCGATTTCCGTGGCCTGCCAACGATGGCCGCTACGGGCTACCCCGTCATTTTCGATGCGACTCACTCGGTTCAACAACCCGGCGGGAAGGGCACGTCTTCGGGCGGTCAGCGCGAATTTGCGCCCGTTTTGGCGCGTGCAGCAGTGGCGGTTGGGGTTGCTGGTTTATTTATCGAAACACACCAAGATCCGGACAACGCGCCAAGCGACGGGCCGAACATGATTCCGATTGATCAAATGGGCGCCCTGATTGCAAACTTGCGTCGTTACGACGCGATTTCCAAAGAGTAATTACCGTCCTGAGGGCGTGTTCCTTAAACCGTGAACTCGAATACTGCTAATCCCCTAGTTTTCTGGTGCGAGCAGTGATATTTGCCGTTCGTCAAACAAGTATTTCGAAAGGCAGGTGCGCTGTGCCACCCTTAAAATCAAAAACCTCGACACATGGTCGCAACATGGCAGGGGCCCGTGGCCTTTGGCGTGCGACCGGCATGAAAGACGACGATTTCGGCAAGCCGATTGTTGCGATTGTGAACTCATTCACGCAGTTTGTTCCCGGACACGTACACCTCAAAGACTTGGGGCAAATGGTTGCGCGCGAAGTCGAAGCCTCGGGTGGTGTTGCCAAAGAATTCAACACCATCGCGGTGGATGATGGCATTGCGATGGGTCACGACGGGATGCTTTATTCCCTGCCCTCACGCGAAATCATTGCCGACTCGGTTGAGTATATGGTCAACGCGCATTGCGCCGATGCCATGGTTTGCATTTCAAACTGCGATAAAATCACTCCTGGTATGTTGATGGCCGCGTTGCGGTTGAATATCCCAGTTGTGTTTGTTTCCGGTGGCCCAATGGAAGCCGGCAAAGTTGTGCTGGATGGCGAAGAACGGTCCCTTGATCTGGTCGATGCAATGGTTGCCGCAGCTGACGAAACCATGAGCGACGACGATGTGGCTGCGATCGAACGCTCTGCTTGTCCAACCTGCGGTTCTTGCTCGGGTATGTTCACCGCGAACTCGATGAACTGTTTAACCGAGGCGCTTGGATTGGCGCTTGCGGGGAATGGTTCGGCACTAGCGACACACTCTGATCGTAAAGAATTGTTCCTCGAAGCGGGCCGTTTGGTCGTTGACCTTGCGCGCCGCTATTACCACGAAGAAGACGAAAGCGTTTTGCCGCGCAATGTGGCCACAAAAGCTGCGTTTGAAAACGCCATGACGCTCGATATCGCCATGGGCGGCTCTACCAATACGGTTTTGCACTTGCTCGCCGCAGCGCACGAAGGCGAAATCGATTTCGACATGTCCGACATCGACCGCCTTTCACGTGGCGTTCCGGTTTTGTGCAAAGTTGCGCCTTCGATTGCCAATGTGCACATGGAAGACATCCATCGCGCGGGTGGCATCATGGGCATTTTGGGCGAATTGGATCGCGCAGGATTGCTGGATACAACCGTCAACAACATCCACGCGGGCACCCTTGGGGCGGCCTTGGATAAATGGGACATCAAACGCACAGACGACGCAGCGGTGCACGAATTCTACCGTGCTGCACCGGGCGGAGTTCCCACGCAGGTCGCGTTCTCGCAATCACGGCGCTACAAGGCGTTGGATGATGATCGGGAAACCGGCATTGTGCGCTCAGCAGAGCACGCATTCTCGCAAGACGGTGGTTTGGCCGTGTTGTTTGGGAACCTCGCAGAAGACGGCTGTATCGTGAAAACGGCAGGTGTTGACGACTCGATCCTCAAATTCACTGGCCCTGCGAATGTTTTTGAAAGCCAAGATGACGCGGTTTCCGGCATTTTGACCCGCAAAGTGGCGAAGGGCGATATTGTCTTGATCCGCTATGAGGGACCACGCGGTGGGCCGGGGATGCAGGAGATGCTCTATCCCACGAGCTATCTAAAATCCCGCGGCCTGGGCAAAGCCTGTGCGCTTGTGACGGATGGACGCTTCTCGGGTGGCTCTTCTGGGCTTTCCATCGGGCACGTTTCTCCTGAAGCGGCCGAAGGTGGAACGATTGGACTGGTGGAGCAAGGCGATCTTATCGAGATCGACATTCCAAACCGGACGATCAATCTTGCTGTTTCGGATGAGGTTTTGGCCGAACGCCGTGCCAAACGGGACGCTGAAGGCTGGGTGCCCGCAAAACCACGCCCACGCAAAATCACGACAGCCCTGCGGGCCTATGCCGCGCTGACATCAAGTGCCGCAAAAGGCGCTGTTCGCGTCGTTAAATAAAACAACGGGTTGCGCTTCGACGATCGAAGCGCAACCCTATTTATGCAATACTATGTGTTTCCACGGTTTGAAATTTCGACAAATCCATCGCAAGCCCCGTTGCGTTTGAAACAATAACAAGCTCCCAATTCCCCGCCTCTGCGTCTTTGCGATTTATCAAGAGTGAATCGATTTGGGGAAGTGTTGAATAAAGATACCCCAAGTTATGACCGCGTAGTTTTTCAGGCGAAAGACAGGGGTCGAAAATTCGCAGACGAAATCCAGCCTCGAGGAGTTTGCGCGCCAAATCCACGTTTGGACTCTCGCGTAAATCATCTGTCCCCGCTTTGAACGCCAACCCTGCCATCAGCACCTCGGACTCGGGCATCAGGTTGCGCACGATTTGGTCAAACTGGTGATTTTTATGCGCGTCGTTAGAGCGAATGAGACTGTCGATTAGATGTGTGTTCGCGCCAACGTCGCTTGCGATATATTGCAACGCCCGCACGTCCTTTGGAAGGCATGAACCGCCAAATGCGCCGCCCGGGCGGGTGTAATACGGGGAGATGTTGAGCTTAGTGTCCGAGACAAAAATTTCATGTACCTGCTTTGCGGACACGCCCATTTTCTGGCAAAGCCGCCCAAACTCATTTGCAAAAGCAACCTTCACAGCGTGCCACGAATTGTCCACAAACTTGGTAAATTCGGCCTCTTCAAACTGGGTAACAAAAACCTGCGCCTCAATGTTTTTGTTAAGTTCGTCCATGACAGCATTGGGTTTTCCGTCCGCCGTGCCGATGACAATTTTCGGCGGATTAAAGTAGTCGTTAATCGCCTGTGCCTCGCGCAAAAACTCAGGGTTATAGACAAGATCGACCTTGTCACTCCACGCCTCGCCCATGCTGGCTTTGAAAATCGGTATCACAAGTTTGCGAATTGAACCGGGGCGCATGGTCGAACGAAAGACTACTGTCAGTTTTTTTACAGGGTCCGTGCGGGCGATATTGGTCGCGATTTGGCGGGAAACATCCGCGATATATCGCATATCATGCGCGCCATCGATCCCGCTCGGCGTACCGACACATACGATGGCCATATCCGCATCCAACAGCGCGTCTTTCACCGATTTTGTGGCCGATAACCGCCCAGATTTGAAGGATTTCTCCATGAGCTCCTGAAGTCCGGGCTCTTCAAAGGGCGCTATGCAATTGTTAACATCGGTGATTTTGGTGTCGCTTACATCGACGCCGATGACTGTGTGCCCCTCACTTGCGATGCAACACGCTGCGGTGAATCCGACATATCCCATTCCGAAAATAGAAATCTGCATTGTGACGGCCCCAAGTTCAGTAAAAACACCTCAATTTGTACAGTGGGTGATGAATTAGGGATACGAAAAAGGAGCTAGTGGCAACTTGTTAACTCTCCTTTTGCGAGAGTGAAGGCCAAATGCAACACAACCGAGCGTTGCGTTGTCAACCGCTTAGGCCCGCTCGGGATATAAACACCTATCCCTTTCAACTCAGGAGACTCCAAAATGTTAGACCGCTACGAAGGTATTGCACCTGTTTCAAACGGCCCTGCAATTGACGCATTTGATATTGTTCCCAATGACACATCCGAATTGCCCGAAGTCACCCGCGCCCTTTTTGTGGGCCAAGGCGGCACAATTACTGCTGTGACGAAATCTGGAACAACCGTCACGTTTGAGAACGTCACAAATGGTGCGATTTTACCGCTGCGTATCTCCAAGGTGCTGGCCAGCGGCACCACCGCGCTCGCTTTGGTGGGATTAGTATAATGATTGGTTTGGGTCTTCCGCTTTGGCCGAACGCGCCCGCCGTGCAACCCGATACTTTAGGGTTGAAAATGCTGTGCGATTTCACAACAGGTTTCGCCGTTCTGAACGAAAACATCGTTCACATTTCGGATATCTTTGCGTGCACGCGTACAACTGAAGGGCGTTTGGAGGACGGAACAGTTTTCGCTCCAAATACCCTTCGCCTCTCCACACAAGGCCTCCTCATTGAAGAGGCCCGAAATAACGTCTTGCTAAACAGCTTCGCGCCAACCAACCAAACAGTCACATTGGCGGCGGGCACCTATACGTTGTCCGTTGGCGCAGGTGGATCAGCCTCCCTATCTGGAGCGGCGTCAGCCTCTGCGTCCGCAGGCTCAAGCGACACGTTTACTTTGTCCGGATCGGGCAATGTAGACTTGGCGGTGACGGGAAGCCCCATTTGGGTTCAACTCGAAGACGGCGCATTTTCCACCTCACCAATCGCCACGGGAACCACTTCGGTGACGCGATCTTATGATCGCGTCCAACCCCATGATCTCGGTTGGTTTACGCCTGACAACATGACCTTCACAATCGAATGGGAGCAGCTTCAAAACGGTTCTCTCGCGAGCAATGGTGTCGGGAATGTTGCGAGGTGGTCCGGAAATGCTGGCTATTCGCGTATTCGAGCGGGCAGTGCCACCTTTGCCCAAATCAGGAACGAAGCTGGCACCCTTGGCATGAATTCCGGAGTTGGCGGCGGCACAGTCGTGGGCATTCACACAATGACGCTCACGAGCAACGCTTCTGAATTCAAGATCGAGTGGTCGGAAAGCTTAAACGGAAGCGCGGGCAGTGTAACGTCGCAAAATGGACCGGGAGCAGCCCATGTTTCATCGATGAATATCGGCGGAAACTTGGGTGGCGAATTCATAAACGGATTCATACGAAAAATATCGATAACTTAATAACTCCAGCTCGCAGAAACGCGGGCTGGAAACTACTTTTTGAAGGCCAAATTCAAAAGACGACGCCGCCTATCGTTGTTAAAAAGGTATTCTGAAAACAGAAGAGACGTTGAGTTTTTAACGATGTAGAGGGCCGCGCCAAAATCGGACATTCTGATCCCAATTTTTGCCGCCGCCGGAAATCCAAGGCGTGTCGCTGACTCTGCACATATTTTCTGCGCCAATCGGCTTTCCAACCCAGTTACATTTTTCTTCGGTTTTGTGCCACTCATTGAGGAATTTTTCCCCAAACCTTCGAGAGAATTTGGCAGGGCTGTCAATCGCAAAAACCTTGCGAAGGCCTCACTTGTTTTGGGTGTATCACCCACCAAATCTTCGTAGCGGATAAACTGAAACTGTTCCGGCTTCTCTTTCAGCCAGAATTCCGTGCTGGCTGCGGCTTTTTTCCATGCGTACGCCAACACCACTGGGTTATAGCGCCGCCGATCATGCCACCACCCCTCGACATTTTTATAGGACGCCAAGACCGCATTTGGTTGCCGTAATTGACAGACGACCAAAGCTTGCGGAAAGCCCGCGTAAATACGATCCAAATGTTGGTGGTCCTGAGGCGTGTTCCACCCCCAGCGCGTCGCCCCCGCGAGAGTCGCCGCACGCTCAAATATCATGTGGAGCACGTCGCTCCACAACAGAAAATCAGGCCATTCTGCACAGATCAGTTGTTTCAGCTCTCCGAGGTTATCCAGCGAAAGGTGGATCGGTTGCTCAAGTGTTTTGCCAACTTCTTGTGTGCTGCGAATTTCCAAAATGCGGTAAACCCATTGCGCAACGCGAAATGCCTCGTCGCTGGTCAACGGTTCCCATAGGTTTTCTGCATCAATTTTTTGGAGGACGTAGAAATCATTAACGATAAACACTGAAGGGTCTTCATTGAGCAGGCGGGTCAAAATTGTTGAACCACTGCGTGGTTGTCCAACGATGACGATGGGATCATTTACGAATGTGGAATTAGGCGGCATCAATAGAAACCTTTGTTTCCAGCCAGCCGCTTTTCAGGTCGTTTGGAGCGAAGCGCGCTCTAAGGGAGCACGTCGTTTCTCGTGTGCCAAAGCTACCCGAATAGGCAACCTCCTCAATCAAAAAATGCACGCGGGATCCGGAGCGCCGAAGCGTATCATCAGGTCGCAACCAAAGCTCGACACCAGCAATTTTTTTCCCATCCCGTAGCAAATCTACACTGCCATTTTCTCTTAAATTGACAGCGATCGAGGGATGTAAAACATAGGTCAAGCATACCTCTTCGAGCCCCCTTTTTGGTGTTCCCAGCAATTGGTCGCGGATCGAATAACCATAAGGCGCATCAAGAGCCAATTTGCGTTCATGGATGACCCCGAAGGGTTTTTTATAGCCATCATGTCGCCCCACAGCACACAACCCGCCCGCCGTCTGCGACATTGGCACACGCTTTGCACGCGCGGGATTAGACCAATTGAACGCACCCGAAATTTTACTTTGATCCTTGGAGGACAGGCAAAGCGTGTTGTGCTGCATGGTCCCTCTGAACATGTCGCGCGCCTCACCACCCGAGTGATATAGATACGTTCCCGCATCAACAAACACGGGTTGATCATTGAGATGCCACCAAACTGAAAGCGCATCGGCATGTCCGTGCGCCGCAATCGACAGATGCCCGAGGGGACCATGGTCGAGCGCGAACAGGCTTCTGAGACCCTTCCCGGAATGTCGAAAAACACTGTAGCCACCCTCGTCGAAAAAACCCGCTCCTTCTGGCGATGGCCCTGCCGCAGGTGCGCGGCCCGTCCAAATCTGACGTAAGTGGGCGCGATCCTTGGGTGGCGCATACTCTGGACAATCTGCAATTTCTGCCAAAGAAGAAAGGATGTTTCGCACATAATCCTCCTCCCGCGCACCACCTGAAAGAATGACCCGCCCCTCATCATCATCCCCAATGCGCGGAACATTTCCGCCCTCATCCATCATCCAGCGCAGATGTTTCGCCGAAGACTTTAAACGGTTCATAACTTGAGGTTCGAACTTTTCACCCTGATGGCACGCCATGTTTAGAGCAAGCAGCACCCATTCTAGCGCAAAACAGGAATAGGTGGGGGATTGCTCGGCCCCGACACCATCCTCGTGAATTTGGCACGATATTTGCTCGCCGAGTTCAGCAAACGCCTTGTCCGCAAGGAGTTTCGCCTTATTTAGACGCGGCATCAGTCGACCAAGGATATAGGTTGCTGACAGTTCGGCGATCAAATGGTTATTCGCGGAGGAATATTTGGACGGATACCTGTTGAGCCAAACCAAATGAGCGTTCAATGTTTTGACAAGTTTTAACTTTAGGTTTTCGGGGATATTTTCTTGTCCAAGAAGCGAAACCGCCGTCGTAAAACTCATAATTCTAAGGGCCAACTCGATGCCGGAATTCCAATTTACCCCTAGAAAAGGCGGATTGGAGTCGATCCAACTTTCCATCACTTCGAGGCAAAACCGCAGGTCTTCTTTCTGACCTTTTGCTCGAAACAACGCAGCAGCGACGGGCAAAATTTGCAGCCGATTCACTTCCCATGTGTATTTAATGTCGCCACGATCAGAGCGATGCCGATAAGCGACGTCGAAACAATATTTCTCGCGCTCCCATTGCTCGCCGCTGACGGGATCGAAATGCCATAAGTCCGCAAGAGGCACCGGATCCCATGAGCGCCCAAGATAGTGCCAGCGACCGGTCCGCGCACGCGCGACTTCTGTTTGCCATTCTAGCCAACAATTTTCGGCAACCTCTACAAACGTTTCTTGGGAAAATTCAAACGGGGCGAGGGCTCCAAAATCACCGGCCTCAAGCGTAAAAGTACGCCCAGCCCGGCGCAGAAAATGCTCTCTCATCCGATGCACAACTTCTCTGGGGGACATTGATTTCAACCGGTCGAAGTACCACCTCAATTTTGACGACAATTAACTATCCCCATGCACCTCTAGACACTTTTACCCCGAAACTTGAGAAACTCTCCCAAGTCAGTAAGATTAAATATCAATCTAGGGATGTATTCGCTATACCTTAAGTAGAATTTCTCAATAATATGTGACCGTCTCATAAATGCCAGAACCCACCCAATCCCCCGCTTTTACCTCTTTCGAAGAGTTGCAGGCTTGCGCGCCCCTCAAAGAGCGCAAAGTTCTCATCATCGTCGAGAACCTCCCCGTTCCCTTTGATCGACGCGTCTGGCTCGAAGCCCGCACTCTTAAGGCAGCAGGTGCGGTTGTAAGCGTCATTTGCCCAACGGGAAAAGGGTTCGATAAACGGTACGAAGAGATTGAGGGCATCCATGTTTATCGTCACAGCCTCCCTTTGGATGCAAAAGGGGCGCTTGGGTATTTGGTTGAATATGGGGCCGCGCTGTTTTGGGAAAGTTACCTCGCGTGGAAAATCCTTTTCAAGCACGGTTTTGATGTCATTCACGGATGCAACCCCCCCGATCTCATCTTCTTGGTCGCGTGGCAATTCCGCTTGCTTGGGCGGCGATTTGTTTTCGATCATCATGATATTAACCCCGAACTCTATGAGGCAAAATTCAACAAGCGCGGTTTCTTTTGGAAGCTGATGGTCCTGTTCGAACGGGTCACATTTGCCAGCGCGTCGGTGTCAATTGCCACCAATGAAAGCTATCGACACATCGCAATCGAGCGTGGGAAAATGCCGCCAGACGACGTTTTTGTCGTTCGCTCCGGTCCTGACCTTACGCGCGTAAAATCCGTAGACCCCGTGGAGTCGTGGAAAAACGGGCGCGACTATGTTGTCGGCTATGTTGGCGTTATGGGCGAACAGGAGGGCATCGATCTGTTGCTGGAATCCGTGCGTTATTTGGTCCACGTTCGACGGCGGCGCGATATCCAATTCGTCCTTGTTGGCGGCGGGCCTGCCCTTGATGATTTGAAAAACCTCTGCGCCGACATGGGGCTTCAGGATTACGTCACCTTCGCCGGACGCGCGCCAGATCAAGAGTTGTTCGAAGTTCTTTCCACATCCGCGATCTGTGTAAACCCTGATCGCGTGAACCCGATGAACGATAAATCCACGATGAATAAAATTCTAGAGTACATGGCTTTTGGCAAACCCATCGTGCAATTCGATGTGACCGAAGGGCGTTTTTCGGCGGGTGAAAGTTCGCTCTATGCGCTTTCAAATGACATCGTAGATTTTGCGCAAAAGATCGAGGACCTCTTGGATAATCCTGACCGACGGGCGGAAATGGGAGCCATCGGGCGCGAACGGGTCGAGAGAAAATTTGCGTGGCCGCACCAAATTTCATCCCTCATTTCGGCCTACCTTCGCGTCTTGAACAAATGATCAACGTCGCAATCGGCGCACAGCTCTTCCTGCTGCTCGGTTTTGACTATTTTCCGGCAGCATTGCGTCTGGTTTTGGCAGGCGGAATTAACCTGCTCTACATTTTTGCGATTGTCGCCTATCTCCAACGCACAGGCGATCGCAAAGACCTTATTTTGTTTCTACCAGTCGGTATTTTTGTATTCATGGGCCTTGTCGGCCTTGCCCTTGAGCAAGTATCGCAGACACAAAACCAAGCATCCATCCTTGCGGCAGTCCGGCAACTTTCCCCCTATGTTGCCCTCATTGCGCTCGTTATTTGCCGCCGCGAAATCTCCCCTGCGCTTCTTGCCATTTGTGCATTTTCTATACTCGCATCGGCGGCGCTTCACGCAGTCTTCTTGCCAAACGTTTTCCTAAACAATAGCCAACGTTTTGCACCGTTTTCGACAAACCTCCATGCCTCAGGATATGCGCTCGTTGGCACGCTCCTCCTCTTCTGGTTTTTGTATACGTCCGAGAGGCTCAAACCCGTTTGGTTTATCCTCTTCGCGCTCGTGTGCTTGTTCCTGTTGAATGGGAATGGTGTGCGTACACCCATCTTGTTTTTGCTCTTCTACCTCGGCTTTGAGATGCTTTTGTCGAACCCGTTTTTGCGGCATAACCGCTCTGTAATTTTGGTTCTCTGTGCTGTTACGCTCGTCGCCGTTGCAGCAGTCGCCATGACAATTAACCTGTCCGTTTTCAACCAGTTTTCTAGTGGCCGCTTGAGCAATTACGGCGAGCGGTTCGACTTACTTAATCAGCGCGACCTTCAAACGCTTCTGTTCGGTACGGGGCCTGGTTCTGACCTTTTAAAAACCTCTACTTGGTGGTGGGATGAGAAGGACTCCCACAGCGACGTTCTAAAGATTCTTTGGGGCGGCGGGGTACTCGGCCTGATAGTATTCCTATGGTTCTGGCTGCTAGTGGGCTTGCGAAATCAGGGGGCACTTCTCGCTCTAAGCCTCGCGCTTCTTGCGGCGTCATGTGTCTCTAACGCGTATCTTTCTCGCCCAAATTCGGCATTCTTGCTGTTTGCATTTGGCGCGGCTCGACAGGCGTACCTTGAGCGCAAAACCGTTTAAAAACCTTTGCGGCGCGCCACCAAACTAAGCCCTAGATCCCGAAGGGCAAAGCCCAGAAGTATTGCAATTGCAATTCCAACGCTCCCCCAAATCGGCCCCGCCAAGAACGATACCACGACAACGCAGATCAGTCGCAGAACTGAATATTTTCGGACAATTTTTGCCTGTCCAGACATCAGAAACACATTGCTCGCGGGCCCAAACGCCGCGTTTAGAAACGAGCCAAATGCGATGAGGGAAATTGGCAAAACCGCCACGCTATAGGAAGCTGGAAAGGCCCACCCAATTAAAACGCCTCCTCCCAACGTGCAGAAAAGGACATAAACAAAGGAGGGAATTCCAGCCAATAATCCAGCTTGTTTGCGTGCTTTGTTGAGACCCAAAATATTGTTATCTTTTGACAAGCGCGCATAGGCAGGGCTGAACGTTGCGCCAACGGAACTTGTCAGAAGGGACGGTAAGGTGCCAAATCGAAGAGCAACCTCGATGATGGCCGTGCCACCCGCACCCAATATAGCTGTCGCCAAAAATATGGGGGCACGCATCGCCAAAACCGTAAATATTTGCGCTTGAAAAATGCTCCATCCATCGCTCAATAATACCTTAATGGATGCGCGATCTACACTCCCGATCGGGCCGCCACCAATGAAAAAACGGATGAGAATTTGAATCGCCAATGTGAGCCATCCTGCCCACAAGAGTGCATGTAACGTGTCGTTTCCGTTCAGTGTTCCATTCAAATAGGCAGGCATAAGTGCCAAGAAAATAAAGAGCTGAAGCCCGATTGATTCTGGCACTTGGGCAGCCAAATTGTGCCCCAACCCTCTTACCTGTCCTACCAAAAGACCGATCAACACATAGGCCGGTGCCGCCATGGCAAAAAGAGTAGCGTTTTGGGCACCCAAAAGACCTAACTTTTGCGCGCATAGGACACAAATGGAAATGAGGATACCCGAAGCCATTGCAATCACAATTCCAGCGAGGCTCAACTTTTGCGCCGCCGTGGAAACTCGTCTGCCATCCATGGTCCCTGCGATTTGACGCATTGATGCTTGATCAACTCCAAAGGACCCAATTGCGCGCACTAGCCCGAGAGCGGCGTACATCAAAGCAAACTGCCCCATTTCCAAGAGGGTTAGGTTTCGCGCTAAAAAGATTGTCGTCGCAAGCTGCACCCCGACACCTAATGCACGAATTCCCATGAGAGTAATCGACGAAATAACCAAAGAATTCTTCATTTCGCCCTAACTACAAACAACGCTACGCATTCACGGATTAACAATATACAACCAGAAGGAGAAGAGATAGAACAATGCTGCCCTGTCGCCAAAGTAACCCTTTATTATGGAGGGAATTTGAGACCAAAGCGAGGGAGAGCGTATAAACATTTAGGACTAGTAAATAGTGAATACTTCTGGACTCCCGGGGCACAGCATACTTTGCGGTCCTATAGCGCCAAAAAAGGGTGTGTCTCGTGGTGGATACGAGACCGCAAATCGTCGCACAATTTCCCTCCTCGAAGCTGCGGGCTGTCACGTGGATGCGTATGCCTATCCGGATACTCTCGGGAAAGGTTTCCTTCCAAGGGCAATTTCTTACTTCCTGAATTTTCTAGCGCTGCGCAAAAAATTGATCCAACGGCAGGCCAAAGGCAACGCAATACCATTTCACATCACCCCTTTATTTAAGCAGTTTATTCTACCGGAGTTCCTTCTGATGCGTCGTGCAAAACGCCTTGGAATGCGCATCGTTTTGGATTTGCGAGCTGGAAACAAAGCGAGCGATCGCGCACGTTTTGGGAAAACATATCGTAAACTTTTTGACGGCTGCATAAAATTGGCCGACGTGGTTTCTGTTGAGGGGCGGGAATATATTCCCCTTATTCGGTCAATAGCTCCCGATATTGAGGCCACCTATCTTCCGAACTTTGTGGATGGGGAGAACATCGCGGAAAAACCCCCTACACGGAGTTCAGAGGTTTGTCGCCTCGTTTATGTGGGAACCGTATCAGAGGCAAAGGGCGTGCCTGATCTTATCAATGTCGCGGATCATCTGGTGCAAATTGGTCTGCCCGTGCAGCTGGATATCATTGGTCGACCCACCAAATCCTTTCGGAAAGAATTTGAGAGAAAATGTAAAGACCGACCCTATGTCATGGGACACGGCGCGCAGAGCTTTGAATATGTTCGTACATTCCTTGACCAAAGCCATTTTTTCGTTTTTTTAACGAAGTGGCCCGGCGAGGGTCATTCAAATGCTCTCACCGAGGCTATGGCGCGCGGATGCGTTCCTGTTGCGACCCAGCATGGCTTCAATCAGTCAACGATTTCGGACTGTGGCATCATCATCAAGGATCGCGTTGAAACAGTCGAAATCGCGTCACAAATTGCGCAACTCTGGTCGACTCCGTCTTTTGATGTCCTTGCCGAAGCTTCGATCAATCGTATTCGCACTCAGTTTGGCGAAGACACGGTACGCGCGATCCTACGGGGATTGTATTGGCCTGACGCGCAGACCTAATGGCCGGTTTTCTTGAAAACGACGGTCACTGTCTTTAGAATGAGGCATAAATCCATCCAGAAGCTTTGGCGATCATTATACGTGTTGTCGTAAGAAATGCGGCTCAGAAAGCTAGAGGTGCCACGCCCTTCAATTTGCCACAATCCGGTAATCCCAGGCCGAAGATTATAGTAGGAATGCCCGCCAGCCGCACGATAAAGCGTGTCTTGGTTTTCCATGAAGGGTCTTGGGCCGACGAGGCTCATATCGCCTTTAACCACGTTCCAAATTTGGGGTAGCTCATCTAAGCTCGTTGCCCGCAGGAAGCGACCAATTGGGGTAATCCGTGGATCATTTTCCAGCTTTTGGTTAACCCGCCATTCCTCTGCAACTTCAGGATCGTCCTGACAGAGAGCTTCCAACGTTTTTTCCGCATCCAACACCATAGTGCGAAACTTGTAGCACCTAAAAACCTTACCATAGCGACCCACCCGGTTTTGATAGTATAGACCCGGACCGCCCCTTGAGGCCAACATCCAGAGGATTGCAAGAACCGGCACCAAGATCGGCAAAACAACCATCGCGAACCCCAAGTCAAAAAGCCGTTTTGGGTAGGTTGGAGGGGTACTTATTTGTGCCCGATGGTGTGTTGGATAGTAGCGAACGTCACTAGAGACATAAGCTGTCTCGCAAAAGTCTACATTATCAGTATGGTCTTTCATTCAATAGGCCTCGATCGCCCGAAAAACGAGCATCTCACTCCATAACCACCATAGGTTGTGTAGCCCAGCGCGTTCAACGAGTCGAGAATTTTCTCAACAATTTTATAAATTTATTGTTTGTTTACTTACTGTTAACCAGTATTAACAAATGGTAAAGTTTAAACCCTACTGATCTATCTTTTCGAAACGGACCCAGCCCTTGGTTGCGCTGTCGGGAAATTCCGTCCGGAAAGGTCGAGGGTTTTGGCCGGGAAACTAATCTAAATGCCGGATCGGAAGCACGCTTCACGACTAAATCCAGTCAAAATGGGTGTAGATCAGCGGTTGGCAAGGGCCGTTCTCTGGCTAACATTTCGCCCCGCCGGTATAGGAAATGACCGGCGGGGCGAGTTGGTTCAGTGGAAACCTGAGCTGTGCCTATTGGCCAGCGTGGCTCGAAGTATTCAAGTTCTTCACCTGCTTAATGACATCTTCGAGGTTATAGCTCGAAGGATCCTGCATCGGTGGGAAGGTGTGGTAGGTCTCAAGTTCTCTGAGCCACAGCGCTTGTCCGATGGGCAATAGATTCCAGTCATACGCATATGCGGTGACCGGTCCTGCGAGCGCGCCGCCGACACCCTGAAGTGTCTTCAACTGGCTACCGACCGACGTTTCGAACGGATCGCGTTTGATGTTGACGATTTGGGTCCAGTGGTAGGGCTGCACCCCTGTCGTGAAGCCTGCGGGGTCGTCGGACACCATCGCGAAGTACATCTTCCAGTTCCTGTAACGCACTGCCGACGGGTCTTTACCGGAGTAGTACATGAACGTGTCACGTGCGGCGGTATCGGACTCGCCCAGAAGGTAGTCGCGCTGGTTAACCCCATCGAGCGTGGTCTTGACGATGCCGGGATAGGTACCTTTTTCGATCTGAGCCCGCAGGTCATTCTCTTTCGGACCACCTGCTAAATCGACCAATGTTGGCAACCAATCAAGCGACGCGAAGATGTCATTTAACACGGTGCCAGCCTTGATGTGGCCAGGCCAGCGGATGACAGCAGGCGCACGCATGCCGCCCTCCCAAGTGGTCAGTTTGCCTCCCTTGAACGGGGTCACGCCACCATCGGGGAAGGTGATTGTTTCCGCGCCATTGTCGGTTGTAAAGACGACGATTGTGTTATCAAGTTCGCCCATATCTTCGAGCTTCTTCAACACATAGCCGATATTGTCGTCCATCTGCTTCATACCAACTTCGTTGGCGCCCCAGTCCTTGCCACCTTTGGTGCCAAGCATGTCGGCGTATTCGTCCGACAGAACTGTGGTGATGTGCATACGTGCGGGGTTGTACCAAACAAAGAATGGTTTGTTAGTTTTCTTAGGATCGTTGCGATCAAGGAAGTCGATAACTTTGGCCGAGATTTCCTCGTCCACGGTTTTCGAACGTTCCAACGTCAGCGGTCCCTCATCGGTACAGGTCTGGTTGGCGGCTGTACCGTCGGAGGACGTACACGCGATAACGGGGCGTGGCGGCGTCAGACAGATTGTGGTCGTGGGATCAACGGCACCGGGAACCTCGGCAAGGCCAGGGATTGATGTGTTTTTACAGGCAGGCGCAATCGCTTGATCTGTAGGGCCGGCATTGATGTCGGGGAAACTTACGCCCTGCATCGCGTCGAGATGATAGAGATAGCCCCAAAACTCCTCAAACCCATGCGCCGTTGGTAAGGCATCGGTATGGTCGCCGAGGTGGTTCTTGCCGAATTCACCAGTTGAGTAGCCAAGATCGCGCAAGAAGACCGCAAGCGACGGTGTTCCGGGTTGAAGGTAGCTCGGGCTACCGGGAAGCTGCGGCATGATCATGCCGGTTCTGAGGGGCTGCATACCGGTGAAGAAAGCGTTGCGACCGGCGGTGCAGCTTTGTTCAGCGTAATAGTCGGTGAACATCGCGCCTTCGTTGCCGATACGGTCGATATTGGGAGTCTCGCCGACCATCAGGCCGCGGTGATAGATCGACGGCTGCATCCAGCCAATGTCGTCACCCATGATGAATAGAATATTAGGTTTGGATTGTTCTTGCGCCAAAGCGGGTACAACCGCTCCGGTAACTGTCAATCCAAACGCAACTAAACCCGCATGGGTCAGAATGCCTTTAGAACTAGCGCGTCTCATGTGTTTCTCTCCTATTGTTTTTAGATAAATTCTCGTAATCGATAAAAATTCTCAGCTCAAAGAGGCCGAGTAATACATGGGTCACTGACTTTCCCTAACTATTTAAATCCCACGATTTTGGATTGGAGGACGCTGCGAATTTCCGCTTCTAGTTCGTCCATAATTCGGTGGTACTCTTGGGCTCTATTGAGGCCATCGTTTTCTACTTTTCGCCAGTGATGAAACGCAGCCGTCGCTTCCTCAAAGTCCATACAGGCACTTCCAAGGCTTTCATTTTCGGCGCAAAGCTGTTGAATAGCCCTCTCATACTCCGGAAACTTGCATATTATGGCGGCGAAATTCGACACGGCACATACTTCCGACTTTACGGCAGATAATCCTGACTTGCGGGAATACTGCGCTGATTATTTGTTGTTTACCAAGGTTCGTACTGTACGTACCCCCTTCGGATAACGCCGTTTGATGGCGGATATTTCTCGTGTTGCCAGTACATTCGTGCAACATTCCAGTTATTGTCAGGAAGGCAGATAAGGTGATCGTGCAATGCCGGAAAACAGCGACCGTTCAGGCTACAAAAACGCAAATTTACAGGATGGCCCGTCGGCCAACGACGTGCGCGCACAGCTTGAACGTGTCCTCGACAGTTCCGTTTTCGAAGGCAGCGCCCGTCGGCGTGCACTGCTCCGTTATCTGGTTGAACAAACGCTTCTGGGCCATTCCGAAAAGCTGAAAGGCTATTCAATTGCGCTGGACGTTTTTGATCGGGACGAAAGTTTCGATCCGGCGTCTGATCCCGTGGTACGACTTGAGGCTGGCCGTTTGCGCCGCTCGCTTGACTCCTTCTATGTCAATTGTGGCAATCAAGACTCGGTGCGGATCAACATCCCCAAAGGGGCCTATGTCGCAGAATTCGCTTGGCTGTCGGGGCCTTCCAAGCAGGTTTCCACACCCGATCCCGACGCGGTTACGCCACAGGCACCTGACGATGGCAAAACGGGTGGACTTGGCCGCAAGTTCAAAACAGCCGTCCTTGCCACTTGCGTCCTTTTGGGGTTTGCAGGCGCGCTATTCTGGTTCGCCTTTCCGGATGGCAAATCTTCCCCAAAGGACGTTCGAGGAGCGACCGTTATAGTTTTGCCCTTCGCAGCGCTGGACCCTAGTGGCGCAACTCACTTGTTTGCCGCCAGTTTCGCGCAGGATCTAGTCGCGGATTTGATGCAGTTTCCGGACCTTCGACTTTTTTCTGCTTCAACCAGCTTTCAACAGGCAGCGGATGCAGATCCAGTTGCGCTTGGTCGGGAATTGGGGGTTTCCTATGTTGTCTACGGCAATATCCAAACGGATTTGGACAAGCTCCTGCTCAAAGCGCAGCTTGCTGATGCCGCTACGGGTGAGGTCTACTGGAATGGTCGTTTTGAGCGGCAATTGGCACCAAGCGATCTTTATGGCTTGCGCAGCGAATTGTCCTCCGCCGTCGCAACGGCCCTTGGCGAACGCAATGGGGTCTTGAATGTCACAACGCTGGATCGGTTAACCACAGATAGAACGTTCGGCATGGAGAATTACAAATGCGTCTTGCACGCCTATGCGTACCGCAGAACATTCGAGGAAGCGCTTTTTGCCCCCGCACTGGATTGCCTCAAGGCAGCCCGTATACGCGCGCCCAACGACGCCGAAGTGTGGGCAATGCTTGGCTACCTAAACCTTGATGCGACCCGTCAAGGCGTGGTTCCCGCCAGCGAGCATCCGGCATACATGGCCGAGGCGCAAAGAGCAGCAACGCGGGCTCTGGAGTTGGAACCCAACAATCAACACGGTCTCGAGGCGCTCGCGACAATCGCGTTCTACACCGGCGATTTTGATACCGCAGAACAGTTGCAACGCCGCGTGGTTGCGGCCAACCCTCATGATCCCGAAGCATTGGCCCTGCTTGGTTGGCGTCTCGCGGTGCGAGGCAACTGGGAGGATGGTCTCCCTTACCTCAGGCGTGCAATTGCCCGCAGCGCCAACCCTCCCGGCTGGTACTTTCACCTGATCGCGATTCACGAATACCTTGAGGGCAACTATGCCGATGCCCTCACAGCGGCGGAGCACTCGGCTAAGGTGGGCTCCGCAATCGGTCTATCTCTAGCGGCAATCAACCACGCCAAACTCGGCGATATGAATACCGCACACAAGGAATTGGCCAAAATGGCCCAAGCATGGCCTTTACTGGCGCGCGACCCCGCCGCTGCTTTTAAAAACTTTCAGGCCGAGGAAGAAATAATTGCCGCTTTGATAAACGGCCTACGTGATGCAGGTTGGGAGCCACCTGATGAAACAGCCGAGTGAGCGTAATCCTGATGGATTGCACCACGTGTGGCGGCTCTACTGAAAGGATTGTTCGGTTGTAACTGAACAAACTTGACATATCCAATGCATGCAGTATGTACAGCCTCCAATGTGCAACCCAATCTAAAGGCGGAAGCAATAATTATGTCTCACCACGGTCAAATCGACACCATACGCACCGACTTTATCGAACGCATGGGCGTCGTGGCACAGACCGAAGGCATGCCCCGTATGGCGGGACAGATTTTTGCGATGCTGGTCTTTGACGGGGAT
Source organism: Falsihalocynthiibacter sp. S25ZX9 (assembly GCF_041205405.1). Taxonomy (NCBI): domain Bacteria; kingdom Pseudomonadati; phylum Pseudomonadota; class Alphaproteobacteria; order Rhodobacterales; family Roseobacteraceae; genus Falsihalocynthiibacter; species Falsihalocynthiibacter sp. S25ZX9. The sequence goes on from NZ_JBGFCD010000009.1 coordinate 191,713, forward strand.
GCAATCGCGTTTGGCGAAATTGCCACCAATCTAGCCGTGAGCCGCGCGACCGTCAGCACAAGCATCCGTCTTCTCGAAGACCGTGGATTGATCCGGCGGGTCAACAAGCGGGGCGAGCGGCAGGATTATTTCCAACTGGCCGACGATGCCTATCTCACTATGATGAAGTTCGCGCTTTTGGGAACGCAGCGTGCAAAAGGCGAAATTGACGATGCGATCCAAAACCTTCCCGATGGAACCGAGGACGTGCGCCGCCGGTTGAGCGATTTCTCCGGCTTCTATGACGCGATCAATACTTCCTTGTCAAAAACCATGTCTAACATGCCCAAGACCAAGCCCTGACCAACCAACCGCACGCCTCCCCCTAATAGCCCGAAAGAACACTTGCTATGAAAGATACCTTACCAACTGGCCGCACTGCGCTCGTTTTTGAAAGCGATTCCGGTTCGACTCGATCCAGATGGGTGGCCGGTGGACTGGCGATTGCAATCGTCGCTTGGATGGGGAGCGGTTTCATTTTTCCATCCACTGACACCACACAAAACGCACAGCCCGTCGCGGCCCCCAGAGCCGTCACAGTTGCCGTTCAACGATCGATAGCTGAAACGGTCGAACAGGTTTTCGTTGCCGAAGGTCAGGCCCTGCCCGATCGCGACACAATGATCCGCGCCGAGATTTCAGGGGAAATCAGCGAGGTCTTGGTGGACAAGGGCGTGGACCTCGAAGCAGGGCAAATCATCGCGCGTTTTGATACCGCCTCACAGATCTCAGACTTGGCACGGGCGCAGGGCGAGTTTGCCCGCGCGCAACGCGAATCCGATACCGCTGCTGCCTTGCTCGAACGCGGTGTGGCGACGGCGGATCGTGTGGCCCAGGCCAGCGCAACGTTGGCGGCGGCCCAATCGGGCGTAACCTTGGCACAAGAGGCCATTGGCAATTCCGAAATCCGCGCTCCGTTTGCGGGACGCCTTGAGAGCTTTGATATCGACTTTGGCGAGTATGTCTCGGCGGGCGACAGCGTGGGCCGAATTGTTGACAACAGATCGCTCACCATTCGCATTCAAATACCGCAACAATCCCTGCGTGATATTCAGGTTGGCCAAAAAGCCGACGTTGCCTTCATCACGGGCGCCATTGGTTCTGGGCTGGTTGGTTTTGTCGGCAGCAGCGCCGATGCCGCGACACGGACCTTCATCGCCGAAATCGAGGTTGCCAATGCGGACGGATCGATCCCCGCTGGGATCAGTGCCCAGTTGCGCATTATCACAGGCGAATTGACCGCACATTTCATCTCGCCCGCTATCTTGTCCCTTGGAACCGATGGCGCTCTAGGGATCAAAACTGTGGACAGCGACAACCGCGTTGTCTTCCATAAGGTGGGTATCGTGCGCGCCCAAACTGATGGTATCTGGGTTTCGGGTTTGCCCGATGACGCCCAGATCATTTCCATCGGTCAGGGCTTTGTTAACGACGGCGAAATCGTGGACCCGCAACCTGACACCACCGCAGAGCCAGCCTCCCCCGCGCCAGAAACCGCAAGCCAAGTCAAAGACGGCGCGAACGGGCAAATCATCGAAACGAAACCTAACCAAGAGTCAAACCAATGAACGGCCTGATTGACGCGGCCTTTAGCCGTGCGCGCGTGGTTGTCATGGCGCTGGTTATGATCCTGACCGTCGGGACCTATGCCTATATTTCGATCCCCAAGGAAAGCTCGCCCGAAATCCCCATCCCGATTTTCTATGTCTCGACGGGCCTTGACGGTATTTCCCCAGAAGACAGCGAGCGCCTGTTGGTTGAGCCGCTTGAGCTGGAACTCAGTTCGATCACTGGCCTCAAACAGATGACTAGCAACGCAGGCGAAGGACATGCCAGCGTCCAGTTGGAATTTGAACCGGGTTTTGATTCCGAATCCGCCTTGGACAAGGTGCGCGAAGGGGTAGACCGCGCCAGCTCTGATCTCCCCAGTGACGCGTCTGACCCAACCGTCACCGAAATCAACACAGCACTTTTCCCAATCCTGACCGCAATCCTTTCTGGCCCCGTGCCAGAGCGGACCCTCAATAGGCTTTCCGAAGACCTCAAGGACGAGATCGAAGGGCTTGAAGGGGTGCTTGAGGTTGAAGTGGGTGGCGAACGCACGGAATTGCTTGAAGTGCTGATCGATCCCACCGTGTTTGAAACCTATAATATCAGTTTTGAGGAGTTGATCGGCCAAATTAACCGCAACAACCAGTTGATCGCCGCCGGTGCCATTGAGAGCGGCGCAGGTCGGCTTGTGTTGAAAGTTCCGGGCCTGATTGAGGACATCGACGATATCATGGCGCTTCCGGTCAAGGTGCGCAACAATACCGTCGTTACCTTCGCCGACGTCGCCACAATTCGCCGCACATTCGAGGACCCCAACGGATTTGCCCGTATCGATGGCCAACCCGCACTCGCCCTTGAAATCAAAAAACGCTCGGGGTCCAACATTATCGAGACGGTCGCCGCTGTGCGCGCTTTGATTGAAGAGAAGCAAAAAGACTGGCCCGAAAGCGTCAGCATCAACTATATGCAGGACGAAAGCGAGCAAGTGGAAACGATGCTCAGCGATCTTGAGGCCAACGTCATTGCCGCTGTGATCCTTGTGATGATCGTCATCGTTTGGGCGCTTGGAATCCGGTCTGCGCTGCTTGTGGGCCTCGCCATTCCGGGGGCCTTTCTCGCTGGCGTCACGGCGCTCCTGCTCATGGGCTATACCATGAATCTCGTTGTCCTCTTCTCATTGATCCTTGTTGTCGGAATGTTGGTCGATGGGGCCATTGTCACAACTGAACTTGCCGACCGCCGCTTGCAAGAGGGCGACCCGCCCAAGGTCGCCTATGCCTATGCCGCCAAGCGGATGGCGTGGCCGATCATTGCCTCAACAGCCACAACGCTTTCGGTGTTTTTGCCGCTTCTGTTCTGGTCTGGCACTGTGGGCGAGTTTATGAAATTCCTCCCCATCACGGTGATCCTAACACTGACCGCCTCGCTCTTTATGGCGCTGATTTTCATTCCAGTTGTGGGTGGAATTATCGGCAAGAAACCTCCTCAATCCGCCAAAGACAAGGCCACGCTTTACGCCGCCGAAAAGGGCGATCCGCGCGACCTTAAGGGTTTCACTGGCCGTTATGTCCGTGTCTTGCAATTCGCGATCCTGCGGCCTTGGGCGACACTCATCATGGCGATTTCGTTCTTGATGGCCGCCTTTACCGCCTATGGGCATTTCGGCAACGGCATCAGTTTCTTCCCGTCAGTTGAGCCTGATTTCGCACAGGTCCAAGTGCGCGCCCGCGATAATTTCTCGATCTTCGAGAAGGACGCCTTGGTGCGACGTGTGGAAAATCGCCTGTTCGATTTTGATGAAATCGCATCGGTTTACGCCCGTTCGGGTGGCGGCAATCAAAACGCCGCCGACCTGATCGGAACCATCCAAGTTGAATTCACCGAATGGGATACACGCCGCACCGCAGCCATAATCGGCGAGGAAATTCGCACAGAAATGGCTACGATTCCCGGCATCGATGTGCAAGTACAAACGGCCTCAAACGGCCCCTCGGCAGGAAAACCCGTGAGTTTGCGCGTGCGGGCACAGGACCCCTTGGCGCAAGGCGCTGCGGTGGATGAAATCCGTACAACCATGGACGCAATCGGCGGTTTCACCGATGTCACCGACACGCGCCCCCTACCCGGCGTTGAATGGCGCATCACGGTTAACCGTTCCGAAGCTGCAAGGTTTGGCGCCGACATCTCGACCCTTGGTCAGGCGGTCCAGCTCCTGACCCGTGGCATCACCGTGGCCGATTACCGTCCCAGCGACGCCGATGGCACGGTCGACATCAACGTCCGGTTCCCCTCCGACGAGCGCACGCTTGAGAAGCTGCAAGCCTTGCGCGTCCCGACCTCTGTTGGCCTTGTCCCGATCTCGAATTTCGTGACGTTCGAACCCAGCCCCCGCACAGGTACGATCACCCGTATCGACCAACGCCGTGTCATCAGCATTGAAGCAAATGTCGCCCCCGGTTTGCTCGTCAACGATCAAGTTGTGGCGCTCCAAGCCGCCATCGCCAAGATCGACCTCCCCGAAGGCGTCGAGGCGTCGTTTGCGGGCGAAGCGCAGGATCAAACCGACGCGATGATCTTCCTTGCTGGGGCTTTCGCCACGGCGATCTTCATGATGTTCGCGATTTTGGTGATCCAGTTCAACAACTTCTACCAAGCCTTTGTCGTCATGAGTGCCATCGTGTTTTCAATCGCGGGCGTCCTCTTTGGCTTGATCGTCACGGGCCGCCCCTTCGGCGTGGTTATGGGTGGTATCGGAGTTATCGCGCTTGCGGGCATCGTGGTGAACAACAACATCGTTTTGATCGACACCTACAATGACCTCAAAAAAGCAGGGCTCTCGCCGCTGGAATCCGCCCTCCGCACAGGCGCGCAACGTTTGCGACCCGTGGTTTTAACGTCGGTCACGACGGCGCTTGGCCTGATGCCGATGGTGATTGGTGTGAACATCAACTTTTTCACCCGCGAGATCGTGTATGGCGCGCCCTCCACACAATGGTGGACAGAACTATCCTCGGCCATCGCAGGCGGCCTTGTGATTGCAACTGTGCTCACGTTGATCGTCACACCGGCCATGCTGATGTTGGGGGAGAAAAAGGCGCTCCGTGCCAAGCCGACACTTGGCCGTGTTGAGCCTAAACCTGCCTAAAAGGAACACGGTTTGAACATGCCTCATTAGGAAATGCTGCGCCGCCGTTTTTTTGGCTCGGCGCCGTTTCGCCACTAGGTTGAAATACTCCGCGTGCACTAACGCTAAATGTGGTTCAATCGTCCTCAGGTGCCAATGCGCACCAGAAACTCAGAGGACGTTATGATCAAATCAAACCTGAAATCCGGCACTGCTTTGCTGGTCTCTTTTGCCCTTATAACGCCCACCACAGGACTTGCCCAAACCACAGAAAACCCGTTCCCCTGCATTTCGCCTAGCGGTGATGAGATGGCGGACGCGGAACAGTTCGTCCAGAACTTGCTTGCTACGGGCATCGCTGAGTTGGATGCAGGGACCTGTTCACAGGACGCACTTGATCAAGCACTCGCGAGCGGTGGCGACGCCCTTGCTTTGGCGATTGGCGCTCCTGCTCAAGTCGAAGAACCCGAGGCCGAGGTGGTTGAGACTGCGCCTGCGGAGCCGGAAGTCGCCCCCGAAGAGGTTCAAGTAGATGAGGCTCCCGCACCAGAGGCCGCTATTGAAGCAGCGCCAGAAGTTGTTGAGGAACCCGTCGCGGAAGACTCGGTTGTCGAAGAGGTTGCACCAGACGCAACGGCAGTCACCCCAACAGAAGAAGCACCCATTGTTGAAAAGGTTGCGCCGGCTGAGGAGAGCCCTGTCGTAGAAGAGGCTGCACCCGCTGAGGAGGCCCCCGTCGTGGAAGAGGTCGCACCCGCTGAGGAGGCCCCCGTCGTGGAAGAGGTCGCACCAGTAGAAGAAGCCGTCGTTGCAGAAGAGCCAGTTCCGGCGGAAGAAACCCCCGTTGCAGAAACTCCCACCCCTGAAGTTCAAACTGCTCCCGCCGAAGAAACCCTAACTCCAGAGGTTGCGGATGAAGCTGTGAAAGACGTGGCGCCCGAAGAACCAGCAGCCAAGCCTGCAAACGCAATAGAACCTAAAGCGGCCGAAACAGAAACCGTCGTCGCTCCCGCCGCTCCACAAGAGGCACCAGCTGGTGAAGCTGGCGGCGAAGTTGTCACCGATGAGGAGCGTCAGGCGATTGCTGCTGCAAACGCCCCAACGCAAGTCGAAACCTCAGCTGCGGCCACGACGGGTGTTGCCGAAACTGAAGCGGAGGTCACGACACAGACAATTACCAAGGATGATGTGCGCACAAGTGACGAAGATTTTGAAACATCTGTGAATGAAAAAGCTGAACCCGCGGCGAAAACGACCAGTAAGACCGAAGGTCTGTCAAACTTTGAAAAAGCCCTTCTTTTGGGACTTGGGGCAGTGGTCGTTGGAGCGGTCTTGAACAACGGCGACAAAGTTGTATCAAACTCTGGAGATCGGGTTGTCATCGAACGTGACGGCGAATTGCGTGTGTTGAAAAACGACGATGAATTGCTCCAACGACCTGGTTCGCAAGTGCAAACCCAGACGTTTCAGGACGGTTCCACGCGCACGGTTGTGTCCTATGAAGATGACAGTCAAATCATAACAATTCGCTCTAGAGATGGCACGGTTCTGCGCCGGACAATGATCCGCGCGAGTGACGGCAGCGAGGTCGTGCTGTTTGATGACACACGCGCCATTGAGGCCGTAGACTTTAAGGCGCTGCCCACGTTGGAGAGCCTTGAGAAACAACAACGGGCACAGGATGCGTCGCTTGAAACCGCCTTGCAGCGCGCCTTGTTCGTCGATGTTGGGCGTACCTTCTCGCTGCAACAAATTCGCGACTACAAGCGGGTGCGGGCCTTGGCGCCGCAAGTTGAACTCGACGCCGTTACATTCGCCACTGGCTCCGCAGCAATCGCCCCCAGCCAAGCCGAAGCTTTACGGGATCTTGGGCTGACGATGCGCGATATTATCGAAAAAGAGCCGTCGTCGGTCTTTCTCATCGAAGGGCACACAGACGCTGTTGGCGCGGCGAGTTATAACTTGGCTCTCTCCGACCGGCGCGCTGAAACCGTTGCATTGGCATTGACCGAATACTTTGCAGTTCCTCCGCAAAACCTGATCACTCAGGGCTATGGCGAAGCGGACCTAAAAGTAATGGTGCTCAGCGACGAGCGCGCAAATCGGCGTGCCGTTGTGCGCAATATTTCAAGCCTTTTAAAATAATCCGCAAGTGAACATTCTGTCGGCTCACCGTTTAGGGTGGGCCGACAGAAATCGAGTACTATTGGAAGGGGTATATTATGTGCCAAACCGCCGATAGCATTTCTCGCACCGAAGGGCTGAGTCAGTGTTGATTGACTGGCAAAGGTAATGCAGTGTTAGCAAGTATTTTTAAAAATGGATTTATAATGTCAACTTTTGAAACTCTGGCGAAAGCCTCCTCCATGGGGCATTGGTCGCTCAACGGACGCCAGCAATTGGTTAAGGTAGTCAGCGCTTCTGGTCGCGACTACCTCATGAACAAAAGCGAAGCTGAACGCTTTGGTGGTGGCTATATAACCGAAAAGCGATATCTTTGGGGATTAAACAACCGTCAAATGGAACAAGTTCTAGGCCTTCGTCCCCATGAATTGAAGCATGTGGCCTTTGTCTTTGGGCTTTCGCGTTTGCCGACTTCAGACGAAGTTGATTTCCGTCTGACTGCGGATTTTCCGGACGGCAAATCACCTTTCGAGACGGGCGGCACCATATCTCGTGACTACACGAATGCAAAAACCAAAGCTGAGGCAGAATTTGCAACCGGCAAAGGTAGTACAGATCGCAGCTATTGGCCGGTGGTGGATTTTTATCCAATGGGCTCAGGCATGGTGCCCCAATGGCAGGTGCGCGCTAACGCGAAAATACCAGTTTCTGGGCTGCTCGCAACAGTCACCCAAGATCGGCCCTTCCCGCGCGAAAACGGTTCCGTAAAACCCTATACTCCGCACAACAAAGGACCGATTAGAGTTTAAGCAGAACGTCGTCGTGCTAGTTGTTGAGCGTTGAAAAGGAATCATTTTCCGTCCAAATCGCCTTTCGTGTAACAAAAATTGTGACTCAAGTAGCGGTGCCAAACTATGGTATGAACGAACGCTTGGGCCGTTGGAGACATTATTGGTTGAGAAAAGTCAGAAAATTAGTGTCATAATAACACTGGACCTGTCGCGCTTTAGTGCCGCCCCAAGTGCTCGTTTAAGCCACTTTCCGTTCGAAAGCGACGGGACTTTTCCATCCCAGTGCTGAATGGCGCCGTCGCGGATTGTAGAACCCATT
>NZ_JBGFCD010000010.1:0-178196 GCF_041205405.1 Falsihalocynthiibacter sp. S25ZX9
ATACATCAATGGGTTCTACAATCCGCGACGGCGCCATTCAGCACTGGGATGGAAAAGTCCCGTCGCTTTCGAACGGAAAGTGGCTTAAACGAGCACTTGGGGCGGCACTAAAGCGCGACAGCTCCATGATACTATTACGTGGCCGTGCATGTTTACATGCATGAGAAGGCACAAACGCGTTTACCGGATCTACCGTGAACTGGAGCTGAACCTGCGGATCAAGCCAAAAAAGCGCCTAAATCGTGACAAACCTGAGCCGTTGGCGGTGCCTGACGTGCCAAACGATACGTGGTCCATGGACTTCATGGCCGATCAGTTGGCTGACGGCAGGTCGATCCGAACTCTGAACGTCTTGGACGACTTCAACCGTGAACGCCTGTGCATTGACGTGGACGTTTCATTGCCCGCTGAACGCGTCGTCCGGAGCCTGAACCAGATCATTGAGTGGCGCGGCAAACCCCAAGCCATACGTGTCGACAACGGTCCAGAATATGTAAGCGCAAGTTGATGGCGTGGGCTGAGAAACAAGATGTCAGGCTCGAATACATCCAACCAGGCAAGCCGCAGCAGAACGCCTATATCGACCGATACAACCGCACCATTCGCGGTGAATGGCTCAGCCAATACATTTTCGAAGCCATCGAGGATGGCGCAGGATCAAGCAACTGAATGGCGAGGGACTTCTGTGGTTGCCGCCCGTGATGCAAAAGGTTTTTCCCTTTTTGAACATGTGATCGAGTGCGGTTTTCTGACATGGCCCTAATTGTGCGGCGTTTTCAGGAGCCGCTGGCCGGTATGGTGATCTGCGGATTAAGTCCAAACCTTACAAACGAGCTTTGTTGGCTGGAAGTCCATAACTGGTTTTCCCAATCCAGATCTGTTCGATCATTGCGCCCATTCGGGTCGTCGCCTTCTCACACCCCCTTCACCGGCTCAGGTCGTGGCGGCATATGTAGATAGTGCTGCCACGGCCTGCGTCGGATCCTTATAATTTTCACCCTTGGTCAGCATGGCCCAGATCCCGCGCGCAATCTTGTTGGCCAACGCAATCGCCACCAGCATACGCGGCTTCCTTGCCAGCATTCGTGCCAGCCCCGATCCCGCGGGGATCATCTTGCACCCCATCCAGTTCAATCGTGACATTGCCCCGATGATTAGAAAACGACGGGGCAGTGTCAGCCGTCGCCGCCATTTCCTTCGCGGCCCTTGTCTTGGCGTCGTTCCGGATCGTTTGTTCTGCTATCTGTTTAACAAGACCCTTGCATTTGTCGCGGACTAACGATGGTAAATCACAGTTCGGTTCCTCCAGAATCGCGTCGATCCGCTTGATATTGCCGATTCCCTTCGGGAAAGCGTGGCCGAATTCATAAAGCACTGCGCGCAAGGCATTTACCAATTCCGTGCGCTGATGAACCGAGCGTTCGCGCCCCCCGGAACAGCACCGCTCTGCCCTGCTGCTCTTGCGACTTCGGGGCGACAAAACGCATCTCGGGGCGCTGTGCCGCAATCACAATCGCTTTGGCGTCGGCTGCGTCATTCTTCTGACGTTTCACAAAAGGCCGCACATATTGCGGTGCGATCAGCTTCACGTCGTGGCCAAACCTAACCATTTCACGCGCCCAGTAATGAGCGCTGCCGCAAGCCTCCATCACCACCATCGAGGGCGACTGGTCTGCCATAAATTTTCGAAACTGGGGTCGCGTAAGTTTCTTGCTGTCTTTCAGGTGGCCCGTCATTGACGCACAGTGAAATTGGAACACAGTCTTTGCCAAATCCACCCCAATCATTGTGTCTTTTATTTCGCCGTCCTCTCCGTTTCGTGGCTCTTTCAAAACCACATCTTGGCACATTGCGATGCCGTCAGGGGAGCGCGGCAACCACCCCATCTTACAACAATGAGCGACCCAACATGGGCATCAGCAGCGAAACCTCCGCTATGAAACTGAAAACGGCCGCGTAAATTCTACGACTGAACCCCACTAAAAATGGGGAGATTACCCATGAGATTGTATTCGGTCACAAAGAGGTTAGAGGGGGCATTGTCAATGTCTTAACAAGTTGACCGCAGTTCTTAGCGGGCTTATTGATAATCATGAATTCTGATTTGATCGTTCTTATTCTCGGTAGCGCTCCGGACGCTATGCGGGCGGCTACCTGGCCGAAGCAAGAGTCTTGCAAGGTAGTCAGCTTAAACAATGCGTGGAGAGTGCGTGATGATTGGGATTACAGTATCTATCCGGACGACTTCCCCGCCGGAAAAAGACCCGACCAGATAAACCGCACGCAGAGGCTGATCAATTCGTCGATCTATGTTCCGGCTAATAACCAGTTTGGTGGAGTTGTATATGCCGGAGCAACCATGGCGTTTACGGCGGGTTATTGGGCTCTGAGTGCATTGAAACCACGGGTTCTTGCCTATCTAGGCTGCGACATGGTCTATAAGGGAAGCAACACGCATTTCTATGGACAAGGGACTCCTGATCCCCTGCGCGAAGACGTTACGCTGGCATCTCTGGAAGCCAAGTCGGCAAGGCTCATGACGATCGCGGCTAAACAGCAATGTGCATGCATCAATCTATCGGAGGAACCGGAAAGCCGCCTGCTGTTCCCGAGAGTAAGCCACAACGCATTCGCTGCGGATATACCTATACCCAGCTACGACTCAGCATCGGCTAATGAGGCTCTGAGTTTGGAACAAAAGGCCGGTTACTTGGTAGCGGATGGCCAGTATTGGGAACATTACACCTCATTCGATCCAGATATATTGAACGAGATAGATATGCACTGGTTGTCTGCGATTGAAGGGCAAACCAAACCTCCTAACGGTGGTGTCAAACTAATTCGAACTCGTCTCAGCTAGGCCAGTACCCTTGCCCTTTTATGCCGCACAAAGGCCGCGCCACTCGGCGAGAGCGGCGGTGCTGGTGGCCTTAAAGTGATCGCGTTGGGAGAGGCTTCGGTCAAGATTGAAATGGCTGTGAATGGAAGCGTGGACAGCAACGAATTTCTGCAAGGTTCGCATGCGCCTGAAGCGGATCATTGCCCGCTCCCGTCGTCGAAACGGCAAGTGCGAATTTTCAGCGCTATTATTTTCCCAACGACCCGTTTCCTGTTTCGCCACGTTACCAATCACCTTCATCGCTGCGCCATAAGAACGCAATTTGTCGGTGACCACGACATCCGGCTGACCATACCGTTTCATCGCTTTCTTCATAAATTTAAGGGCCGCAGCGCGATCACGGCGTTTCGTTACAAAGCTTTCCAGCACTTCGCCTTCGTGATCTACTGCGCGCCATAGGATAGTATCGCTCGCCATTAATTTTGACGAATACTTCGTCCAGATGCCATTGCTAATTCAAATAAGAACGCAGCTGTTTAACCCGTTTTCGACGAATTTCCGACGCGAACGTTGCGCCAAATCTATTCCACCAAAAACGAACCGTTTCGGGGCTGACATCGATGCCATGCTCATAGAGTAGATCCTCGACATTCCGAAGTGAAAGCGGAAATCTGACGTATAACATCACTGCCAAGCGAATGATCTCTGGTCTTGAAGTAGCCGAAGGGAGAGCGTTTTGTCGTAATCATACGCCAATTCATTGCCCTGAACCACTCAAATCAATTTCCTCTGACACCACTCGCTAAGCTCTACAGCACACGGATAAGGCCTTTTTCGAGAGCATTTTTTGCCCGCGGTAGTTTCTCAGGACGTTTTGTCAGGGCCTCAAACACTAGATGCGTCGCAAATATCAATCCATATTTGTCAACCCATCCAAGATTGACGTCCGAACCATAGCCAGTCAGTAGTTTTGGAAAGTATGGCTGGAAAGAAATTTTTGAAAGTGCAAGATCGTATTCCGCAACCCCAACCGCCGCTTTTTCCCAATCTATAATCCCAGTAACTTTGCCCTGAACGGAACAAATATTACCTCTATTATAATCTCGATGTAAAAGTACCCCACATTTGGGAGAGGTATCAGAAAGTTCATCGACAGTATTTACTATTTGTTGCCGTTGCTCGTCGTTCAAAACACCGTTCTCAAATAGATAGCCAATTTTTTCGGCCGAAGCCACCCACCGGAGGAAATCAGCCCAACTGTCTTCACTTCCTCGAAACTTGCCTGTTTTATCGCGTTTAATTTTTCCGAATCCAGGCAACTCTAGTGAATGAATTTTTCTTAACTGCCTACCCACGTCTAGCATGGAAATCTCCATATTCCCAGCTGCTTGTAAGTTTTGCCCAGCAACAGATTTTTGAATCAAGTATGAGTATTTGGATTGCTCATCATGACCGCCAGTCACAATTTCAGCCAGAGGAACTAAGGATTGTAGTCCTATATTCCTGTGGAGAAAATATAAGATCTCACTGTCTTGTGGACGCAACAACGTGACATAGACATTCCGCCCGCCGACGTCGCAGGAAAACACTGATCTTGTGCTTCCGGAAGCGGGAACTTCGATTGAACGAATATCTACTCCGGCTCGCAACAAAATAGTTTTGGCCTCCTCTGGAGAGATTTTCATTGATCCACAACTCTTGCCAAAGGCCGTATTTCCATGCTGGGAAATCTAATTGCCGTCAAAGTGCACCCATTCGCATTCGATTCCAAAAATCTTGAAAAGCTCTTTACTGGTTGGCATACGCCGCTGTCGACCATCAAATATAACATTCTCCGCCCCTGCATGTTCGCAAAGAACTTCTAGTTTTTTTGCACCAAACTTTGGGATTCCCTCAATCACATAAGATGCCAACAGTGGATCGCAAAGTATAAGACCGTTGGTCGTTGTTTTTTGCTGTGCACTCACTTGTTCAATAGCAAAAGAACCGAGAAGTTCTTCTATTCTATCGTGAAAGTTATTGTCGGATTTTGTCTCAAAGTCTGGCCAATGAAAAATTCCAATCTTGCGTGATTGAGAGGCAGCTTTTGCGACGACGTCGGCAACCATGTCAATTTTGTGAGCGCGTTTCGAGAAATCGGCGATGAAAACTCGCGAATATCGACGGTTACTATTGATAATTGGTAGAATAGGCGACGGAGCAGCGAAAGCTCGAGAAGGAGCGTCCGTTTTTGGAAGGGCTAGCTCGTCTGGCGGAATGCTTTTTTGCCAGCGCCTATAGCTTCGGCGGTAATCTTTATGCAATCCGTGAAAGTCTGTCCGAGCATGAGTAACACTGTCGCGGTCCAGAGAATCTGGTGCCGCGAGTCCAACGGACACTGGTAAATCTTGATCGGTTCTCGCGATGGCGTCATTTCCATAACGCATTCTGAAGCGCCAAATGAACTCGTTTTCGGCCCCCACACGCACATTATCCCATGGTCCAATTTCGGCAAACACAGACCGTGGAATTAGGAAGGAGGATTGATTCATGCTGAAAAAATTCTCTTCTAGACGCCAATTTCCCACAACAAATAGATCGGCGCGAAGGCAAATCCAACGAGACATGACACCAATTGCCCCTTTGGATTTCCGTAAATAATTAAGCTGGTACTCAATTTTTTGAGGATGCGCCCACTCGTTGGCATTATGCACGCTCACATAGTCCCCAACAGCGATTTCTAGAGCGGCATTCCGCGCAACATACTCTCCAAGGTTGTCTGACAATTCCAGCAACTCAATGCGCGGGTCGGTTTTCGCCAGTTCCTTCACAATGCTGCGTGTCTCATCATTGCTTGCGCTATCGACGACAATAATTTGAAGGTTTGCCCAAGTTTGCTCCTGTAGACTACGGAGCGCGTTCTCCAGTGTCTCCGCGCCATTTTGTACGGGCAAAATAACGGAAACTTTTTCATCGATGGTGTTAGTATTTAAGGATGTTGGATCGTTTTCACCAATGATATTAAACATGTCCAGCGGTGCATTTTGGGTCCGCTTTTGTATGCCGGTCAAACCTTTCAGGAGATACAGTCTATTGAACCAAGACAGAATATTCCTTTCGTTTGTCATGGTGCCGGAGTTTGGGTCGGCAACATAGGTGTTTGCTATCTGGAGGAACAAATTTGGATCGTCAGGAAAATGTTGCAACATATCAATCGCGAATTGCCGCCCCTCCTCTGATCGGTTCAACTTCGTCAATAAGTTAACTTCCGCCAATACATAGCGGCGTCGGGGCGAGGGAGTTAGAGCCTGAGCCAGTTTCACATTTTTCAACGAGTCGACATTGTCACCGCAAAAACTTTGCCAGCGAGCTAAAGCCCAAGCCGCGTCTGCACGCCTACTTTTGGGTACTATTTCTGTTTGGCATATTTTTTTAAGAGGCTCTTGTGCGTAGCTCGAATATCCTCCCCAAAGACGAGCCTCAATCACTTTGATCTCGTCCACATTCGCTATATTTTTGGAATTAAGTCCTCGGAAAGTATTTTCGGACTGTGAAATCCGTTTTAACAGTTCATCATTGGCTTGCCCGCCAGATGCATCAACCATTCGCGATAGCATCCAAAACGGCATAATGCCGTCATGTGGCGAAAATATCGGTTTACGGACATAGCCTAAAGCCCTTTCCACCGCACCATCTCGCACATATTGTGCACGTGCTGCAAAGATTAGCGGTAAAAAACGATCCCTATCAAACGGAGTTATCTGCTTATATGGCCACTTTCCTTCGGACTGTTTGGACAATATCCAAGTAAAAGCAATAGCTAACCCTCGCCCGTCGGAATCAACGTAATCCCACAATCTATCACCACAACTATCGGCCAAAGTGGCAAGGTGGACCCAAGCCTGTAGGTTGAATGCACAGTAATGCTGCGTTTGTGTTCGGGTAAGCTCGTGCTCCTGCGCTCCTTGAATGTCAAACTGACCGGAAATCCGTTCACGACTTCTCCGAAAGACTGTCGAAAGGACTTCTACATCACCAAGGTAGGCCGCAATCGAACCAATTTGGAGGTCAAAATATGTACCATGGTTGTTTCTTGTTCGGACCTCGCCGATCCCCTGCAGACTTTCTTGAAGCCAAGTCATATATTCGCGTAGCCAAGCTGAGAACAGTTGGTGATCTTCTTCGGTAAACTCGCCTGACCGCCGCAGCAATCGGACAGCATCCAGAAAGAAATACAAATCTTTCATTTCGATCAATCCAGAGGAAACCCCCTCGCGTTTGCCTTTTATTGGCTTAACTTGCGCAAAATTTAGATTGGGATTCATCCGTGTTTCAGTGTTGATAAACCAATGCCTAACGAGCTTTGCAGCATGCCGGCTGTAGTCTGGCTGATTACACGCGGCTCCAGCGAGCGCCAAGAGTGTTGTATCATCAAATAGCTTTTGAAGCCGTGTTCGGTCATAGCGATCACTTTCGGGTTCATAAAGCCGCGTCCCAGGTGCGCGCAGGCCGTCGCGATACGTTGCAAGTCCGGTATCCGAGTCCGACGCGTCCCACCAATACGGTGATGGATGATAATAGTCATGCATGTCGCCACTTGGGGGCAAAGTTGTTTTTTGCGTTACCGAATATGGACCGCGTTGCAATGCGAGGTCTGCCTCTTGCAACAGCCGCGTATAGAGGTGGCCTTTTTCAGTATCCTCAGGAGCAACTTCAAGCGACTCAATAAGGTCACAATTATATGCAGTTAAGGCCATCGGATCGACATTCCGCCGAAGAACTTCGTGATCCACTTGGTCAATGATCAAACTGATTGCTTCGACTCTCGCTTGACCTCGTGCAACTATTGAACTCGGCAAGTCTGCCTCAAGATCATTGCGCCCAGATTGCATCCTTGCTACCCAACCAGCTTTGCCAAATTCGCGCACTTGAGTGGCACGGACAGGCCGAGGCAAGTCCCAGAGATCATCCCCCCAATTATCCCATATACCCCTAATGCCAAGCCGCCAAAACAACTCCACTTTAGGGCGACGACCGTATGAGCACTCCTCATTAAATTCTTCGGGAGCATCGTTGCGAAAGACCATTTGTGGCTCTTCTACAGCATCCGGACTGTATCGAGGGTTCAGAAGATCGTTATTATCTACGATGCGAGCCATAGGGACGACAAAATATTTTAAATAGGGTTCGCGCATTACCTCCTTGGTAATTTTAGACCACGCTGATTTTGTTAAGAAACAATTTCCATCCCAAGGTAGCACCCATTTGGCGCGCTCACGACCATCGCGGAGCGCCGCATTGCGAGCACCGTTATTGTGCATCAAGTATTTGTTTTTGTGACGTCTTGAATGAACTTGGGCGCGTTGCTGAGCTACTTCGGACATACCGTCATACTCTTTGCTGAGGAAAAACGCTTTCTGCGGAAAGCCCCCAAGGTCCCATTCAAGAGCTTGGTACTCCTGAAAATCGAACGGTATTCTTAGATAGGATTGATCAAACTCCTCTAGCAAGGCAATGGTTGCCCGCTCTTGCTCGGGGTCAACTATTCGGTTTACGATCCAACGCTTTTCACAGCGCGCAAGTTTTGGTTCATTTTCTAGAACAAACCGGACGTTGCGAAGGGTTTGCCCGTCTTGGTGCCGCGGTGGGAGATCATTTCCCAAAACTCGGTACAGCACAAAAGTGTCCGCAACTTGGTCCAACCCTTTCGTCAAATATTCGGCCTTCAAAGCGGCATTATCTGGCACGACTGGCGCGAGTGATGCTCCGCCGTCCTTCCGATGATCAAATCGTGGCGTTGTCCGCAAAGTGGTCTGAAAAAGTTGATCGTAATCATCCAACCGTAAACGTAAAAGTCCGGGCTGACCCAAATCTATGAAATGGCTGACTTTCCACTTTTTACGAGATGCCCTAAACCGACTATTGAAAATCCCTCGCTGATCTGGTTTCGCGTAAGCATCTGTTGGGAAATACTCAATTATTGCACCAGCTTTGCGCAAGATTGAATGGTCTTGAAAATCGGTCAGTATCAGCGGAATGAAACTGCCAGAAGTGTAATGAAGGCGGCTAATTTTTTGGAGGGCAATTAAAAGTTGATCTTCACGCAGGCCAAATAAAAGAAAACCAATTATCGGCGACGCACCCTTATTTTTAACATCTTCCTGCGAATGCCGCATGGGGAGGAGATTCTTCGCTGGAGGGGTCTCTGAAGGCCATACATTCTGCGGTGCGGCGGACCCTACATTTTCGTCGGAAGGCCAATTAAAAACGGGGCCCGGCGCGTCGCAGACGACGGTTAATACTGAGCGGTCCGCATACCCCGCTCCAGCAGTTGCGGATCGAGTCTGACTTTCCACGTTGATGTTGAGACCGCCGCGTGGCGCAGCATTCTCGAGCGGTTTCTGCGTGGGTTTGTTCATATCCGCTCCGCCAATTCTGTTATTGCTGCTGCCGCAGTTTTAGCACCATTACTCAAATACAATTTGTTCGCTTCGTCTCGGAACAATGCAGTGGCTTGATCTGTCATCAAAATTTCGCAAATTGTTGGCAAGTGGAATAACTCCTCTTGGGATAGATCGAAGCCCGCGCTATGTTGTTGCGCAAATTCTGCGCGCGCAGCTTGGTTGTCCATCGAAGGGTGGCGATTTGCGATAAATACGCTCGGCAAACCAAAAGCCATCACTTCATGGAAAGAATTATATCCAGCGGCAGAGATCGAGAAATCAAATGCGTTGAAGTAACGGCTAATCGGGAAACCGCGTAATATTTTGACGGAAGGCCAATTTGGAAACTCCACTGAACTATTCTCCCACTCGACCAATACTATTTGTAGGGTCGGGAAGCCTTTCAGCAGATCAATAATTTCACCGGTAAGCGAGACCACATCTCGAGTGGCGTTTCCGCCTAGCTGGATGATTACGGTTTTGCCTTCAGGCGACAAACCAAGCGCCCTTCGCGCAGCTTCGCGTGGCAATATCTCATCTCGATCAAGAAGTGTTATAGGGTCGACTTGCAGTGCTTCATGCTTGCGATCAACGGTTGAACCCACATCTAGCTCGCCCGCAATTTCCCCAGGTTCGATGATTAGGTCCATATAGCGGGAATTGCCTAGATAACGAGATGGCGTCGACCCAATCATGCCTCTCCTCACCCAAACCAATCCCCGACGCCGCCTAGAAAGCACTGCATTTATCAGCCCTGAGCTTGGGTTGTTACCGTCGAACACGACAACGTTTGGGTCGTAACGATCGATCACACTCCCAAGTTCATATCGCATCCAACTGTCCCACTGGCCGTGTTCAGTCCCAGTGTCGCTTTGGGACGGTATATATTCAGTTGGATAGCCGAACCCCTCAATAATCGGTGCCGCCTGTGCAAATGTAGCGAAAACTGGTTCCAAAGAATTTTTCAATTGTCGTGCGATCGCAAGTTGCCGTGTTACATGGCCAAGCCCGACTCCGTTTGAAGGGACAAAAAGTACTCTCTTGCTGGTGCTTTCTTTGCGTTTTCGCTTAGTCCGCGGCTTGTGGTCGTCGAGAAGGGATGAAATTTTATGGGAATAGTTTTGCTCTGTAAACTGGAACTTAGCATGATGCTTCGCATTTTTCTTTGCGACATCAACAGCATCGTCGTCGTTCAGTATACTAAAAATGGTTTCCTTTGCCATTGAATGTTCTGAATAGATAGCCCCTTGACCGAAATGACCCTCGAGGTGAGGTGGTAAAATGACAAGCTTTCCAGATGCCATAGCTGTTGCAATGGCGGCCTCAGGAAGTGTGGGAGTGGGTTTGCTCGGAAAGTACATGAATACATCAAGCATCTCAAGAAAGCGTTCAACCGTTATGTCCCGCTGTGAATAGACTTTGAGACCCGCTGGCGAACCTAGCTCTTTTAGCAACTTGGCTAGTGGCGGGCCCATTATCCGGAAGTCGTTTCCGTTTCCTATTGGGTAAGTCTGAATTAACTCTTTCTTTGTTGTGGGCCACTGTGCGGATCCCGAAACACTGACTCGCCCGAAAACCGGTTTCTGGCTGAATTTTAGGGCGCGGGTGACGGGGCTAAGTGGCATTCCAGTCGGGCGCCAGTCTTCCTCTTCCAGTGGGATTGCGGCATTGAGAGCAACCAAACCCGCGCGCACCCAGCGATTTGTTGGCGCCCAAGATACAGGCCCGAAATGAAAACTTAGCCACTGACCAAGTTGAGCCGGATCCGGCTTGCGATCAACAACCAACACAACCTTATCCGCACTTAGATAGTCGATTTTTTGAACCGAAGGTGTGACGTTGGAAGGAGAATGGACAATCGCTAACTTCGCGTGAACGGGCGTTTCCGGCAAAACTACCTCTGCAAGGTTCTCCTTAACACAGACCTGTACATCAGGTGAAACGATAGAATTGTTGGAATTGACCTGCAGGTGAACAAGTCCAACCCGACAGCCAATTCTGGTGCACGCTCTGATTTCTTGCGCGACGCGCAAGCCTGCGTCCCCACCACGAGTAAAATCCGCCAAAAATACTATATCATAGAGGTTATTCTTACTCGCTGAGACCATTTAAAATTCTGCCCTAATTTGCGTCAATTCGCCCACCCTAAAGGGAGTTTTATTGCTCTGGCAAGCCTTATAGGTGCCGTGCCGGAATTCCTAGTCACTTGGAAGCAACGGTTTTTGAAGGAAATTCTGCGCTTTCATCACCCAAATATGAGAGCGGCACCAGGGAGGGCCGCGTGTTTCTCAAAACTATTCTATGCGGAGTCCAAGCTTTCCACGTGATTAGAAGACAATCCCTCAAGAGCAAATCCAGCGTCTAATCGGTAAATTGGTATTGGCTTATTATTGCACCTAATTTTTCTTATTTCCGCCTCAATCCCCTGCCAACTCTATTGAAGAAGCTCAGATAGTACCCGCAAAAACGGCGAGCGAGCATACGCAAGTTGGAGTAACAGATGAAAAAATTGACACCATTCTTGGCCGTATGCCTCGGGTTTGCGCACGCTGCCTACGCAACATCTGACGACGTAACACGCAGCACCAATTCCCCAGCAGAACTTTCAGCAAGCATTGTACCGAACTCATCCTCCCGCGGCACAGCCACCCCACAAACAAGAGTGGCGGCTCTGTCTAATAAGTCATTCATACCTCAGAGAAAGGTTATTGTGATTTCTAGGGATGATGGTGGAGATCTGGTTAACTATGCCAAACGTGTTTCGCGCGCACGGCAAGAGAAAGACTGGCTTGTCTTCAATGGCCAATGCGCCTCAGCTTGCACATTGTATTTATCGCTTGATCCAAAACAGATGTGCATTACGAAGAACACGTCTTTTGTGTTTCACGCAGCCTACGGAGCAAAACGTGATGTCAATCAATGGGGAACGCGCTACCTAGCTAAACAATATCCTGACTGGGTCCAAAACTGGATTGCAAAGCGTGGAGGGCTTTCTAACCGCATTCTAAGGATGAGTTACACGCAGGCCTCAAAACATATTAACCCCTGCAAAATCGCGAAAAGCCGACCTTCCTAACAGTTAAAAGCCTGCGCCGAATACAATATCAGGCGCGACTTCAGCTTTCACTATTCTGAGGTGGACGCTACCCTGACTAGCGACGTTTAAGTGATAACAGCCTGTTGGCCCTCAAAAGGAAAACTCATAATTCGATCGCACAAACAATTGGGCCTGGAAGAAAGACACAAGATCGAGATGTGGCGCGCAGCCAAAATCAGCGTGGATGTGATAGCAGAACGTCTTGGACGCAACAGATCGACCGTTTTTCGAAACTTCACCTCAACCATTTCAAAGACGCAGACATGCCAAAAGTCGTCGGATATTTTGGTGTTGGTGCATCGATGAAGGCCCTGTCCCGACGTCAAAAAGACCGCAAACTGATGCGTCATCCACAGCTTCGAGAGTCGATCTTTGAGCGCATCAAAGACGGTTGGACGCCGGAGCAAATCGCGGGCAGTCTAATCTATGAAAATGCCTCGGTTCGGGTGTGCCAAGAGACGATCTACCGTTATGTTTACTCGGCCGAAGGCATGATGGATGATCTCTGGTGGTATCTACCAGAACACCGTCGCAAGCGGCGACCCCGCAACGGGCGGCTGCCTAAGAAACCCGAGCCCCACCCCGCCCTAAGCATCGCCAACCGCCCTGAAATCATTGGTAAACGGATCCGATTTAGGCACTGGGAGGGCGACCCAATGCTGCTTCGTCAGAAGTTTGGCAAGGCAAACGTGACGTCATTGGTTGAGCGCATCAGTCGCTTCACTGTGTTGCAAATGAACTTAAACCGAACAACTGCCCGCGTTATGGGGTATCTGGCGAAAGTCATGCGAACTCTGCCCTTAACGGCGCGCAAGTCTGTGACTTTTGATCAGGGTTCCGAGTTCATGGAGCGGCTGCACTTGCAGGCCTAGGTCGGCACCAAAACATGGTTCTACTATCCCTCAGAACCGTTGCTGAAGGGAACCGTCGAAAACACCAACCGAAGGGCAAGACGTTGGCTGCCGCGAGAAATCGATCCCATCAATATCTCCAATCATCATTTGGAGAGTATCTGTGCCCGCCTGAATGCCACACCTAGCAAATGTCTGGGATGGAAAACGCCTGCTGAGGTGTTCAAAGAAAAGGTCTTGATTAAAGCCCAAAACTCACCCCAACTCAAAAGTCGCGGTTCATGCAGCGCGAAAAAACGCGGCACGATCAAGTTTACAATTAATATGGCTCAGAAACAGAGGCCACAGTGATAGCTGGTCCATCAAAGACACTGTCAAAGGGTCCGTTTCCAAATTGTCCTCCTAAGCCAGAAATACTAGCTACTGGCGCTCCGCCTAGAAGGCCAACGATATAATCGACACATTCATCATCGGGGTTGAGGAATAGGAGTTTCTCTAGCTCCTGCTGAAGCACAGAGCGATCACTAATGTTCTTGTAAGCTTCGCAACGAATGTTAAGATTTATCAATGCCGCAGTTCGTGCATCCGCGTCTTGCGAAAAAGCCGCATCTGGAACTCCCATGCGCAATGTAATTGCCGCTAACGCTGCTACGATCCCAAGCTTCTTATTCATTTCGTCATCCCCTTATCTATTATAATAGAAGCGATAAAGTCATCAAATCTGCATAATTGCGTTAGACCTGAAATGGTCTTAAAGCAGAATCGCGAGCACGCATCATCATATTCTAGCCACTTGCTTGCCCAATTCTTGCCACAATATCAAGCCCTTTAAGGCAATCGTGCCTTATTTTGCAAAAACAGACTGTTTCCAATAAATGACGGAATTCCCAAAAAACGGACGCTTGGTGTTGGCACACGGTGTCAAACGGACTTTAGGCAATAAAGGTAGTTTTCATTATGTTGCGATCAAGACACATGCATCGTGCCTAACAAAACCACGAGTTCTCCAACCAAACGGTTCGGATATCGAGGAAAATTATAATCCGGACACATCTTCAATCGACTCAATTCTACTAAAGGGTGCTCGTTGATGGTTTGCCACAGCGCAGGTGCAATTGCTGCGATTCCAAAAGCCGCTAAGTAAGTGTATAAATTGAGTACACATGCGTGATCGCCTCTTGGAAGAATTGGGCAGAATCCTAAGTCTTAGATTTGATCTGATTGCGATTACGTTTCTGGGCCGAAATGTATTACGTATCGGGTTCACAAAAAAACGATCATTCAACTTCACATCGTTGTCTCTTACTTCTAATTGCAGCGCTCTTCCTGGCCAGTTGGAGCTGTCACAAAACGCGCTGATGGTCAGCATTCTGCTGTGCGGCCAACCGTTCGACGCACCATGTTTAACAAGCTTTCAGCTTGAGTGTAATATTTCAAAATTCTGCGGAAGCCCGCATTCAACCGTCTATTAATCGCGGCGGGAGTGCCGTCAGACAAATTCAAACTCGCCTTATCTAGTATGGTTTTAGCCGAGAACGTGCCGCGCCAATCAGCGAGAGCGGCGGTTCGGACAAACTTGAAATGAACTCTTTGCGAAAGGCTGCGATCCTGACTGAAACGGTTGAAAACGGATGCGTAAACGGAAATAAATTTCTGCAGACTTTGCGTCCGACGAAAGCGGAGCATAGCACGCGCACTTCGTGGAAAACGTAGGTGTGAATTTTGGCTCTATTGTTATTCAGGCGGCCGGCCTCATTTCTGGTCACATTCCCGATAACTTTCGTCGTAGCATCATTTGAACGTAACCTGTCAGTCACGATGATTTTCCGTAGCCCATAGCGTTTCATCACATCATTATGAATTTGGGGGCTACGACACTTGGTGGCGTAGCTTTCCAGCACCTCTCCTTCGTAATCCACAGCTCGTACTAATAGTGTCGCTCGCCGTTCATTTTTACGAAAACCTCATCCAGATGCCAATTCCATTGAGGTCAGGATCACAATCGCTCCACTCGTTTGCGCCGGATTTCCGAGGCGAACATCGGGCCGAACCGGGACCAACAAAACGGAATGGTTTAATGGTTAACGTCGATGCCGCATTCGTATCGCAAGTCTTCTACATTTATGAGGTAGAGTGGAAAACTGACGTACATCATCACCGCAAGGCGAATGATCTCTTGGCTCGTTTTTGAAATAGCTAAAGGAAGTGGATTTTGTAATACACTGAAGCTAGTTGGCTACCCCGGTTCGCATAGGTCAGTTTCCTCTGACACTACCTTCCGGTGCGTTCCAAAAGTCAACTTTTGTCCCTTTAAGGCATGAACTGCCAGACCTAGCCTATCGATTGATTTCTCTGAATTCGTCGCGTTAAAAACAAATCACAGTTTGAAGCGAGATTTATTATTGAGAGGCTTTTATCTTCTTTACGTCCACGCCCCGAGAAATCAATTTATAGTCAAACTTGTTCTTCGAATAGACCCCATGCTTGAAATAGAAAGTCTTGGACTTGAAGGCCCCCTTAAAATTGGGTTGGGAATAGGCTCCTGAGACCGCTGGCTTGCCATCAACCCAAACATCAGTACTAAACTCACCACGCCCTTTGAATTGGATCAGAATCCGAAGGTTATGCTCCACCCCATCACGACTTATTGTAACATTTGGTCGCCCGGTTTCTCGGATTTCCTCTTCGCACTGTTTACCGGACCCGAATTTAACGCCGCTTTGCAATCTGATAGTTCCATTCGGCGCCACTTGGACTTTTAGAGGCGGAGCACAGCTGTCACGACCGTCATGAATTTGGAAAATATCGAATTTTTCCTTTGATTTGCTCTTCATGGCGACGTTTGTCTCGAACAGATATATACCCGTAATGTTGGAAGAGACCTTTTCGGATTTGATTTCCGCACGTTGATTGTATGACCCGTTTTCACAGCCGTTGGTACTTGTTTTGAAGGTGTAGGTTCCTCGCTTTCTCTTTATTGCTCCTTTGTCAACCGAGCATGATATCGTCCAGCGGTCCAAGGGCGTAGCGTTACCAGATACGGGCAAGCAGAGCGCACAGAAGAGAACAATGGTTGATATAGCATTCATAAATCGGCCCTTTCTTCGATAGTTTTTAAAACGTAACTCATTTCAGAATAAGGATTCTGGTTTTCCCACGGTTCCAATGCTTTGAACCAGAAGACACATTCTGCTCATTTGCCAATTATTGTACACCAAAAAGACCGACTTAAGAATAAACGGTGGTGTCAGACTAATTCGAACTCGTCTCAACTAGGCTAGGATCCCTGCCCTTTTATGCCGCGCAAAGACCGCGCCACTCAGCCAGAGCAACGGTGCGACTGGCTTAGAAATGAACTCTTTGCGATAGGCTGCGATCCTGATTGAAGTGGTTGAAAACGGATGCGTGAACGGAAACAAATTTCTGCAAACTTCGCATTCGACGAAAGCGGTGCATCGCTCGCTCTCGTCGTCGGAACGGCAAGTGTGAATTCTCAGCGCGATTGTTTTTCCAGCGTCCTGTTTCCTGTTTCGCCGCGTTACCAATCACCTTCATCGCAGCGCCGTATAAGCGAAGTTTGTCAGTGACTATAATCTCAGGCTGGCTGTACCGTTTCATCGCTTTCTTCATAAATTTAAGGGCTGCGCCCTTATCGCGGCGCTTGGTGACGTAACTTTCCAACACCTCACCTTCATGATCAACCGCTAGCCATAAGTAGTGACGTTCGCCGTTTACTTTCAAAACAAACCTCATCTAGGTGCCACTGCCATTGAGGCCGGGATCGCAATCGTTCCACTCGTTTCTTCCGTATCTCAGATGCAAACATTGGCCCGAACCTGTTCCACCAAAACCGAACCGTTTCGTGGAGTAAATCCTCCACGTTTCGAAGTGAGAGCGGAAACCGAACGTAAAGCATCACCGCTAGACGGATGATTTCAGGGCTCGTTTTGAAATAGCGAAAAGGGGAGTGTTTTGTCATGGCCCTAAGCTAGTTACTTACCCCGCCCCGCCCCGCTCAAGTCAGTTTCCTCTGACAACACCCGCGACTAGATCAGGACCGGGCGGGATAGTAAAATTTAAGCTCGGGCAGTTCGAAGGTAAAAAGTTGAACGCAATTCGCTGCAATTCTAAGCGATTTTTTTATGTGGGGTATTATTTGCGGTATCTAGTCATATTCGTCATTTTATCTAATGATTTCAATAGACAGTGGCGGAGGAGCAGGGATTCGAACCCTGGGGACCCGTTAAGGCCCGTCGGTTTTCAAGACCGGTGCATTCGACCACTCTGCCACTCCTCCGACTTCGCACGTGTTAACGAGGGTTTTGTGATTCGAAAAGCCCTCAGTTGAGCGCAGAAAATCGCGCATTGGTGTAGGACAGGCTTTTCATGTGCCCAAGGCTTGGTTAGAGTGGCGGCAAAAGACACTATAGGTGTAATAAAATCAGGCGAATTGCCACCAGTGCATTTTACGAAAAATGGACCAAGGCATTGGGAAAGAAATATAAAAATAGCCAGAAACTGGCGGTTACGCGTGCAAACGCGGACGATAGAGGGCGAAGCATGTTGGGACAATCGTATATCAAATTTGCCGTAATCACGGCCTTGAGCTTTGGGCTTGCGGGTTGCGTCGAAAATACGGGCACAAAAAATAACCCTGGAAAATCAACATCAGGATCAACAAGAACCGTTGAAAATGATGTCGAAGCACCGGAGGTTTTTCAAGTCACCGAAGAGGGGCTTTGGGATGGCCGCCCGTCACTGGGTGGGGTTTGGGTTGCACATCCAACCGCAAAAGACCCTGAGCGGGTTTTAATCCGGAATGAGGCAAACGGCAAGTTTGTCATTGGCGCTCTTTTCCGAAAAGAACGTGAAACACCTGGCCCCAAACTTCAGGTTTCCTCGGACGCGGCAGACGCCATTGGGATGATCGCCGGTGCTCCCGTCCAGATGAGCGTTACCGCTTTACGGCGTGAAGAAATTACGATTGAAGACCCCGACGAGAGCATAGAAATGGTTGAGGTTTCGGATGGAGAGGGCGTGATCGCCGCTGAAGTTACGGAAACCGCGCTCGATCCAATTGCATCCGCTTCTGCGGCGCTTGATGCGGTAGACAGCGAAGTAGCACCAGTGATCGCGGCAATGCCAGCAGCGACACCAAAACCTGCTTTATCGTCGACGAAAAACACCTCCAAGCAATCCTTCCTACAACTTGGGATTTACAGCATCGAAGCCAACGCAAACTCAACCGCAGAAAAAATGCGCGGCGCGGGCATGATCCCAACGATCAAGAAACAAACCTCCAAAGGGAAAACTTTCTGGCGTGTGGCTGTTGGCCCTGTGGGCGGAAAATCCGAAAAAGATGCGTTACAAAAATCGGTGACCGCACTGGGCTATAGCGACGCCTACTACGTATCGAACTAAATCTAAAAAGGGGGAGCGTCATGCGTTTGTTCAATAACCTGCGATCCGAAATTGGGCGCCGATCCGTAATAACCGGATTTTTGACGCTTCTTCTCGCGTTACCCGCCGCTTTTACGGCACAGGCGCAGAACTACGATACGCGCGCCCAAAGCGCGTATGTATTGGACCTTACGACGGGTACAGTGCTTCTTGAAAAAAATGCCGACATCCCTTTGCCACCAGCGTCAATGTCAAAACTAATGACGATTAATATGTTGTTTGAGGCCCTACAGGACGGGCGCGTGACCATGGACACGGTTTTTTCCGTATCCACGCGTGCGAAAAACATGGGCGGCTCGACAATGTTTCTCAACGAAACCGACCGCCCCACCGTTGGCGAATTAATTCAAGGCATCATTGTGTTGTCTGGAAACGACGCGTGTGTCGTTGTAGCTGAAGGGCTTGCGGGCACTGAAGAGGCCTTTGCTCGCCTAATGAATGACCGCGCCAAGGCACTCGGGATGAATAATTCCACTTTTGAGAACGCCTCCGGCTGGCCTGCGCCCAATCAACGTATGAGTATGCGGGATCTTGGCTCATTGGGGCAACGGTTGATCACGGAATTTCCTGAATACTATCATTTCTTCGCTCAGACAGAGTTCGGCTATGACGGGCGGGCACCAGACAACCGCTTCAATCGCAACCCGTTGCTCAAACTGAACATTGGCGCGGACGGCCTAAAAACGGGGCACACAAGCGAAGCGGGCTATGGACTTATTGGCTCTGCCCTTCAGGGCGATCGACGGGTTGTATTTGTCATTTCTGGCCTTAACAGTGAAAAAGAGCGCGCAGAAGAGGCGGAGCAAGTGGTGAACTGGGCCTTTCGGCAATTTGTTCTAAAGACATTGGCCAAAAAAGACGAGATCTTGGCAACCGCCCCCGTGTGGATGGGCAGTACACAAACTGTCGATCTGATCGCCCCAGAAGACCTGCAGATATTATTTCCAGCTCTTGCACAGGGCGAAATTCAGGCAGAAGTAGTATTCAATAGTCCGATTCAAGCGCCCGTCAAGGCGGGGGACGCCCTCGCCGAACTCGTTTTGACGCTTCCCGACATGCCCCAAACCCGCTTGCCCCTCGTCGCCAAACAGGACGTCCTTGAGGGCGGTTTTCTCCCTCGGTTGCGCTCGAGTTTTTCAATTCTGTTTAATCGCTTCACGGGCGACACGCTGGGCTTGTCCATCTGAGCCTAGAGGGCTAGGTTCCGCAAATGACCATCGCTAAATTTTCATCCCCCAAATGCAATCCCTCCAACTCTGGGGGGCTTTTCATTAGTTTTGAGGGGATTGATGGCTCGGGAAAATCGACTCAGATCAAGCTCTTAAGAGATGCATTGCGAGCTGATGGGTATGACGTTGTTTTAACGCGCGAACCCGGTGGTTCTAAGGGAGCTGAAGAAATACGGTCGCTGGTCCTTGAAGGCGATCCGGATCGCTGGTCGGCGGAAAGTGAAATTTTGCTTTTTACAGCCGCCCGTCGCGACCACCTCGAAAAAACGATTTTTCCCGCCATCGAAGCCGGAAAAATCGTTCTCTGCGACCGTTTCGCCGATTCCACCCGCATGTATCAAGGCATAAGCCGTGGCGATTTACGCGCCGTAGTAGATCAGTTGCACAGCTTGATGATTGGCCGTGAACCCGATTTGACCTTCATCATTGATATGGATCCGAAAACGGGCCTCTCCCGCGCCAAGTCGCGTCAAACAACCGAAGAACGGTTTGAGGACTTTGGCGAAGACCTACAGAGCAAAATGCGCGCAGGATTTTTGAAACTCGCGCAGGAGTTCCCGACACGCTGTCAGTTAATTGACGGAAACCGAGATATGGAAAATGTTGCCGCCGATATCCTAGCGCGTGCGATGGCGAAGATATCTCAGAACATGGCGCAACAGAATGGCTGAAGCGCTAGAACCTGACCGCATCGAAGGCGCGCCCCACCCGCGTGAAACCCACGAAATCTTGGGGCAGAACCGTGCTCAGGCTGCGTTTCTTGAGGCGTTCAACACTGGCCGCCTGCATCACGGCTGGCTAATGACCGGCCCACGCGGTGTCGGCAAAGCAACCCTCGCGTGGCAAATTGCGCGCTTCCTTATCTCGCAACCTGCGCACAGCGGGCCAAGCCTTTTCGGCGACGATCCCGCCCCTGCAAAAACGCTTGCGATTTCTCCTGACAATCCGGTCTCGCACCGCATTGCGGCGATGTCGGAGCCACGTCTATTTTTGTTGCGGCGGCCAACGGATGAGAAAACGGGCAAACTTAAAACCGTCATTTCCGTTGATGAAGTGCGTCGACTCAAGAATTTTTTCTCCCTTTCGGCCACCGATGGAGGACGTCGCGTGGTGATCGTGGACGCAGCTGATGAGATGAATGTTCAGGCGGCGAATGCGCTTCTGAAGCTTCTAGAAGAGCCGCCAGAAAACGTAACGCTCCTCCTGATCAGTCACCAGCCCAGCCGCCTTTTGCCGACGATCCGGTCGCGGTGTCGCGAATTGCGATGCCACCCTCTTCCCCCCGAGGAAATGGCTCTGGCCCTCGCGGCGGCAGGGGCGCAAAACGACGCCAACCCCGTTATTCTTGCCGCACTCGCGGCCGGAAGCGTCGGAGAAGCCATGCGCCTCACCACGCTAGATGGGCTCAAAACCTACCAATACATCATTGATTTGATGCAGGCAGCACCCGGGCTTGATCGCCAACGCGCCCTCGCTCTTGCGGAAACGGCTGTTGGGGCAAAAAATGTGCCCCGATACGATCTATTGCTCGATTTGCTAGACCTTCTGCTGTCGCGCATGGCGCGTGCGGGCGTGTCGGGGCCACCTGTGATTGAAGCCGCCAAGGGCGAAGCGGGATTATTTTCCCGCCTGTCAAATTGCCCACCGCACGCGCGGGAATGGGCCAATCTACAACAATCGTTAAGTACACGCGTGCGCCATGGGCGCGCCGTGAACCTTGACCCTGCCGCGCTCATCCTTGATATGCTTTTGAAGATGGACCAAACTGCGGGCACACTTGCCCAAAATCAATAGACTTCAAGGGATTCCGGATGCTGCCCCAAATTACCGATAGCCACTGTCACCTTGATTTTCCGGATTTCGCCGACGAACTTCCTGACGTCATTGCTCGCGCTCAGGCCGCAGGTGTAAGCTGCATGGTGACTATATGTACGCGCCTCAAAAATGCCGCGAACGTTCGCGCGATTGCGGACGCCTATGATCCCGTTTTTTGGGCCGCGGCGACGCATCCTATGAGTGCCGCCGAAGAGCCGATGGCAACAGTACAAGAGCTTGTCGATCTTGCGAAACACCCAAAATTCGTCGCCATTGGCGAAACGGGACTTGATTACCATTACACCCGAGAAAGCCTTGATATTCAACAGGAAAGCCTGCGCATTCACATCGAGGCCGCCCGTAAAACAGGCCTTCCCCTCGTCATCCACGCGCGTGCGGCCGACGACGACATGGCGCGTATTTTGGCACAAGAGCACGCGGCTGGTGCCTTTTCCTGTGTTATGCATTGCTTCTCAAGCAGTGCCGAATTGGGCCGCGCGGCCCTTGATCTTGGATTCTACCTTTCGATGTCTGGCATCGCCAGTTTTCCACGTTCTACCGAGCTTCGTGAAATCTTTGCCTCGGCCCCCGTGGACCGGATTCTGGTCGAAACGGACGCACCGTATCTTGCGCCACCGCCCCACCGTGGCAAGCGCAACGAACCTGCATTTAGTGCTCTAACTGCCGCCGTCGGCGCTGAGGTCTTTGACATGCC
Source organism: Falsihalocynthiibacter sp. S25ZX9 (assembly GCF_041205405.1). Classification (NCBI taxonomy): domain Bacteria; kingdom Pseudomonadati; phylum Pseudomonadota; class Alphaproteobacteria; order Rhodobacterales; family Roseobacteraceae; genus Falsihalocynthiibacter; species Falsihalocynthiibacter sp. S25ZX9. The sequence continues at coordinate 22,429 of NZ_JBGFCD010000010.1, forward strand.
CTTCGCGGAATTCGCCACCCAAACGCAGTTAAATTTTGATCGGCTTTTTGCAAAAGCCGCGGCTTGGACTCCATCGTGATGCGTTTCACTATATTGGGCTGCGGCTCCTCAGGTGGCGTCCCTCGATTGGGTGGGCTTTGGGGCGCGTGCGATCCGCAGAACCCAAAAAACCGCCGCCAGCGCTGCTCCATGTTGGTTGAAAAAATTGGCCCCAACGGGGTTACCCGCGTGTTGATCGATACATCGCCCGACATGCGCGCCCAGCTTTTGGCCGCCGAGGTCGGCACGTTGGACGCCGTGGTGATGACCCACGCCCATGCCGACCACATGCACGGCCTCGATGACATTCGCCAAATCGTTTTCAACACGCGCACACGCATGCCCGTTTGGGCCGACAGCGACACAACCAACGATCTAATCTCGCGATTTGGTTATGCTTTTGTGCAACCAAAGGGCAGCGACTACCCGCCCATTTGCGATCTCAACTCGATTGATGACGAGGATTTTGTGGTTGAGGGACCGGGTGGCGACATCACCTTTACCCCCCTTCCCGTTCAGCATGGACGCATCACGGCGCTGGGGTTTCGCATGGGGGGCTTGGCGTATCTTCCCGATGTTTCCGCGATGAGTGAAGACACGTTCAGTCGCCTCAACGGACTTGAAGTTTTCGTGCTCGACGCTCTTCGCTACAAGCCCCATCCAAGCCACATAAATCTTGAGACCTCCTTGGACTGGATCGCTCAAACCGCCCCGGAGCGCGCGGTCATTACAAACATGCATATCGATTTAGACTTCCAGACCCTCGCCAGCGAATTGCCTGCAAACGTGACCCCTGCCTTTGATGGTATGGTGATCGAAACCAAAGGCTAACCATGCAAGCGCTCATTGATGTCATCTTGCCGGTTTTTTTGGTTATCGGTGCGGGCTATCTTGTTGTTTGGAAAAAGCTATTTTCCGACGATGGTGTCGATGCCCTGATGAGGTTCACCCAGTATTTCGCAATTCCCTGCCTGCTTTTTCGGGCCATTTCAACGCTGGATTTGGGCGAAAACCTCGACCCGCGCCTTCTCCTCAGCTTTTATGCAGGGGCCACAATTTGCTTTGTCCTCGGTATGTTTGGAGCGCGTTTTTTGTTCAATCGCCCGTGGGAAGATTGTGTGGCCATTGGGTTTTGCGGGCTGTTTTCAAACTCGCTTTTGCTTGGTCTGCCCATCACAGAACGGGCATTTGGCCCCGACGCTCTTCAGGCAAATTACGCGATCATCGCGGTGCACTCGCCCTTCTGTTACGGACTTGGCATCACCGTCATGGAAGTCGTTCGCAATCGCGGCGGAAGCCCCCTTGCAACGGGGCGCGCCGTCTTGCGCGCGATGTTCCGAAACGCTTTGGTCATCGGCATCGCACTGGGGTTCGTAGTTAATCTGACGGGCCTCTACATCCCGACGCCCTTGTCCGACGCGATTGACCTCGTCGCAAGAACCGCTCTTCCCGTCGCGCTTTTTGCTCTCGGAGGCGTGCTCTTTCGCTATCGCCCTGAAGGGGATTTACGCACGATTTTCTTTGCGGTCACCCTTTCGCTGCTCGTGCATCCGATGATCACCTTTGCGATGGGAACTCAACTCGATTTGTCGACACAAAGCCTGCGCTCCGCTGTCTTGACGGCATCTATGGCGCCAGGTGTGAATGCCTATGTTTTTGCAAATATGTACGGTGTCGCGAAGCGTGTCGCGGCCTCGACTGTGCTCATTGCGACCGCCCTTTCTATTGGGACGATTTGGTTATGGCTCGCAGTTCTGCCCTAGGGTAAACTTTGGAACGCGGGCCACGCTCTAAATGTCCTTTTGACAGAACCGATTAGCGGCTATAGTTCCCACAGAGCAAAAAAATGTTAGAGCGCGTACATTATGGCAAAGAAATCTGACGTCGGCCAAAAATTCAACATTTTGATCATCGGACAAAATGGACGTCTCGTCTATGAAGCCTTGCTTTTTGTAGCCAGCCTGCGCGCGAGTTCGCCGAACTTCAATGGACGCGTTTTTGTCGCCGAACCCCAGCCATCGGAGCTTTGGCGCGGACAAGACCCCCGCATGCCCTCCGATATCCACGACGCGCTTACAGATATGGGGGCGGAAATCCTGCCGTTTGAGAACCAATATTTTGGCAAAGCCTATCCCAATGGCAATAAAATCGAAGCGCTGCTTGCGATGCCCAAGGGCGAGAATTTCGTCTTTTTCGACACCGATACTTTGGTGACCGGCCCCTTGGATGAGATCGAATTTGACTTTGATCGCCCGTCCGCTTCGATGAAGCGTGAAGGAACGTGGCCCGAACAAGAGCTCTACGGCCCCGGATATACCCAGACGTGGAAATCCCTCTATGATCGCTTTGGTCTTGAATTTGAAAGCACGCTCGATCTCTCGCAACCCGACGAATACTGGGAGCGCTACCTCTATTTTAACGCTGGATGGTTCTACTTTCGCTGCCCGCATGAATTCGGCACCCGCTTCCTCGAATATGCCCTCGAAATTCGCGACAACGCCCCAGAGGAGCTTGTGTGTCAGCCGCTCACCCCGTGGCTCGATCAAGTCGCGCTCCCCTTGGTCATTCACTCCTTTGGTGGCGGTCGCCCCTCTCCGTCGGTCAGCAAACTGGATGGTGAAACGAGTTGCCACTACAGGTTTCTCCCCCTCCTTTATGCACGCGAACCTGAACGGACCCTCGAAATTCTTGAGGCCGTAGCAGCCCCCAATAAGCTTAAAAAACGTCTAAAACTCTATGACCCGATCAAGCGCATGATCTATCAGGGGCGCGGACGCAAAGCCCGCGCGCTTTTTGATCAAGACAACCTACCGCGCCGCGAAAAAGTGATCCGAAACACCCTTCGGCGCGAGGGATTTTGGATGCGCTAGGGACGAAGTTTCCCTCAAGGCCAATTAAGGCATTGAGGCGACCCAGAGTATTGCTTAACCTTCTGGAGATTTTCATCAGGAGGTTCCAATGAGTGACGTAAAAACCCTCGGTTTTGACACCCAACAAATTCACGCGGGCGCACACCCCGATCCCGCGACGGGCGCACGCCAGACACCTATTTACCAAACGACGGCTTATGTTTTTCGCGATGCGGATCACGCCGCCGCGTTGTTTAACCTGCAAGAAGTCGGATATATTTACTCCCGCCTAACCAACCCCACCGTCGCAGTTCTGCAAGAACGTATCGCAACCCTTGAGGGTGGCATTGGCGGTGTTTGCTGCTCCTCAGGTCACGCAGCCCAGATCATGGCGCTCTTTCCCCTGATGCAACCGGGCTTGAATGTGGTCGTCAGCACCCGTCTTTACGGTGGCACAATCACGCAATTCAGCCACACGATCAAACGTTTCGGATGGTCAGCCACATTTGTTGATTTTGACGATGAGGCCGCGGTTGCAGCGGCAATCGACGAAAACACCCGCGCCATTTTCTGTGAAAGCATCGCAAATCCGGGCGGCTATATCACCGATATTCCGGCCATTGCGAAAATCGCCGACGCGGCAGGTATTCCGTTGATCGTCGACAATACATCCGCGACGCCATATCTCTGCAATCCAATCGCCCTTGGGGCCACATTGGTTGTGCATTCCACCACGAAATACCTCACCGGCAATGGCACGGTCACGGGCGGTTGCGTTGTGGATTCGGGCAATTTTGATTGGGGTGCTAACGATAAATTCCCGTCGCTGTCCCAGCCAGAACCCGCGTACCACGGCCTCGTGTTCAAAGACACATTTGGCCCGATGGCCTATACATTCCACGGTATTGCCATTGGTTTACGCGACCTTGGCATGACCATGAACCCGCAAGCCGCCCACTATACTTTGATGGGTACCGAGACGCTTTCACTGCGCATGCAACGCCACGTCGAGAACGCGCTTGAACTGGCGACATGGCTCGAAAAAGACCCCAGAGTTGACTATGTGACCTATGCGGGCCTGCCGTCGTCGCCCTACTATGGCCGCATTGAAACAGTCTGCCCCAAAGGTGCGGGAGGGCTCTTTACCATCGCGCTTAAAGGCGGCTATGACGCGTGCCTCAAGTTTGTGGACAGCCTCGAAATCTTTAGCCACGTCGCCAATCTTGGAGACACGCGCAGCTTGGTTATCCACTCTGCCTCGACAACCCACCGCCAATTGTCGCTAGAGCAGCAAGAAGCTGCGGGCGCTGCTCCAAATGTCGTGCGCCTCTCGATCGGAATTGAGGACGTCGCAGATTTGAAAGTTGACTTGGACCAAGCCCTTACCAAAGCAACGGCTTAACAAAATCGAGGGGGGTTCGCCCCCCTCATCCCCCAAAAACCGCTTCGCAATATGCCGTATTTTGCTATGGGCAAGAATACGCCTCCTCGGTAAAATTTGGCGCAATTGGGGGTGCCAAGATGACTCTAATATGTGGTAGATCAAGAGGATGAAGCCAAGTTTTGCCCTAAACCTTTCTCACGAAGGCATTCGCCTGTTCTCCCGCGCAACTGGGGGATGGCGACTCGTTGGTGAGACGGATCTCGACACGCCCGACCTCGCAGAAACGCTCGCCTATTTGCGCAACAAAGCAACCAAGCTTTCTGGCAGTGGTTTGAGCAGCAAACTCATTCTGCCAAACTCCCAAATCCTATTCACAAGCCTCACCGCACAAGGGCCAGATGACGCAAGCCGAGAGGCACAAATCCGTGAAGCCTTGCGCGATTTGACGCCCTATGATCCATCGGAACTCGTGTTTGATTGGCGTGTAGCAGGTGATATGGTGAATGTGGCCGCCGTGGCCAAAGAAACATTGCAAGAAGCCGAAGCCTTTGCCGTAGAGCATCGTTTCAACCCTGTTTCCTTTGTTGGGGATACGACGGATGCCAATTTCGAAGGGGAACCTTTCTTTGGGGCTACAGCCTTTTCATCCGCATTTCTTGACCAAGAAGATGCCGTTGAAAAAGACTTTGAAGCCTTTGTTATTTTAGACAAAATGCCCAACGGTAAAAACAAGATTTTCTCAGGAAAGCTACAGAAATCAGTCCTGTTGACACCTGCGGCTGAAGACAAAGTCAAGCCCACCGAAGAGCTTATGAGCGAGATACCGACGGAGATTTCCGCACCAGAAGTTACTCAGCAGACAGTAGCCGAAGACACAGTCCCAAGCGACGACATACCTGTAGTTGAACCCGAAATTTCCGATCCGGAAGCCTCGAAAGAGGACAAAATTTCGAGCAGTAAAAGGCGTTTATCGATTGCGCTAGGAACGCAGCCTGAAAGCGAGGAAGAAGCGAGCATCATCACACAAGTTGATCCGCAATTGGACACCTCAGAAGCGACTGAAAGCGACGAAGGCCCCTCTGATGACCTTGAATTTCAAAACGAGGAAGCCCCTGACACCACCAGCGTCCCCGACCTTGAGGCTTTCTTTTCGAGCATTGACGCGAAAAAACCTGTTTTAAACCAACAGACCCCCCCAATTCCCGCGCATTTATCCAAGGTGAAGGGCACATCCTCTGTGCCACCCTCAATCGCCGTGTCGCGCAAAGCACTCACAGCCGAGCGCAGTGATACAGGGGGCGCGGGCGAATTTGTGCACCGTCCTGTGGCTGCGCCAAAGATTCCCGACGGGATCGCCGCGCGCTTGAAAAACAACGGGGCGAAGCAAAGCGAAAAGCCCGCAAGCAAATCCCTAACGCAAACCGCAAGGGGACTTACGTCGTGGCGCAGAAAGTCACAGTCGGAAGACACCCAAACACCCCCCTTTGCCTCGACACGCGAGCCGACCGATATCGAGGCCAGCGAAACCCGTCAGAAGCCTTCGGACGCGGTCCTTTCTCCTGATCTCGTCGTCGTCACAAAATCAGAGCCTCTCCCCCTTCTTGCGCCCATCATTCCCACACCTGTTGTCAGCGAAAGCGCGAGCTCGGATCCAATTCCAAGTTTTGAGGAACGCTTGGCGCACGCCCATGTCACCTCAGCGGATATGGAATTGCCCGACAGCGAGCATTTAAGCGCAAGCCTTGGACATGAGGCACAACTCGCGCGTGACAACGACTTCAAACCCGCCGCAGTTCAGCCCCCATTGGACGTCACTGTATTTGGGGCACGAAAGAACAAAGCATCCTCATCGAAAACGCCACGCTTCCTGGGCCTTTTTCTCCTTTTGACGCTTCTTTTGGTCATGGGCATTGCCGTTCTTTGGTCTGTTATGGGACCGATTAAAGACGCGCGCATCAATATCGACTCCGATGTGGGAACCTTCACGGAATTCAACGCTCAAGCGCAAACATCAGCCCAAGAAGCGGCCCTGCCAGAAGACTCTGTTTTTGCAGCCTTTAACGCTGAGGCTGAAATTGAAGCTGAGGCCGACAATTTTGATCTCGAGCTGGAAATCCCATCGGATCAGACGCTGAGTATAGTAGAGCCAACGCGCCCTGCCCTGCTGACTGTGGCCGAAGCCGAAAAAACCTATAACGACTCTGGGATTTGGCAACGGTCGCCAGACCTCAAACCAGCGCCAGAGATTGAAGATACCGACCATCTCTATGTTCCGTCTCTTGATCCGGAAGTTGATTTGTCTGACCCAGTAGCGCTTCCGACAGCGGACGCCCTTCCAGATGACTCCCCCATTCCACAGCAACCGTCGCCCGCCCCTGCCGGAAGCACTTTTGCGCTTGGCGACAATGGTCTCGTTGTTCCTTCAGCGGATGGGACGATCAATCCCGACGGAATTTTGGTTTTTTCCGGTCCGCCTCCTAAACGCGCCGCGCCGCGCCCCGATACCGGCGACGTCCCCCAGACTACAGATTTGGCCCAGACCGAAATTGGCAATAAGCGCCCTTTGGCACGCCCAGAAAACCTAGCTGATCTGCGCGAAATCGCCCTCTTGGGGGGCCGCACACGAGAGCAGTTGGCCCGCCTTCGTCCGGCACCGCGCCCAGTGTCCGAACAAATCGCGGCACAAACCTCCCCCGAAGGCGTCGCTCTCAGCACAACAGCAACAGAGTTTGCCGTCAGCACCTCACGTATCCCAAAGACGCGACCGAACAACTTTGCCGCCCTTGTAGAGAAGGCTCGCGCCAACCCCAAGAACGTTGCTGAAAAAGAAACCGTTGTGGCAGCAGTGGCCGCAAAACCAAGCGCCGCGGCGACGGGGCCAAAAATTCCAACCCGCGCATCCGTCGCAAAAGAGGCAACACAAAAGAACATGATATCTCTGAGAAAAATCGCGCTAATTGGCGTTTACGGCACCCCGTCAAAACGCTCCGCCCTTGTGCGTATGGGCAATGGCAAAATAATCGAAGTCAGCGTAGGCGACCGTGTGGACGGCGGAAAAGTAGCGGCCATCGGCGCGGACGAAATCCGTTATGTCAAAGGTGGGCGCAATATATCATTAAAAATGCCGCCACGCGGTTAACACGCGTAGCGGCAAGACCGAAGATTATTCTGCGGCAACTCCCGCACCGTTTTTAGCGTCTTTTTCGGTATCAAGTTCGCCGTTATCGATTTGCTCTTGCTCGATGGATTCAAACAGCGCTTTGAAATTGCCCTCGCCAAACCCGTCGTCCCCTTTACGTTGAATGAATTCAAAGAAAATAGGACCGATCACTGTTTTTGAGAAAATCTGAAGCAGAATTTTCGTTTCACCACCATCTACAACGCCTTCGCCATCAATAAGAATGCCGTGTTTTTTCATGCGCTTAATCGGCTCGTCATGCCCGATAACACGATCCTTGGAGAGGGTGTAATATGTGTCCGGTGGTCCGGGCATGAATTTAAGCCCACGCTCTGCAATCGCATCAGTGGAAGCGTAAATATCATTCGAACCGACGGCAATATGCTGAATGCCTTCGCCTTTGTACTTCTTAAGATAGGCCACAATTTGCCCAGTTTCTCCTCGGTCCTCATTGATTGGAATGCGGATACGACCACAAGGCGACGTGAGAGCGCGGCTTAGCAGGCCCGTGTATTTCCCCGCGATGTCAAAGAAGCGAATTTGTTTGAAGCCGAAGATGCCGCTGTAGAAATTAAACCACGTATCCATATTGCCCTTGTGGACGTTATGGGTGAGGTGATCGAGGTAATAGAACCCAACGCCTTCAACAGGTTCTGTACGATGGAAAGTAAAATCTCCGTAGGCGGAGCCATAGTCGCCATAGGCGTCGATGAAATAGATGAGTGAGCCGCCAATCCCCACAATCGCAGGCACGTCGAGCGTTTTTGTGTCTGCATCAAACGGTGTTGCACCGGCGGAAATGGCGTGATCGTAGGCCTTCTGAGCATCAACAACCCGCCACCCCATAGAAGCGGCGCAGGGGCCATGTTCACTCACGAATTCCATCGCCATAGAGTCAGGTTCGGCGTTCAAAATATAGGTAATGTCACCTTGCTGCCAAAGTTCAATCGCTTTGGTTTTATGCGTGGCGGTGTGACTGTACCCCATCCGAGAGAATAGATCGCGTAACTCCTGCGGGTTCTCGTGGGCGAATTCGACAAACTCGAATCCATCTGTTCCAGCGGGGTTTTCTGCTGTTATTTTTGGGCGTGGGGCATCGTGAGGGAAAGGTCCCATTTTATATCTCCTGTGTGCGCTAAACACAGGCTATCTGCAGTATCGCGCGTAATGTGCGCGAAATGGCAACCTTAAGGGATTGATTCACACTTATATTGCAGAATAGAGTCTATTTATGAAGAAATCACGCACCTCGCTAGATCGAATGGATCTAAATATTCTCGGCGCCTTGCAACAGGACGCACGCCTCACGGCCCAAGAGTTGGCACAAAGACTCGGCCTGAGTGCCAGCCAAGTCGGGCGTCGCCGCCAGCGCCTCGAAACCGAAGGATATGTTCACCATTATACGGCGCGCCTTGATCCTGTCGCGCTTGGCCTATCTGTTCAGGCATTCATTGAGGTTTCCATGGCAACGCATGGAATCGAAAACGCGACCAGCTTCATGCGTCTCATCGGGACCTGCCGTGAGGTCACGTCAGCTTGGACTCTTACCGGTGCGGCTGACTATATGTTGCGGTGTTATTGCGAAGACCTTCCATCGCTCAATCGTTTAATCCACGAAGTGCTTCTGCCGCACCCTTCCGTCGCCCGTGTTCAAAGCCAAATCGTTATGGACCAATTCAAAATTGACGCACCCCTGCCACTTTGACGTCCGAAAATCACTTTTCCTCGCGAATTGAACTACACCTCCCGTGCAACTCCCCTTAAGGTCATCCCTATGGAAAGTTTCCTATTTCAAGCAACTATTTACCTCGGGATCGCTGTGATTGCCGTGCCGATTGCAATGCGATTTGGGCTAGGCTCGGTGTTGGGGTATCTTCTGGCGGGGATCATAATCGGCCCGATGCTCGGGTTCGTGGGCACCGAGACACAAAGCCTTCAACATTTCGCCGAATTTGGCGTCGTCATGATGATGTTCCTCATCGGCCTTGAGCTTGAGCCGCGCGCGCTTTGGGCTATGCGGCACCGCCTCATTGGGCTTGGTGGCTTGCAGCTGGTGCTCACGACGGGGGGCATCACGGCAATTGCGCTGTATTTCCAACTTCCTTGGCCGCAAGCACTGGCCGTCGGCCTTACGCTTGCCCTCTCTTCAACAGCCATCGTTTTGCAAACTTTAAACGAGAAAAACCTGATGCAAACGAACGGGGGGCGGGCGTCCTTTTCTGTGCTTCTGGCCCAAGATATCGCCGTAATCCCCATTCTCGCGCTTCTCCCCCTTCTCGCACTCACAGGAGTGTATAATGAGCCAGCTGCTGCGCAAATTGCGAGCGAGCACGGCCCCAAATTCGGCCCGTTTGAGCCTATCAACACTTGGTTCTCGGCCCTCTCACCTTTTGGCACGACCTTTGTGACAATCACGGTAATTCTCCTGATCATACTTGGGGGGGCCTATCTTACCCGTCCGCTGTTTCGGTTTATCCATTCCGCACATTTGCCGGAATTATACACCGCGCTTTCCCTTGTGATTGTCGTGTTCATCGCGGCCGTTATGTTGTTGATCGGCCTCTCGCCGGCTCTTGGGACCTTTTTGGCGGGAATGGTTTTGGCAAACTCTGAATTCCGCCATCAACTCGAAAGCGATATCGCGCCCTTCAAAGGATTACTCCTTGGCCTCTTTTTTATCACTGTCGGTGCAGGCATCAACTTTGCGCTGTTGATCGGGAACCCCATACAAATCCTCGGCTTTGCCATAATGCTGCTGGCCTTTAAATTTTTGGTTCTTTTTGTCATTGGTTTTGCGTTCAAATTGAAAGGCCCTGACCAATGGTTGTTTTCACTGGGCCTCGCTCAAGCCGGTGAGTTCGGTTTTGTACTGGCGTCCTTTTCGCTCACCCAAAACATCATTCCGCGCGACTTAAGCGAGAAGATCCTCCTGATTATCGCGCTTTCGATGCTTCTCTCGCCTCTCCTGTTTCTCCTGTACGAGTTTCTGGCACAGCGTTCAAAAAAAGAAACCAAGGCGCACCAGAAGGAAGATGAAATAGACGAGCAGAACCCCATTATTATTGCGGGAATCGGACGGTTTGGGCAGGTCGTAACACGGCTGGTTCAATCTGCGGGCTTCAAAACAACGGTTCTGGACCACGATCTTGCCACTGTTGAGGTGATGCGAAAATTCGGCTTTAAAGGGTTCTTTGGCGATCCGACACGCCCCGAGGTCCTCAATGCTGCAGGCTTCGCAAAGGCACGCGTTTTGGTGGTAGCCCTCGATGACCCTGAAGCCGCCCTGCGCCTTGTAACCTACGCACGCAGCAAACGCCCCGACATCCATATCATTGCGCGCGCACGCGATCGCGGAGACGTATATCGCCTTTATGCCGCGGGTGCGAACGATATCGTGCGCGAACTTTTTGACAGTTCTCTTCGCGCGGGTCGCTATGTTTTAGAGAACGTTGGCCTCTCCAAATACGAAGCCGCAGAAGCCGAACAGACATTCAAAACGCACGACCGTATTGCCGTCCGCGAACTTGCGGCTCTTTATGATCCACGGGTCCCGTTTGGCGAGAATCCCGCATATATCGAGCGCTCCAAGGAATTCGCCAAAGACCTCGAAGCTGCCCTTTTGGCAATCCGGAAATCCTCTGAAAATTAGTCGTTAGAAACCCCCGCCTCTGCGAAGGTGGACATGCCCGAGTGACAGGCCACGGCACCAATCAAAACCCCAATAGCCAAGGCCGCGCCCGACCCTTCTCCAAGACGAAGCCCAAGATCAAGCAACGGTTCTTTGCCAAGTTTTTTCAAGACAGCCCCGTGCGCGCCTTCGGCTGAGACGTGTCCCGCAACAGCATGGTCAAGTACATTTGCATTCAACGCGTGCAAAACTGCCGCCGCAGAGCAGCAGATAAACCCATCCAAAATGACTGGAATTCCTTCGATCCGCGCTCGTGCTATGGCGCCTGCCATTGCGGCGATTTCACGCCCCCCAAGGCAACGCAGCACCTCAAGGGGAGCACCAAGGGCGCTGGAATGTAGGGCAAGCCCCGCGTTGACTACGGAAATTTTCGCAGCCAAGGCCAAGTCATCCACACCGGTTCCGCGCCCGGTCCAGTCCTCACCTTGTCCACCAAAGATCGCCGCCAGAATTGCGCTGGCAGAGGTTGTATTGCCAATGCCCATTTCACCTGTCACCAGAAGGTCCGTGGCAGGATCGACCGCGTTCCAGCCAACCGTCAAGGCCTCAACGACCTCTGCTTCGCTCATCGCCGGAGCCGTCGTGAAATCTGCTGTTGGTGTATCCAACGAAAGTGCATGCACAGTCATCTTCGCGCCAAACGCTTTGGAAAGCTGATTGATCGCCGCGCCACCGTGCTCAAAATTCATCACCATTTGCGCCGTAACTTCGGGCGGAAAAGCTGACACGCCTTGGGCGGCAACACCATGGTTTCCCGCAAAAATCACCACCTGTGGCGCTTGAATCGAAGGGCGGTCTGTTCCACGCCAGCCAGCGTACCAAATGGCAAGGTCTTCGAGGCGCCCTAACGCTTGCGGGGGTTTGGTGAGTTGGGCATTACGCGCCCGCGCGGCTAAAACGACTTCAGGATCTGCAGATTTGGCGTCGGCGAGCACCTTTTCAAACTCGGCCAAAGTGGAAAATGGTGCGCTCATATTGTTATCCTTTATTGCGGTACGTGCCAGCAGTGAGTACCCTAGCTTTGAGATTGTATAGCGACAGAAAGGGCATGAAGATGCCTCAAAACGACACGCCCCTCATGCAAGTCACAGATATTCCAATTGCCCTTGGCATATTAAGCCGCTTCCCCGTCGAAGTAAGCCAAGAAGCCGCGCAGAAACGAGCGGCCTCGGCGGCATGGGCCTATCCAATTGCAGGCGCGGCGATTGGTTTTGCTGCGGTTCTCGCTGGATGGGCGGCAATGGCATTTGGTCTGCCGAATGTGGCGGTCGCTGGGGTGGTTTTGGCGACACTCATTATGGTGACAGGCGCAATGCACGAAGACGGGCTTGCGGATACATTTGACGGGCTTTGGGGAGGGCATACACGCGAACGACGCCTCGAAATCATGAAGGATAGCCACGTTGGTGCCTATGGTGTTTTGGCGCTTGCCGTGTCTGGTTTGGTTCGGTTCGGGTTGATTTTATCCTTGATCGCATCTGGGCATCTCTGGGCCATCATCGCGACCTGTGCAGTGAGCCGTGCGCCCATGGCCTTGCTGATGGCCAAAATGGAACCAGCGCGCAGTATGGGCCTTTCCCACAGTGTTGGGCGTCCACGCCTAGAAACCGCTTTACTTGCCGTTTTGATCGCGCTTTTGATCGGCTTTCTCTTCTTAGGCGGCACAATTTTACATGGCGTATTGCTCGCGGCAATCGCAGTTGGCGCTTTGGCGTGGATCGCTGAGAAAAAGATTGGCGGTCAAACGGGCGACATTTTGGGCACTTCGCAGCAACTGACGGAAATTGCGTTTCTCGCAGCCGTCGTCTCGGCCCTCCCCGCATAGAAAAACGCGCCCAACTTTCATTGAGCGCGTTCTCTAAAATCGTATTTGAAGCTTAGGCTGCGGCAGGTGCGCGCGAATCCAAAACGTCGTTGATCTGTTGCTGTGCGAGGTCTTCGCCCTCACCAGAAACAGCCGCAACTTCACGGGTCAAACGCTCTAGCGCCGCCTCATAAAGTTGACGCTCGGAATAGCTTTGCTCGCGTTGATCATCTGTGCGGTGAAGGTCGCGCACAACTTCAGCAATGGCCAACAAGTCGCCGGAATTGATTTTCTGTTCGTACTCTTGTGCACGGCGCGACCACATCGCGCGTTTCACCTTGGCTTTGCCCTTTAGGATACGCATGCAATGGGCAACGGTATCCGCAGACGCAAGCGAACGCATACCGACTTCGATCGCCTTATGGGTCGGCACCCGCAGTGTCATTTTATCTTTGGCAAAGGAAATCACGAAAAGCTCAAGCACGATGCCTGCGATTTCTTGCTCTTCAACATTCACAATCTGGCCAACACCATGCGCAGGATAAACAACGAATTCGTTGGGGCGAAAGTCTAGTTTTTTAGATTTGCTCATTCAGCACTCTTCCTTGTTTTGAGACAGCGCAAGGGATGCATCCGCGGACTTGGACAAAGCCACGTTCGGTCTGCACCTCTCAGAAGAAAAAGGCCCGCGCACGGTCTGTGCTAAGCGGGCAGCTTCGGGACACTGTCTGTATCTACTCGCCTACTATATCAGAAAATCAACCTATAGGAAAGTTACGTCAGCATAGGTTTGCACAACCCCCTAAAATCATGGGGGATTTCACAAAAACTCTCAAATTTAGGGCCGTTTTCTGAGCCCAAAATAGGCCAAAAAACGAATCACTCTTAGCTGCCTTCGCCGGGCTTCTCTGAGAAGTACTTCTCAAGTTTTCCGTCTTCTCCATCGCGCTCTTCCGCATCGGGGAGCTGGTCTTTCTTGGCGATGATCACAGGCCAAAGTTCCGAATACTTGCGGTTAAACTCAACCCATTTTTCTGTATCTGGCTCGGTATCGGGACGGATCGCATCCGCTGGGCACTCAGGCTCGCAAACGCCGCAATCGATGCATTCGTCTGGATGAATCACCAGCATATTTTCCCCTTCGTAGAAGCAATCTACGGGGCAAACCTCGACACAGTCGGTATATTTGCAAGCGATACAGGCGTCGTTGACGATATAGGTCATGCGGGAACTCGTTTGTTTGTTTCGACGCCCTAGCTATTCTAGCTCGCGTGATCTTTCAAGCATTTGACGTCGGGAAAGAATGCTTTTGCGCCGTTCCTTTTTGGTAGGCCGCGCTTTTCCCTCGTATTTCGGTTTAGCTGGAACAGTTTTCTGCTCGTAGGGCGCTTTGGGATCGGGCGGTGGCGAATGATCCTCATATAGTCCTTGCGCTTCGGGTGCTGGCCCGCGTCGAACCGACATTTGCATCACGCGCACGATCCGAACGCGGTCTCCTTGCGGAAAGGTTAGCGTATCCCCGAGGGCGACAACGTAGCTCGACTTAGTTATTTTCGCTCCATTCACCCGCAAATGCCCGCCGGTCACGAGTTTGCTCGCTAGCCCGCGCGTTTTAAAGAATCGCGCGTGCCAGAGCCATTTATCAACCCGAAGTTTGGGCGGGAGTTCACTCATAGATTATTTTTTATCTTTCAACCCCATGAGGGCCATTGCGAAGGGATTGTCGGGATCAATCGGCTTCTCTTTTTTAGGAGGTCGTGCTTGGAAGTTTTTGCTGCCTTGAGGGGCTGGCTTTCCACCTTTTGGCCCACCGCGTTTTGCGTCAGGTTTACGTCCTTGTGGCTTGCCCCGAGTACCTTCAGCCGCATCCTTTTGTGGACGACGATTGTTTGGCCGAGGCTTCGGTGCCCATGTAAACGTATAGAAAGCCTCCATTTCAGGAGCTTCGACGCCTGCATCTGGAGCTTTCGCCTCTTCTGCGTTTTCTTCCGCAGAAACGGCCTCTAACGGGGCCGTATCCTCTGGAACTGCAGTTGTTGCATCTTCGGTCGCAACCACTTCTGGCGCTTCTGGTTCAACCGCGGCCACAACGGGGACCGCTTTAATTTTGCTGCGCTCGCCCTTTTCGGCTTTATAGCCAAGGCCGACCATCAGCTTGGAGAATTGCTCCAAAGTCATGCCCGTAATCGACAACATGTCAGGATTGGCTTCAAAACCGGAACGACTGTTTTGTGTACGCAGTAGGTCTGCCAAGCGTTCCAACATATCAATACGAATGGCTCGGTCGCCCGCGTTCCGATATCCCGCCATCATATCAGCGCCCAATGGAGCCGAAGTGTCGGTCGGAATTGTCACAAGACCCGGAGGGGGGCTTTCGGGAAATTCTGCCAAATCTTTGGCCAACGACCAAAGAACCAGACGCAAACGTGTCGCGGCAGGCTTAAGCAAGAGCGGCATAAAGATCGTAAACTGACCGAAACGAATGCCGTGCTTGCGCAGCGCGCCACGGGCGTCCTGATCAAGGTCTTTCACTTCCGTGGCCACTTGATCGCGCGAAATAATGCCGAAATCTTCGACCATCCGGAAGGCGAAACCACGGGCCATCCCTGTGAGGGCTTCATCGCGGCTCATCGCCAGCAAGGGTTCAAACAAGGTCGCAACCTTGCGGTCGATAAAATGCTGTAGGCGGCGTGTAACCTTTTGGATCACATCGGGGCCAGCTTCTTCGTCAACAAAGGCAACGACCAAAGGCTTGAGGGGGTCCGATCCGACGACCAATTTTCCTAGCGCAAGTTCGCCCCACATAAGGCCGCCTTGCTCGGTGAAATCGATCTCCGTATCTGGAGCGTTATAAAAACGATCTGCACGCAAATGGAACTCTGGGGCCAGTGCTTGCAGGCTTGCTGCCCGCAGTGTTTTGGCCTCTTCAGAGCTAGCGCTCTTATCTTGGCTGAACTGAAATCCTTCTAGCTTACCGACGAATTCGCCCTCAACTAGAACTTCACCTTTATCGTTTACGTCGGCCACTAGGCCCTCCTTCTGCTTCAACCGCCGCAACAAAACACTTGTCCGCCGGTCAACAAATCGTTGTGTGAGCGCCCCATGGAGCGCGTCTGATAATCGGTCTTCTACAGCGCGCGTCGCTTCTCGCCAATGGGTTTCGTCGTCAAGCCACCCGCTACGCTGAGAAACATAAGTCCATGTGCGGATAAACGCCAATCTTTTAGATAAAACATCGATATCACCGTCCGTTTTATCGATCCGTTTGACCTGTCTGGCGAACCAATCGTCTGGCACACGGTTGAATTCCTGCAAGAATCGAAACAATTGCTCCAAAAGTCCTGCATGCTCATCGTGGCTGATTCCCCTAAAATCGGGAACACGGCAAACATCCCAAAGGCGTTTAACATCGCCAGCAGAAACAATTTTATCGCTCACAATCGGCATCGCCGTCAGTGTTTTGAGGGTGCGCAGATCGTCCGCTTCGCGCGCTTTTACCAAACGTTCGTCATTTGGCGCGACTTCAAGGCTTCGAATCAAGGCGTCGCTGGTACCAAATTCCAGCCGAGAATTACGCCAGTTTAGCTTTTTAATGGGGGCGAAACGGTGGTTCATTATGGCATCGGCCAAACCTTCCTCAAGCGGAGCAGCATCGCCCGTTACGCCAAAGCTACCATGGCTCATGTGCCGCCCTGCCCGCCCTGCAATCTGGGCCAACTCATTGGGCATCAAAGGCCGCATACGCCGCCCGTCAAACTTATCTGTGGCCGAAAACGCCACGTGGTTGATATCAAGGTTGAGCCCCATCCCAATGGCATCCGTCGCCACCAGATAATCCACTTCACCGTTTTGATACATCTCGACTTGGGCATTGCGGGTGCGCGGACTAAGCCCGCCCGTCACAACGGCCGCTCCACCTTTTTGCCGACGCAGAAGTTCCGCGATTGCATAGAGATTTTCCACCGAAAACCCAACGATCGCCGAGCGCCCCGGCATCCGCGCGATCTTTTTACTGCCCGCGTAAGTCAGCTCCGAAAGCCGTTCGCGCCTTATAAAATCCACATCCCCCAAGAGATCGGCAATTGCGCTGCGCATCGTGTCCGACCCCATAAACAGGGTTTCGTGCAAGCCACGGGCGCGCAGCAATCGGTCGGTAAAAATATGGCCTCGCTCGGGATCGGCGCAAAGCTGAATTTCATCAACCGCAAGGAAATCACAGCCCATTCCCTCGGGCATCGCTTCAACCGTACAGACCCAATATTGCGCGCGCGGCGGCACAATACGCTCCTCGCCCGTCACCAAAGCCACGACGGATGGCCCGCGCAGAGCGACAATCTTGTCGTAAACTTCGCGCGCCAAAAGGCGCAACGGCAGGCCAATCACACCAGTTCGATGTGCCAGCATACGTTCGATTGCATAGTGAGTTTTGCCCGTATTCGTTGGGCCTAGGATCGCCTTGATCCGCGGCGCATTCGCCATGTAAATCAGCCCTTAAAGGTTGGTCCCGCCGACTGATGCACTCAAGCGCGCAATGGCTTTTGCGACCTGCGGTTGGTTGGGGTGTATTAAGGCAACCTGCTGATAGACCTCAAGCGCTTGTTTGGGTTTACCCGAATCCTCCAAGATTCGCGCCAGTCCAATGATCGCGCCAAAGTGGCGTGGCTCTAACGATAGGACCGTTGCGATGTCCGAAACCGACGGCCCATACATACCTAGATTAAAATACGTCGTCGCCCGCCCATTATACCCTTCGGCAAAATCGGGTGCGTGGTCGGTGAGCGCCGTAAAATGTTCCACGGCCACTTCCAAATCCCCTTGTGAAAGAGCCGCATAACCGCGTTCTAGCAAGAAATTCATCGACTCCGAGCCGGATTCCCTGAAAAGAGCGCGGATTTGATCTTCGGTCTTTTCCCAGTTTTCGTTTTGCGGGTCTGCGAGGTCTGCGAAAAGCACATCCAAATCGACATCCTGCGCCTGCGCGGCTTGCCCGCCAGCCCATAAAATGACTGTCGCAAGAAGAAATGCCGTAACGATACGATTGAGAAAGGGGTTTAAAGCGCTCATAACAAATGCAACTGTAGCCGAAAGGTTGGGAAAAGCGACCCCCAAACCTTCACGTTTTTAGGAGAATCTAAATGAGCGAAATAATCACTGCTGCCGTCGGCGTTTTGTCTGAGAAAATCAAATCCTTCGATGGGACTGCAAAGTTCATGGTCGAAGGCGAAGGCGGCATTGTCATCGACGCGGACGGCGTGCGTGCGGGCGACGACGACACGGATGTTACTTTGTCGGCGGATGTCGAAACGTTTCAGGCCATTCTCGACGGCAGCTTGAACCCCACAACGGCCTTTATGACGGGCAAACTTTCTATGGACGGTGACATGGCAACCGCCATCAAACTCGGTGCAGAATTGTCCTAAGCCATGAAAACTGCCCCCTTTTATGACGATATAGTCGGCGCCGCAGACCCAGGAGACGCCACATGGTGGATGACTTCTGACGGTGCGCGGATTCGATTGGGCGTTTGGAACCAAGATGCGCCCATGGGAACGGTCCTGATCTTCCCAGGGCGCACGGAATACATCGAAAAATACGCGCCAACGGCCACGGTTTTGGGCGCGCGCGGCTATTCGGCTTTGGTCGTTGATTGGCGGGGACAAGGCCTCGCAGATCGGGATGCACCTGATCGCCTCCTTGGTCATGTTGAAGATTTTCAGGACTATCAACTCGATGTCGCGGCCATGGTGGCCGCAGCCAAAGAAATGTCCCTTCCCGAGCCGTATTATCTACTGGGGCATTCGATGGGCGGATGTATCGCTCTGCGCGCGCTTTCAAATGGTCTTGATGTCAAAGCGGTATGTTTAACGGGGCCAATGTGGGGGATCAATGTCCCGCCAAGGATGCGCCTTCCCGCGTGGGTTTTGGGTGCGGTTGCGCATCAGGTCGGCAAGGGGAAAACCCTAAGTCCGGGGACAAATATTCAGACCTATGTCCTTACGGAACCCTATGCGGACAATATGCTGACAAGTGATCGGCCAACCTACGAATGGCTTAAATCCCAAGTCGTTGCGCATCCTGAATTGGCTCTCGGCGGACCGTCGCTTGGCTGGCTCATCGAAGGGTTGCGAGAGTGTCGCGATCTCGCAAAACTGCCCTCGCCCAATGTTCCTTGCCTGACGTTTCTCGGAACAAATGAGCGCGTCGTTCGCGCAGGTGCCATTGGAAAACGCATGGCGCATTGGCCGAACGGACGTTTAGAAATAGTCGCGAAAGCCGAGCACGAAATCCTCTTTGAAACACCCGAAACATTAGATCGTGTAACCGACATGATGTGTGAGTTTTTTGGTGAGAATACTTAGCCCGCGCCCTTTCTAAATAAAATCCCGCGCGATTTTCCTGTGGCTTGGGGTGTTTTTACCTTTGCGCGCCCCCATACCCCTTGAACCGCCCCCCTCCGAAGGCCTATGTCTAGAGGGCAATTATTGAGGTTTTTCATGCGTTTTTCCCGTCCTATGCCCGTCTTCGATGCGACCCCTTCCACAGGGGAGGCCGCCGATTTCGGCGACCTGCCAGAATGGAACCTCGACGATCTTTACACCAGTGAAGACGCACCCGAATTGACCCGAGATATGGCTTGGCTTGAGACGGCCTGCGCCGATTTCGCCGCGGCCTACGAAGGTAAACTCGCCGATCTGGATGCCGCTGGAATGCTTGCTTGCGTTCACGCCTATGAGGCAATTGACCTGATCGCAGGCCGCATCATGTCATTTGCGGGCTTACGGTATTATCAGATCACAACCGATAGTGATCGCGCGAAATTCATGTCCGACACCCAAGAAAAAGTAACCGTTTTCACGACTCCGCTGGTTTTCTATAGCCTTGAGTTGAACCGCCTTGAAGACGAATCCTTGGCAAACATGTTTGCCGAAAATGCCGATTTGAAACGCTACAAGCCGATTTTTGATCGTCAACGCGCAATGAAGCCGCACCAATTATCCGACGAGTTGGAAAAATTCCTGCACGATCAATCAACCGTTGGTGCCGCCGCGTGGAACCGTTTGTTCGACGAAACAATCGCCGGCTTACAATTCACTATTGACGGCGAAGACATGAACCTCGAAGCCGTTCTCAACCTTCTGACCGACCAAGACCGTGCAAAACGCGAAGTGGCGAACTTTGAATTGGCCCGTGTTTTTGAAGAGAACATCAAAATATTCTCTCGCGTTCACAATACATTGGCCAAAGAAAAAGAAATTGATGATCGCTGGCGCAAAATGCCCTCGCCCCAGACGGCGCGGCATTTGTCGAACCATGTAGAACCAGAAGTTGTCGAGGCCCTGCGCAATGCGGTTGTGGCCGCCTATCCAAAACTCTCGCATCGCTATTATGCCCTCAAGGCAAAATGGCTTGGCCTTGAGACAATGCAAACTTGGGACCGCAACGCGCCTCTCCCCAAAAAAGACGAGAAAACCGTCGATTGGCAAGAAGCCAAAGACACTGTGATGGAAGCCTACGCGGGTTTTGACCCTAGAATGGCCAAGATCGCCGCGCCGTTTTTCTCCGAAGGTTGGATTGATGCAGCGGTCAAACCGGGCAAAGCGCCCGGGGCCTTCGCGCATCCAACGGTCACAAATGTGCATCCCTATGTCATGCTCAACTACCTTGGGAAGCCGCGCGACGTGATGACGCTAGCGCATGAACTTGGCCACGGCGTGCACCAAGTTTTGGCTGCGGAACAGGGCGAGCTTTTGTCCTCCACCCCCCTCACATTGGCCGAAACCGCCAGTGTTTTTGGCGAGATGCTGACCTTCCAAGCGATGCTCGCTAAGGCCACCACCAAAGAAGAGCGCAAAGTCCTGCTTGCGGGTAAAGTTGAGGATATGATCAACACGGTCGTGCGCCAAATCGCGTTTTACGACTTTGAATGCAAACTCCACGCGGCCCGCGCCGAAGGTGAACTCACCCCTGAAGACATCAACGCGCTTTGGATGTCAGTACAGGCCGAGAGCCTCGGACCTATCTTTGAATTCACACCGGGTTATGCCACGTTCTGGGCCTATGTCCCGCACTTCGTGCACTCGCCGTTCTATGTCTATGCCTATGCCTTTGGTGATGGCCTCGTGAACGCGCTTTACGCCGTCTACGCCGAGGGCGGCGAAGACTTCCAAGAGAAATATTTTGATATGTTGAAGGCGGGCGGCTCCAAGCACCACTCAGAACTGCTCGCTCCCTTCGGACTTGACGCCTCCGACCCCAAATTCTGGGACAAAGGTCTGTCGATGATTTCCGGCATGATCGACGAACTTGAAGCGATGGAGGACTAAATGCGCGTCACCCTCCCCGCTTTCACCCTCCTCGCATTGGCGCCCTTCGGTGCCTTTGCGGAACCATCTATGGTCGGTCAATGGAGTTGTGAAAACTACTCCGAGACCAACCAAATCATGGGAACCGTCGCCTATTACAATAATGGCACGAGCGAAGGCAGCTTTGACGCCACAATTGTCGGAAGCGACGCAACTGTCGAATTGATCGGGACTTATCGCGCGGATTGGAAACAGGAAAAATCGCTCCTTGTCGAAACAATGACGTCGGTTGATGTCCAAGACCTCTTGATCAACGGCCAAAGCTACATGGATACGCCCACCGAAACAGAATTTGAAAATGCCATGTTGGCGGAGGGGGCAACCACGTCGCAAATTATAGATTCGAGCGAAGTTATGGTTGTACTCCAAGATACCGACGGCAATATTTCTTCCTGTAGTTTGTTTTAAAATACTTTTCACATCACGTGTTTAGCAATTCTCATTGTTTATTCGCTCATATGAAATAGACTTTTCCGAAAACAACGAGGGTTCCTATGCGCGGTATTAAACGACTCCTGAAAATTGTTCTCGCCATCCTTGTTGTTGGCCTTGGGGCTTTGCTCACTTTTGGACCGGGCTATTTGGAAAGCAATTTGAATACGGTCGAGGCTCACGCGCCCTACCCCGTCACGCCTGATGCCCAAGCGTTACACGACAGCCTCGTGATCGGTGATTGGCACGCCGATACGTTGCTTTGGAACCGCAGCTTGCTTGAACGTGGCGACCGTGGCCATGTGGATGTCCCGCGCCTGCAGGAAGGCAACGTCGCCCTTCAGGTTTTTACCACGGTCACCAAAAGCCCCGCAGGGTTAAACTACGAAGAGAATTCCACCTCTGCGCGCGACAATATCACCCTCTTGGCTTATGCGCAGTTATGGCCACGCGCCGCATGGGACAGCCTGCTTGAACGGGCGCTGTATCAGGCAAGTCGTTTGCATAAATACGCAGACAAAGCTCCCGATGACTTAACGATTATCACCACGCGTAGCGAACTCGACAGCCTGTTGGAAAAGCGTGCCGCAGGGGCAAAAACCGTGGGCGCATTGCTCGGCACCGAAGGGGCGCATCCTTTAGAGGGTAAAATCCAAAACATCGCCGCCCTCGAAGCCGCAGGGTTTCGGATGATCTCGTTACAGCATTTCTTTGATAACGCCGCTGGGGGCTCGCTCCATGGCACAGCAGACGCAGGGCTGACCGATTTTGGCCGCGAAGTTGTCGCCCAAGTCCAAGCCCGCAACATGGTTTTGGACGTGTCCCATTCAAGCCAACAAGTCATTCGCGATGTGCTCGAAATTACTGAAATGCCCATCGTTGTAAGCCATACAGGTATCTTCAGCAACTGCCAGATCAAGCGCAATATCCCCGACGACCTCATCCAAGCCGTTGCTGCAAAAGGCGGCACGATTGCGATTGGCTATTGGAAAGACGTCACTTGCGACGATACTCCAATGGGCGTCGCAAAAACCATCAAGGCGGCGATTGACCTCGTAGGTACAGATTATGTGTCTCTTGGTTCGGATTTTGACGGTGCCGTGGGCACCGCCTTTGATACATCCGAATTGGCCGCGCTGACGCAAGCGCTCCTCGACTTAGAGATTTCTGAAACCGATATCCGCAAAGTTATGGGCGAGAACATGGTGCGCGTGTTGCGCGCCCGCCTCGCCCCCTAGGCTACTTTTTCGCTTTTGCAAAGATCTGATCCATCATGGATTGGGCCTTTTTGCTATCTTCCAGCGTGTATGGATAGGCGGAACCGGTGCCAACGGATTGAGCAAAGTTTTCGACTTGAAGCACATATTGGTTCAGCCCCGGATAACGCGACACAGTTTCGCCCGCTTCATTAGACAGCCAAACTTGCGCCTCTCCGGCGACATTGGCATTGAAAGGTGTCGTCACGCGGATTTTCCCTTTGTCTCCAAGGAATAGCATTTCTTGATGTGGCGCGAGGCGCATCGAAACCATGCCCGAATAGGTAAATCCTTCGAACTGCGCCTGAACATCGGTAAACACATCCACGCCCCCCTCCTCACGCATTGAAACGGCCGTAATTTCGGGCAGGTTTGCGCCCGTCGCGAAAAGGGTACTGGCATAGATGTATACGCCAATATCACGCGCCGCGCCGCCGCCAAATTCCGCAAGATTGCGGATATTGTCGGTCGCGGACTCGTTGTTGTAACAAAACTGACCACTCACATGACGTAGGGTACCAATATCTCCTGCAGCGATCCGGTCCCTGACCTCAATCCACTGCGGGTGATGTGCAATCATAAAGGCTTCGGCGGCGACAAGGCCCGTTTGATCGCGCAGGGCTATAAGGTCGTCGATCTCATTCGCTTCAAGCGCAACTGGCTTTTCGCACAACACGTGCTTCCCCGCCTGAAGAGCTTTTTTTGTCCATGCCACATGGAGATGATTGGGCAACGGAATGTAAACGGCATCGATATTTGGCGAGGCCAACAAAGCATCGTAATCGCCAAAGACCTCAAGCGACGGGCAGAATGCCTGAAATGGCGCGGCCTTGGCTGCATTTGACGTTGCCAAGGCTACAAGTTCGTTTCCTTTGGCTGCGTGAATTGCGGGTGCCATGAATCTTTCTGCGAAATTTGACGCTCCCAGAATTCCCCAACGTAAAATGTTGCTCATATGAAGCGCTCCCTATAAATTTTTGCTAAGTTACCATGTTGTCCACGTTGCGCAATACGCGTCAGCGACACAGAAAAAGGGCCCCGATCAACGGAGCCCTTTCTAAAAATTTCGATTGAAAGCCTTAGGACGGAACCAATAGGCCTTTGTCTTTGGCGGTCTCACGCATCCGCTCTTGAAGCTTCTCGAACGCACGCACCTCAATTTGGCGTACCCGCTCGCGGCTCACATTATATTGGCCCGACAGCTCTTCCAACGTCACCGCTTTGTCTGTCAAGCGGCGCTGTGTAAGGATATCTTTTTCGCGGTCATTCAAAACGTCCATAGCTTCGGTCAAAAGCTCGCGACGAATCGTCAATTCGTCATTCGCTTCATAGTCGCCCGCTTGGTCGGCATCGTCATCTTGGAGCCAATCCTGCCATTGTGTTGTGGTGTCCCCGTCGCTGCCGATCACGGCATTGAGCGACGCATCCCCACCGGAAAGCCGGCGGTTCATCGAGACAACTTCAGCCTCGGTCACACTCAGATCATGGGCGATACGCGCCACATGCTCGGGGCGCAAATCGCCGTCTTCAAGGGCACCAATACGGGCTTTCGCCTTGCGCAGATTAAAGAACAGCTTCTTTTGCGCGCTAGTTGTACCCAATTTAACGAGGGACCAACTGCGCAGCACATATTCTTGAATGCTGGCGCGGATCCACCACATGGCATAGGTCGCCAGACGGAACCCCTTCTCGGGATCAAAACGCTTCACAGCCTGCATCAAGCCTACATTCGCCTCAGAGACGACCTCGGCTTGTGGCAAGCCATAGCCCCGATACCCCATGGCGATTTTCGCCGCGAGACGCAGGTGGCTTGTGACCATCTTATGCGCGGCTTCGCTGTCTTGGTCCTCGACCCAGCGTTTGGCCAGCATATATTCTTCCTCGGGTTCCAGCATTGGAAACTTGCGGATGTCCCGAAGGTAATGACTCAGACCTTGTTCCGGTGTTGCGGCCGGTAGGTTTTTAAAATTGCTCATTTTTCTGCCCCCTGTTTGTTATGTTTAGACAGTTAACATTCAGATAATTACGTTCGTACTAAGTTCAAGTGGCAAAGGCACATGGAAGACCTAATAATGCGTTGATCTTAACCAAATATGAGCGCCACCCACAGTAAATTATTGGGAAATCACAGCTAAGTGCGAGTCTGAAACAATCCTATGGGAGTGCGTCAATATCCCCGCCAAGGGCTTGAATCAGGCCAACCATATCCGCAGGCATCGGCGCTTTGAACTGCATTTTTTCCTTGGTTACGGGATGTACGAAGCCAAGAGTTGCCGCATGAAGGGCCTGACGCGAGAAGGCACGAACGGCCTCGACACCACCAACGCCCACAACTTTCTCCGACAGTTTGCGTCTACCACCATAAGTCGGATCGCCAATCAAACTGTGCCCTGCATGCGCCATGTGTACGCGAATTTGGTGGGTGCGGCCCGTTTCAAGCCAACATTCAATCAGTGACGCCACCGCAGGTATCCCCAAAGGCATAACAATCCGACTGCGGGTCACCGCGTGACGTCCACCATGGAACAACACCGCCTGACGTTGGCGATCATTTTTATGACGCGCCAAATGCGTAGTGATCTTCATAATATTACCGGATTCAAAATTGACGCCTTTGACGCCCCGTACGCGCGGATCATTCGCATCGGGCATGCCGTATACAACCGCGTGATAGTGGCGCACAACAGTGTGTGCCGCGAACTGTTTTGCGAGACTGTGGTGCGCCACATCCGATTTTGCTGCCACCAAAAGGCCGCTGGTTTCTTTGTCGATCCGGTGCACAATACCAGGCCGCTTCTGGCCGCCAACACCCGAAAGCGTATCGCCACAGTGAAACATCAGCGCGTTCACAAGCGTGCCATTCGGCGATCCGGGTGCGGGATGCACCACCATGCCGACGGGCTTATTTACAATAATGAGATCGTCGTCCTCAAAAACCACCTCAAGCGGGATATCTTCAGGGAGGATATGGCTTTCGGCAGCAAAAGGAACTGTGATTTCAAAGACATCCCCTTCGCTTACCTTCGCCCGAGGGTCGGTTTGCACCGTGCCGTTTTGTTTGATCGCGCCTTCTTCGAGCAATTTCGCCATACGCGACCGACTCAAAGAGGCTTCTACTGGTACGTCACGCGAAAGCGCTTTATCAAGGCGTTTAGGGGGATCAGCAGCGATCACCACAGATACAACGGAGAGTGCGGACATGAATGAGGCTCCTGAAACGGAAATCGAACTTCCGGCCAACCTAAAATTTCTGCGCGTCTTGGTTACAATACTGACGGCAACGATGATTGCAGGGCTTGTAGTGGTGATTGTTCTGCTTGTCACCCGTTTCCCTGATAAGGAAACACTTTCAGGTACGAATTCAAGCATTCTACCCAGCGAAATTACGTTGCCCGAGGGCGTCGTTGCTCGCGCCTTTACGCAGGGAAGTGACTGGTATGCCATTGTCACGGATCAAGACCAAATCCTAATCTATGACCGTGACAAACAAACCTTACGCCAAACAATCACTTTGCAAAACAACTGACCCAAAGCGGATAGCCCAGCGAAGAACTGGGCTATTTACTCTATTTTACTGGTTTTCTTGGCTTGGCGAACTTGCCCTTGCCCGTGGCCTTATGGCGCAGCTTTTGCGACGTATCTTTGGGGTCAAATCCGGCTGGTGGTCCCGATTTTTTCGGGCCACCCGCAGGTTTTCCAGCCGGTCCACCACGTTTGGGTCCAGAATCTGCAGATCCACCGAATTTCGGTTTAAAGTCCGCGCCAGAAGCCCCTTCTGCACGAGGTTTGCGGGGTTTGTCATCCGTGTTTCCGGCGTATTTCCCTGCTGGCTTACCTGCATATTTACCGGCGGGTTTGCCTTCATACTTACCGGCAGGTTTGCCTTCGTATTTTCCCTCAGGCTTCTTGCCTTCGTATTTACCTGCGGGTTTGCCTTCGTACTTTCCCTCAGGCTTTTTGCCTTCGTACTTACCGGCGGGCTTGCCTTCGTATTTGCCTTCAGGCTTGTTGCCCTTGTACCCGTTGGCGCCATCATGCGGCTTGCGGTGCGAGTCCGAACGTGGGGCGCGTTCTTCGCGAGGGCCACGATCGGGGCGCGGGCCACCACGTGGTTTGTCACCAAAGCTCGGACGAGCACCTGAATGACCACTGCGCGCAACGTCTGGAACCTTGTCGAGCTTGGTCGCTTTTACGTCTTCTTCTAGGATGTTGTCTTTGCCCAACGCAGCAAAGAAACGATCTGCAATGGTGGCGTCCAACTCAACATATGTTTCATTGGGAACCATCTTGATCGCGCCGATTTCGCGTTTGGTAATGCCACCAGCCTTGCAAAGCAGCGGAATGAGCCAGCGTGGCTCGGCCCGTTGCTCGCGGCCAACATTGAGGGACAGCCAAACAGAACTCGCAAATCCACGATTCTCTGTGGGCGCGTCTACACCGCCGACTTCACGCAACTCTTCCGGAGAGGTGCGCAAGGAGCGATACTGCGCGATATACGCAGAAGCGATTTGCTCGGGAGTGTTCCCTTCGAGGAGCGCCGCAACAACGGCTTCTTCGCCGACAACTTCTTCTGTTTTGAAGCTGGCGATCAAACGCTCATCGTCTTTGGCGCGCACGTCAGACGCACTTGGAGGAGTGCCCCAATTCGCGGTAACTTTCGCCCATTTCAGCAAACGTTCAGCCTTGCCACGTTGATTTTTTGGAACGATCAACGCCGAAATGCCTTTTTGGCCCGCGCGACCTGTACGGCCAGAGCGGTGCAGAAGAGCTTCTTGGTTTTGTGGTAAATCAGCGTGCACAACAAGATTTAGACCCGGAAGGTCGATCCCGCGCGCCGCAACGTCAGTCGCCACACAAACTTGGGCGCGGCCATCGCGCATCGCTTGAAGAGCGTGGCTACGTTCTGCTTGGGAAAGCTCGCCGGAAAGCGCCACAACGCGGAAACCACGGTTGGTAAAACGCGCCGTCAAATGGTTTACGGTCACACGTGTGCCACAGAAAACAATCGCCGTTTCGGGTTCATGAAAGCGTAGCAAATTGATAATAGCGTTTTCGCGGTCAGGCGCGGCACAGACCAAAGCTTGATAGTCGATATCAACGTGTTGCTTGGCTTCGGAAGCGGTTGCAACCCGCTTGGCGTCTTTTTGGAAGTTGCGTGCAAGGTCGGCGATTTGACGTGGAACCGTCGCCGAGAACATCAAAGTGCGACGCTCTTCTGGGGCTTCGCCAAGAATAAACTCGAGATCATCGCGAAAGCCAAGATCGAGCATCTCGTCGGCTTCGTCCAAAACGATTGCCCGCATTTGGTCCATACGCAAAGATTTGCGCGCGATATGGTCGCGAAGACGGCCAGGTGTGCCCACAACAATGTGTGCGCCTTGGTCCAATTCGCGGCGTTCGGTCCGCATGTCCATGCCGCCAACACAGGACGCGATGCGCGCACCCGTTTCAGCGTAAAGCCATTCAAACTCGCGGCGCACTTGCAGAGCCAATTCACGCGTCGGCGCCACAATCAATGTAAGGGGCGCATCGGCCCGCTCAAATCGGAGAGCATCGCCAAGAATCGTCGGCGCAATCGCCAGACCAAAAGCAACCGTCTTACCCGACCCAGTTTGCGCGGACACCAAGAGATCGGATTCAGCTAATGCAGGATCGGATACGTCTAGCTGAACGGGGGTCAGCTCGGTGTAACCCTTTTTTACAAGGGCGTCGGAAAGGGGCGGCAGAATGCCTTCGAATTGCGTCACGGCGATATCTTTCGAAAAAATCATATCGACCCATTGGCCGACGGAAAGGGCGGGCATATTCAGAAGTAGGCGATAAAGCAATCAAAGAAGAGCCAAAAATCGCATTTACCCCTTAAAAAGTAACAAATGCATGAATTTCGCTCTCAAGAAGCAATAATGGCCCACGAATACGATGGCTGTAGGCGCGTTTACTTTGCGCGCGCGGCACGAGAAATGATCTCGCACCGTGCGGCAACAAGTGCCTCTGCCGTTTGCGCGAGTGAATTTGCAGACGCGAATGCTTCTAGTTCCGCGAGCACATCAAGCATCCATTGATGTTTTTCCAGATCTTCCCAAAACACCAATGCGCTTGCTTGATCCGCGCTTTGCCCCCGCGCCCCTATTTTCAAATATCCCGGTTGGATTGAAACAATAGTATCGGCAAAGGCATGCGTGCCCGTTTTGGTCGACCGGATGTGATTGGAAACTTCAGACAATACATCGCCTTTCCCGCCAATTACTTCGGACTTTTGCAAAGAAGCGTCATCGGCAGAAACATTTGCTCCGCGTCGTTGGTTTTTCACTGGGGCAAAGGGCACAACATTGATGCCGGATTTACCAGAGGCCAATCCCCCAAGAGCGACCATCGCTTCAGCTGCAGCAAAATACGCGCTAACGATTTTGTTTTTTTCGCTCTCATCCATAGTAAATCCCGTACCAACCCTAATAGTTACAAAACAAAATTCTCTTTTCGTCTCAATCTGCTTTTCTCCACACGCTGCGTCGCCGCTTGCGCAATATGGAGAACAACATCCTTAACCCCAGACTCGAATCCTACGACCCGATCAATTCCCGCAAGTTTTGCATCTTCAGGCGATACCTCATCAGAAATGACCAAAACCGTAGCAACACGTGTTCGCGTAGACTGAGAGCGAATGTGCCGCGCAAACTGCAACACCTGAAGTTCAGATTGCCTCGAAACAATAACCACAACATCGAATACCCGAAGGGACATTTGATCCAAAGCTCGTTCAAAATCTGTGACGACTGACAACCAATTCTCGGAACCCAACCTATTCAGGACAGCTTGTCCAGCGAGCGAATGCTCGCCAAGAATCAAGGCCGCGGGTCGTCGTTCTATTGCAAAAGAATCAATCACACACCGTCCACAGACAATTGCTTATAGCAACTTTATCTAAAGGAACCCTGCACATATGTAAAGATGCTAGTAGCAATAAGATAAATTTCAGTACGGTTAGAACACGATTGCGGTCATACCTAGGATTACTTGTGGATTAAAGGAGCGCCGAAGTGACAGCGGCGACTAAATCGTCGCCTTTAAATGGCTTGTACAGAAAGGTTTTTGCGCCTTTGATATCCGCGAGAGCCGTCGTCGTTTCCAAGGGAATAAGACCGCCGCCCCCCGATACGAAAACCACGGGTAAATCTGGTAGTTTCTGGAGAATACTGTCGTAGAGATCTAAACCACTATCCAGTCCTAGCCATACGTCCAGCACCGCAACATCAAAATCATCGGTTTCAGAAATGACAACAAGAGCCGGTTCTGGCCCCTCGCAAAGAACGACCTCAAATCCAGCTCTCGACAAAAATCTTTCCATCAATTCTCTTAATTGTGGATCATCATCAACGACCAATACTTTTGACATTAATTGCCCCAGCCAATTTTACCCTACATTCACGACAATACACTCTAAAGATTTTTTGAACACACCCTTTTCATCTTCAGGTAGTTTCGACACGCATTCAGCGAGGCGCATCAATGGATCGTCCTTTAGCGCTTGCAAGGCAGCAGGCTGTAACACCAATAAGAAACTGCGCGCATCGTGTTCGCTTTTCACCTGTTCTACAAACCCGCGTTTTACCAATGTTTGCACTGCGCGACTTGTCGGCGCGGCTGTGATCCCCAAGAATTTTGCAACCATATGTGCTGTGCGTTGCTCTGATGGAACCCTTGCAAGAAACCTCAGAATCGACCATTGGAGCGGCTGTATGGCCCCTGGTTCTCTGCTTGGATAGGTAGCGCGAACGATTTTTTCAATCAATACCGCCGCTGCAACATCACTTTTTACCATTAAAAACCACTCACACTTGCACAAATCCACTATAGCTAGGTACTTGTTACTAGCAATAAATATAACATTTTTTGTTAAAATATACGCTGTGACCTGAATAGAGCAAGATTTTTAATCCGACATTTTAAACGAAGGGTCAAAAGGCGGGCAACAGCTTAAAAATGGTGGGAATGGGTTTTGATTAGCAAAACGTTAGAGAAAGCCATGCGATACGCCCTACAACGGGTAACAAAATCCCTAAATGTTACTGTATTTAGAAAATGGTACCGCCACCCCGACTTGAACGGGGGACCTCTTGTTCCACAAACAAGCGTTCTAACCAACTGAACTATGGCGGCACACTTTGGCTGATTTAGCGCCCACGTGCGGTGAATGCAAGGGCCGCGAGGTATGAAATTGTGGAATTTCGCAAGTATTTGCCTCCATCACCGCGTCGGACCTCAAAACGTCGCCAATTGCCGCCTAAAAAACGCCCTCTTGCCTCCGTTGCCAGTTGGGTCTAGTCAATTTGGGCAATCAAGGAGAGCAAAAATGGGTATCAACACCGAAAAAGAAGTCGAAGCCAATCTACAGATTGGGCCAACATCTTTGGGGAACGTGCGCCTCTATATCGAAGCAGATGGTGTTGAAATTCCAATGGATTTCACGCCGGATGAAGCATTGGAAATCGCCGAAGAAATCCGTGCTGCAGCCCTTATGCTTGCGGGTAAGAAATAGCTGCCACACCAGGATCACGATAGCTTTGCAATCTTCGTGCGGCATCCCGCGCGAATTTTTGCGTGAGTTTTTTACGTCGTGCGGGCGCAATTTTCACTTCGGGCCCCATACGAACAATTTCGGCGTCATAGCTATCGGCAAGGATAAGCCCCGTTTCAAGTGGAAGCAGGTTTATTGGAAAACTCCCGTCAACGGCCCAGAAATATCGATCACACCAAGGTAGATACCCCTGCCATTTGCTGTCGGCTTGAAAATCGGCACGACTAGACTTGCATTCAACCACCCAAAACTCGCCTTTAGGGCCTAATGCGATGACATCCACACGCAACCCGCGCTCAGGAACGAATTCCTCGATCACCGTGAAATCAAGCTGCAATAAGTGCCTGCACACACCCCGCGCCAACAATTGCCCAGCTTTGCGCGCCTCTATGGAGTTATCGCCAGTTAAAGAGTTCATGCTAAACATGAACAAACCATAAACAAAAAGTCAAGACACAAGAGATTTCCAATTAAAGCCCCTTCGCCCCTTGCCGCATGCTCTGTGCCCACTTATGTCAATGGACGGCGGGTTCTGCTCTTCTCGTAAACAGTGGGTACAAATTCCAGAGGCCTTAAGCAAATCCTAGGGAGCTGGCTCTGTTTGGACCCTGGTTCAATTATCTGGTGCCCACCTGTACATACAGGTCCCCAGGAATTAGCTGCCCCTACGGTCGCTGCGGGCCCGCCACAATCTCCCAATAAAAAACGCCCCAAAAGGGGCGCTCCATGTGGCTTAGACCGGCAATTTTTTATGCAAAAGCTTCTGGTTTGATTTCACGCGCCATAAAATCCAGCACTGCGTTGACAAATTGTGGCTCTTTGCCACTAGGATCAAAAGCACGGGCAATATCGACGAACTCACTGATTATTACGCGTGGCGGCGTTTCCAAAGCCACCATTTCCGCACCCGCGGCCCGAAAGAGCGCACGCAAGGTGGGGTCGATCCGTGCGATGGGCCATTTTGCGACCAAAGCGCGATCGGTCATTTGGTCAATCTTTGCCTGATGGTCGACTGCGTTTTCGACGAGCGCTTGGAACAATTCCATGTTGCCCTCCATCATCTCGACACCCTCATAAATGGCACCGAAACGGAACTCTTGGAATTCCTGCACGATAGCTTCAATGGTTTGCCCAGAATTCTCCATCTGAAACAGCGCCTGAACCGCATAGAGCCGCGACGCAGATTTTTTCTGGCGGCCTTTAGATATTTTTGGCGCCGCTTTCGCGGAGGTCTCTGGGTTTGTCATGCGGTCGTTCCGTTTTCCTTGCCGCCCGATGAGGCGATCAAAATACTGTCGGGAGTGGATTTAAAGCCCGCTCCTTTACCTTGGCCGCCCCATTTGCGCGAAAGTGCGATGAGATGCAAGGCCGCAGCGGCCGCCCCGCCCCCTTTATTTTGATCGGCAGGGTCTGCACGCACCTCAGCTTGCTGCCGATTTTCGACAGTAAGGATGGCATTACCGATGCATACCCCTTGCAGTCCCAAGAGCTGAATCGCACGACTGGAGTCATTACACACCGTATCATAGTGCGTGGTTTCCCCTCGAATAACACAGCCCAGCGCCACATAACCGTCGAAGTTTGACATACGATCCGCGATGCCAATACAGGTCGGAATCTCAAGCGCACCAGGGACTTGCGCGATTTCATATGTGCCGCCAGCGGCTTCGATTTCGGCGATCGCGCCCGCAACCATATTGTCGGCAATATCTTTATAGTATGGCGAAACGACGATCAGAAGTTTCACCGGAGCCGCGAATTCCGCACGCGGCATAATGTAGTGCTGTTCGTGCCCAGCCATCAACCGATCTCCGAAATTTTGCGGGTGCCCGTAATTTCGAGCCCATAGGCCTCAAGCCCCACAACTTTTGGAATCGGTGAGTTGGTAAGCAATTCCAAGCGCGACAGGCCCAACGACGAGAGAATCTGTGCGCCGACTCCATATTGACGCAAAGTCTGTGGTGACGCTTCTTCGCTGGCGTGAAGTTTCATGTGAACGTCGCGCAACAGCACCAAAACGCCGCGGCCTTCGTCGGCAATCATATTCATCGCATCGCTAAATTCAGCGGCACGCCCCTTGCCGCCCACGCCGATCACATCCAGCATTGGATCAAGCGCATGCATCCGCACAAGGACGGGTTCATCGGTGGAAATATCACCCTTCACAAGTGCGATATGTTCTGCCCCGTGTGCCTCGTCCGTGTAAATCCGCAACTCCCATTCGCCGCCAAACTCGGACTGAATCTTGCCCTGAGAATTGATTTTAACGAGGTTATCGTGGCGACGACGATAGGCGATCAAATCGCTGATCGTACCGATTTTCAGCCCGTGTCGTTGCGCAAATGAAACGAGGTCCGGCAGGCGCGACATAGTGCCATCGTCGTTCATAATCTCACAAATCACGCCGGAGGGGTTTAAGCCCGCAAGGCGGCTGATATCGACGGCGGCTTCTGTATGCCCTGCCCGCACCAACACGCCGCCCTTACGTGCGCGCAAAGGAAAGACGTGGCCCGGTGTGGCAATGTCAGTCGCACCCTTCGTGGAATCAACAGCCACAGCGACCGTCAAAGCGCGGTCATGCGCCGAGATCCCCGTGGTCACCCCTTCACGTGCCTCAATTGAGGTGGTGAAGGCCGTTTCATGGCGCGAGGAATTGCTGCTGCTCATCATCGGCAAGCCGAGTTGATCAAGGCGCTCGCCTGTCAATGCGAGGCAAATCAATCCGCGCCCATGGGTCGCCATGAAATTAATCACATCCGGCGTCGCCATCTGGGCTGGAACAACCAAATCCCCTTCGTTTTCGCGATCCTCGTGATCCACAAGAATAAACATCCGTCCATTACGGGCGTCTTCGAGAATCTCTTCAATTGTGGAAACGGCCTCAGAGTAGTGGTTTGAAGAATCTGTCATTTACAGTCCTGTGATTTGGGCAGCTACGGAGGTGCACCTGATTAAATATTTCGGCAGGAAGGCCGCGCATTGGCACGTGCTCATGTCGAAAACTCCTGAAGTCTAGCCACATAACGGGCCATGGTATCGATCTCAAGATTGACCATATCGCCAACTTTCGCGGCACCCCAAGTCGTTACGTCCTTGGTATGTGGAATGATATTCACGCCAAAGGAACAGCCATCAACGTCATTCACAGTCAGGGAAGTGCCGTTCAACGTGACCGACCCTTTTTGGGCAATAAACTTGGCAAAGGCTTCGGGAGCGAGGAAGGTAAACCGCGTGCTGTCCCCCTCGTCTTTCATCGTGATAATTTCGGCCACGCTATCCACGTGCCCCGACACAATGTGCCCCCCGAGTTCATCGCCAATCTTAAGGGCGCGTTCAAGGTTTATACGGCGGCCAACATGCCAATCGTTGCCCTGAGTGCCAATATTGGTTTTCGCAACGGATTCTGCCGAGATTTCGACATCGAACCAATTTTCCGGGCTTTGGCCAAGGGCGACAACCGTCAAGCAAACACCATTGCAGGCAATCGACGCGCCAATATCAATTCCCGACACATCGTAAGATGTTCCAATACGGGCCCGCAGGTCGCCACGCTGTTCGGCTTCCAAAACCGTGCCAACATCCGTAATTATACCTGTAAACATCACGCATCCCTTCAAGAATTCTTATGTTTGGAGTAGCCGCTCAGGCCGGTCGGTGCAAGACCGACGCAGCGATGGTTTCAAGGAGATTTTTGCCACTTTAACGGTTTGGCATTGAATTTGCCATATTCCTGCCCCACGAACTTGGTATAAAAACTATGAAAACGGAAACTTTCGTCCTTTGAACGGAGATTTCGCCGCCTCAAGACCAAAAGCGAGACAGAGAACTCAATGAGCCAACTCCCCCCAGAAAAGCGGCGTTTTTTATTTCTGCAAGGACCGCACGGGCCGTTTTTTCATCGTTTAGGCAAAATGATGCGCCTCGCGGGCGCCGAGGTCTGGCGCGTGGGTTTCAACCAAGGGGATCGGGCATTTTGGCGCCACGCCGAGAGCTATATCCCTTTTCAAGAACCCCAATCCGCGTGGCCCAGTTTTTTCCAAGACCTGCTCACCAGCAAAGGCATAACCGACGTCACCCTCTATGGCGACACACGCCCAATACACGCGCAGGCTATTGAAATAGCAAATAAAAATGGCATCACAATACATATTTTCGAGGAGGGTTACCTTCGCCCCTACTGGGTAACCTATGAGCGCGGTGGTGCGAATGGGCACTCCGCTTTGATGGGAATGCAGGTAGCCGATATGCAGGAAATATTAGCCCATTCCGTTTTAGACATTCCAGAAGCGCCCGCCCATTGGGGCGATATGCGGCAACATGTGCTGTACGGCGCGTTGTACCACTGGTTTGTGATGTTCAGAAACGGACCTTACAGCAATTTTCGTGCCCATCGGGCCCTACCTGTTTCTCGAGAGTTTCAGTTATACATCAAACGTCTGCTTCTCATGCCGCTTCACTGGGTGGAACGGGTTCTGGCGACGACGCGGATCAAATGGTCGGGCTTCCCCTACCATGTGGCGCTTCTTCAACTCGAACATGACAGCAGTTTTCAAATGCACAGCCCGTTCGAAAGTATGAGTGATTTCCTCCAAGTTGCCATTGAAGGCTTCGCCAAGGGCGCTCCCCGACATCACCATCTTGTTTTCAAAGCTCACCCGCTGGAAAACGGCCAGCTCCCTCTTCGTAATAATATTCACGCGTTAGCCAAAGAGAACGGGGTCGAGAACCGCGTCCACTATGTCAGGGGCGGCAAACTCGCCCAGCTTCTCGACAACGCGCGCTCGGCCGTGACCGTCAACTCGACTTCAGCACAACAAGTTCTGTGGCGTGGCTTGCCCCTAAAAACCTTTGGTGTCGCCGTTTTTGACAAACCAGAGTTTGTCTCGACTCAACCGCTTGCAGAATTTTTCTCCGCACCAACACGTCCCGACAACGGCGCATACAGGGACTATCGTCACTTTCTTCTAGAGACCTCACAGGTTGCTGGGGGTTTCTATTCCGCTCGGGGGCGCCGTCAATTATTACGCCAAGTCGTTGACATGATGTTATCCCCCCTAGATCCCTACGAGGCCTTAAAAACGGGGAAAGCGGCTCCAAGGCAACAGTTGCGGCTCGTTAAATAAGTCCGTCTAGCTTTTTCCTCAGATTTCCGTAACTTGGCTTAAAAAGACTGAGGCAGTTATAATAATCGAGGAGCTCCAGCAGTGAGCATTCTGGCTTCCAAAGGTGTCCGTTCGGTCGCCCTACTTGCGCTTGTAACAGCGCTTGCATCCTGTACGCTTCCGCGTTCCGGCCCAAATAAAAACGAAATCTATTCGGGATCAGTCCTAAAACAGGGGGACGCATTCGTTGTAACCGTTAACGATCGTGTGACGCGGGCGACATCTGTTACGCCAGCCCTCGGGTTTTCGGCAGCGTTTAAAAATGCTGGCCTTTTAGGGTCCGATACCATTCGTTCCGGAGACGTTTTAGGCGTGTCAGTTTGGGAGAACACTGATGTCCCCATTTTGGGCGCGCCACAAGTCGCAACTATTTTGGAAGAAATCCAAGTTGACGGACAAGGATTTATTTTCGTTCCTTATGCAGGACGCATTAAAGCTGATGGCAATACGCCCGAGCAATTGCGCAATATTATCACGCGCAAGCTTGATCAGCAAACTCCCGACCCCCAAGTTTCCGTGCGTCGTCTTGCCGGCGACGGGTCTACGGTTTCGATTGTTGGCGGGGTTGGTGCACAAGGGGTTTACCCCATTGAGCGCCCCACACGCACACTTTCCGCCATGCTCGCGCGCGCATCCGGTGTGACGATTGAACCAGAGATCGCCCAAATAACAGTAACGCGAAACGGTTTGAAAGACAGAATCTGGCTCCAAGACCTCTATGAAAACCCCGAAATGGATATTGCGCTACGCGGAGGAGATAAGATCCTCGTTGAAAAGGACAATCGTGCGTTTACTGCCCTTGGTGCTATGGGGACGCAAAGTCGCGTCACTTTTGAATCCCAAACGGTTTCAGCAATCGAAGCCCTCGCACTTGTCGGCGGCCTCAATTCCAACCTTGCCGATCCAAAAGGCATTTTCATATTCCGCAACGAACCCCAAGAAATTTCTAATGTGGTGCTTGGGCGGAATGATCTACAAGGCGATCAACGGTTTATCTATGTCATTGATTTGACTGCACCCAACGGAATGTTCCAAGCGCGTGATTTCGCAATCCGCGAAAACGATACCGTCTATGTCACCGAAGCGCCTTATGTGCGCCTGCAGAAAACACTTGGTGCCATTATCGGTCCGGTTGCTGACCTCGCGGTCCTTGATGGCGCGTTCTAAAAAGGGTCGACATGTACGATGAAGAAACCAGCAAAGTTGCCGCGCCCCCCCCGCGGCAACTTTTTGTTTTTAACGGCGGATTTCTTACCCAACCAAGATTGCGACGCATCCTTGCGCTGTCTGGCTATGACGTAAAAATCGGAAAACCCTCAGCAAAAGACCTTGTAGGCGTTTGGGGGCAAAGCCCGACTTCGGGGCGCGGAGAAATCGTTTCTGCACACACCGACGCCGAAATAGTAAGAGTTGAAGACGCGTTTTTGCGCTCTGTTCTTCCTGGACGTTTAGCAGGTGATCCACCCCTTGGCCTCTGCATCGACCGATCCGGCGTGCATTTTGATCCTTCCACCCCGTCCGACTTGGAAAAAATCCTTGCCCATTCGCCCTTAGACAACACATCCATTCTAAACCGTGCTCGCAACGCGATTGATCGCATAAACGCGCTTAAACTCTCGAAATATAACGGCTTTGCGCTTGATACCTCGCCCCCCGCTCCTGGCTATGTCTTGGTCATTGACCAAACCCGCGATGACGCCGCCGTCACCGCCAGCGGGGCCGATTGGACTCGCTTCAAAGAGATGTTGGTTTTTGCACAAACGGAGCACCCGTCCGCAAAAGTCCTGATAAAAACCCATCCAGAAACGACTGGCGGGGCACGGCTGGGCTACTTTTCCGACAAAGACGAGAGCGCGCGCGTGTCCCTTTATACAAACGATATCGCGCCACAGACCCTCTTTGAGGGGGCCATCGCCGTCTACACGGTTTCATCTCAAATGGGGTTCGAAGCCATTTTTGCAGGGCACAAACCACGCGTTTTTGGCCAACCCTTTTACGCTGGCTGGGGCCTAACAGACGACGAATATCCAGTGCCACGTCGCGAACGAAAGCTAAGTCGCCCACAGCTTTTTGCGGCGGCCATGATCCTCTACCCAAAATGGTATGATCCCTATAACGATCGCCTCTGCCAACTCGAAGACGTCATAGAAACCCTTGCGATTCAGGCGCGCGCATGGCGTGAGGACAAGGCGGGATATGTTGCCGTAGGTATGCGCCTTTGGAAACGTCCCGCGCTTCAACGCGCCTTTGGGAGAGGCAAACCCCTTGAGTTTGTGAGCCCGGAGGCCAAGGCAATTCAACGCGCCTCCGCCCTCAACGCACCCCTGCTTGTTTGGGCAAACCGCGCGAACCCTTCGCTTTTAACGGCTGCAAACACCCAACAGGTTCCCGTGGTCCGCGCGGAGGACGGGTTCCTTCGATCACGCGGTTTAGGTGCGGCTTTGGTGCCCGCAATGTCGCTTATTCTTGATGATTTGGGCGTCTACTATGATCCTCGATCTGAATCCAGATTGGAGCAATATATCACCGCGTCATCGCACCTTTCGGACGCAAGCCTTGAGCGGGCCCAAAACCTTCTAACTGGAATTCTTCGAGCGGGGTTGAGCAAATACAACCTCTCCGGCGCCCCCCTTCCCAACCTTCCAAAAGGGCACCGTATCCTCGTTGTCGGCCAAGTTGAGGACGACGCCTCAATTCAGTTCGGCTGTCAAAGCACCGCAACGAATCTCGACCTGCTCAAAGAAACCCGTGACCGAAATCCCACGGCCGTACTTCTCTACAAACCCCACCCCGACGTTGAAGCGGGGCTGCGTAAGGGCGCACTTTTGCCAGCACAGGCGCTCGAATTTTGCGATGCGATCCTCGCAAAAACGGACCCAACGTCGCTTTTCCCCCATATTCAAGAGGTCTGGACCATGACGTCCCTCCTTGGCTTTGAGGCCTTGTTGCGCAACGTCCCTGTAACCTGTCTTGGCACCCCATTCTATGCAGGCTGGGGTCTCACAAACGATTTGGGCGAGGTCCCTTCACGCCGTTCGGCGCGCCCAACACTTTTAGGCCTCACCCATGCGTGCCTCATCGACGCACCACGATATTTTGATCCCGTCACCGCCCTACCCTGCCCACCAGAAATCATCCTGCAACGCCTCAAAAGCGTGGGTTCTGCTGCTTCTAGACGAGGTGCAAGCCTGAGATTTGTGTCAAAGGTACAAGGAATATTTGCAAGCTTCGCCCCGTTGTGGCGTCGCTAGAGCACGCGCCAATGATGCAGAACATCATCGCCAATTGCGCGGGCTTCAATGAGTTTAAACCGTTGAGCTTTTGACAGCTTGTTAAGTTGCATCGGGGCAATCCCCGCGAGCCCGTCACCGCCGATCACCACACCCGCAGTATAGGTCATCAGATCATCAACGAGCCCCGCATTCAACATTGACGCCGCCAAATGCCCGCCGCCTTCGCAATACACCCGTGTCAAACCTTCGTTGGCCAAAGTCGACATCATCGCGCGCACCGAGAGTTTTCGATCTACGCCCAACTCCACTTCAACAAGCTTCGCACCAATGCCGATCCAAGCGTCCTTCAGGAAGTTCGACGCACAGGATTGATGGCAAATCCAAAGCGGAATCTCTCCTGCTGTCGCGGCCAGCTTCCCGCCCAGCGGAATATCGAGCAGCGCCGATGCCACCACTCGAATGGGTTGGCGCACGACTCCCAAAT
The DNA here is from genome assembly GCF_041205405.1 of Falsihalocynthiibacter sp. S25ZX9. NCBI lineage: Bacteria > Pseudomonadati > Pseudomonadota > Alphaproteobacteria > Rhodobacterales > Roseobacteraceae > Falsihalocynthiibacter > Falsihalocynthiibacter sp. S25ZX9. The sequence goes on from NZ_JBGFCD010000010.1 coordinate 62,876, forward strand.
CACGCACGTTGAGCATGGGATCGTCCGAACGCGCCGTGCCGCCCCCCACAAGCACCGCATCATGACAGGCACGCATCGCATGCACATGGTGCCGCGCAGCAGCCCCCGTAATCCACTTACTCTCGCCCGTTTGAGTCGCAATGCGTCCATCAATACTTGTGGCTAATTTCAGGGTCACAAACGGCAGACCCTGCTCCTTGGCCTTGAAAAAACCGGAGTGAGTTTCGCGCGCCTGGGTTTCCAAAACACCCGTGGTAACCGAAATTCCAGCGGCCTCAAGAAGCGCCTTCGCGCGCCCCGCAACCCGCGGATCCACGTCTTCAATCGCATAGACCACACGCGCAATACCCGACGTGATGAGAGCGTGTGTGCATGGCCCCGACTTTCCTGTATGCGTGCAGGGCTCTAAGGTCACATAAGCCGTTGCACCTCGCGCATGTACCCCCGCTTGCTCCAAAGCGACCACTTCGGCGTGCGGACGGCCCCCATGGGCCGTAACGCCTTCGGCAATTATTTGATCGGAATGAACAACAACACAGCCCACAGACGGGTTTGGCCATACCTGCCCCAAACCCTGCGCGCCCAGAATAAGGGCGCGACGCATAAACCGTTCGTCTTGAAGCCTAGATTGCACGGGCGCCCCTAAGCTCAGCCGCCATGGTCAGTCTTCCGAGGGGGCTGGCGGACGCAGCTCGCTCACAAACTTATCGAAATCGTCGGCAGCTTGGAAGTTTTTATACACACTGGCAAACCTCACATAGGCAACAGTATCAATGCGCGCCAAGGCTTCCATGACGATCTCCCCAATCGTTCCCGACTGAATATCCGTTTCGCCCATGCTTTCAAGACGCCGCACGATCCCCGAGATCATTTGATCCATCCGTTCACGCTCAATCGGGCGCTTCTGCAGAGAAATTCGCACCGAGCGCTCAAGCTTGTCACGGTCAAATTCCTCGCGTCGACCGTTGGACTTAATAACAACCAGATCGCGCAACTGCACCCGTTCATAGGTGGTAAATCGACCACCACAGGCAGGGCAAAAGCGACGTCGCCTAATGGCTACGTGGTCCTCAGCGGGCCGAGAATCTTTGACTTGTGTATCAACGTTTCCGCAAAATGGGCAGCGCATCGCCACTCCCTTGGGTTTAATGAGAAGTTATACACAGGCACTATAGGACAGCCGCGAGCCCTTGGGTAGAGAAGAATTTCAGACACAAGATAGACACACAAACTGTTGCGATTTGAATTCACGCATCCACAAAAAAAGGCGCGCTCCAAACCTGGAACGCGCCTAAAAACCTTGAAGTTAGGCGCCTTAGCGGAGACGACGGTTAAAGTTGGCGGCGCACTGTAGGCGGCCATGCGCTGCAGACCAGTTTTCTCCGACCCGCGTGACAGTCATGGTTAAGCCATTTGATTGCGCCGCAGCAATTTGTTGAAGCTCTGCATCAGGAGAGACTGTGAAGGCGGCCGTTTTCGAATTTTTAGACAGATGCCCATCACCGATAGGGGCGGCAAGGTAAATACGTGCCCCGGTCGCAACACCAAGACTTTGAACCGCATATTCGCCTGCGGCACACCAGTAGTCAGAGCCACCGCGGCTCGCGCGTTGCTGAACTTCAAAACGGCCAGCAACCGCAGGGTCACCATAAACAACCATATTGTTGCTTGCCGTAAAGATATGTGCGCCCGCACGGGTTGGTGTTGAAGCGGACACACCAACTCCACTTGAGCTACCGGAAACACTTGTGTTACAGGCGCTAAGCGCAACAAGAGAAAAAACGGTGGCGGCTTTTAAAAAGGTCATGAGCCAAAATCCTACTACTGGTGATTTGAAATATCACAGTGATAATAAATAATTCGGCCGGAAAGGTCTACACTTTCTATTTCACATTTACGCGTCGAACACGCGCTCTACATTCATACAAATGCAGCCACTCTTCCCCCACGCCCCTACGACAGATGCGCAACTATGTTGCGTACCTGTGGAGCGGTCCGATGTTCGAAAAGGTAAATTCCTTGCCAAGTTCCAAGCCGCAATTGGCCGTTCATGACAGGAATAGACAAGTTCACCGGTAGCATTGCCGCCTTAATATGCGCTGGCATATCGTCTGGTCCCTCGTATGTATGTGTCAAATAGGCCATCCTTGGGTTCGTCGTCGGCGGCACAAGGCGGTGAAAAAAGTTCTGCAAATCAGTCTGGACTTCGGGATCTGCGTTCTCCTGTATCAGGAGCGAACAAGACGTATGTTGGATAAAAAGCGTGAGCAATCCATCTCCGGACACCCAATCCGCAACGTCGCGGGTGAACTCGTAAAGACCTTGGCCTGTGGTGGCTTTTGAAAAGGTTGTCTGCATGGCGACTTATTGCATCCCATTGAAGAAGGCCAAAGCAATCGAAGTTACCGCCACCTTCCCTTGTGGACGAAGCGCGATTGCATACAAGGCGAAGTTCCAGAAAAATATCCGTTGTAAAGAAGTTCGGAACGGCTCTTTCGTTGTTTTATGTCGGAAGGCCTTTTGGCCGATTTTCGCGCCAAGCGCACCCCCGAGAATGGCTGTAAGCAAGAGAGTACTTTCCGAAATCCGCCATCGTTGCCTGATCGCGCAGTATTTATCCCAACTGAACTGCAGGTACGAAAGGATACAAAGCCCACCAAAAAAACACAAAATCCAGAAGTTAATATTATGGGCTGAGATAATTTGATCTAGGAAAGTGGGGTCTGAAAGAGACTGCTGACTTTCTGGAACGGAAATAAACTTCATCGTGATTGGCATGTAGTTAGGGATGATAGAAAAAAGGCGCCCCGAAGGGCGCCCAATTTATTGATCCAAAAAGCTGCGTAATTTGCGGCTGCGGCTTGGATGTTTGAGCTTGCGAAGAGCCTTCGCTTCGATTTGACGAATGCGCTCCCGTGTTACCGAGAACTGCTGCCCGACTTCTTCGAGTGTGTGGTCGGTGTTCATACCGATGCCAAAACGCATTCGCAAAACGCGCTCTTCCCGCGGGGTAAGTGACGCCAAAACACGTGTGGTGGTTTCTTTGAGGTTCTCTTGGATCGCAGAATCCAACGGAAGGACTGCGTTTTTATCCTCAATGAAATCGCCGAGTTGACTGTCTTCTTCGTCCCCAATGGGCGTTTCCAGCGAAATCGGCTCTTTCGCGATCTTCATCACTTTGCGCACTTTCTCAAGTGGCATTTGAAGTTTCGCGGCCAATTCCTCAGGCGTTGGTTCCCGGCCAATTTCGTGCAACATCTGGCGACCCGTGCGAACCAGCTTGTTGATGGTCTCAATCATATGAACCGGAATACGGATGGTGCGGGCTTGGTCGGCAATCGAGCGTGTGATCGCCTGACGAATCCACCACGTAGCATAGGTCGAGAATTTATACCCACGACGATACTCAAATTTGTCCACGGCCTTCATCAGGCCGATATTGCCTTCCTGAATGAGGTCAAGGAACTGAAGGCCGCGATTAGTGTATTTTTTGGCGATAGAAATAACGAGCCGAAGGTTGGCCTCGACCATTTCCTTCTTGGCCTGACGCGCTTCTTTTTCGCCCTTTTGAACTTGCTGAACAATGCGGCGGAATTCGGAAATATCAAGGCCCACATATTGGCCAACTTGTGCCATCTCGGAACGAAGTTCAGCGACTTTATCACTGGAGCGTTCGACAAAGCTCTGCCAACCGCGACCGGCTTTTTCGGCCATTTCGTCCAACCAAGATGGATCAAGTTCGCGCCCACGATAGGCGTCAACGAATTCACGGCGGTTAATGCGAGCTTGGTCGGCGAGCTTAACAAGCGAACTGTCGATCGACATAATGCGACGGTTGATTCCATAAAGCTGATCGATCAATGCGTCGATACGGTTGTTATGAAGGTGAAGTTCGTTCACCAACACCACAATTTCGGACCGCAATTTTTGATAGGCGCCTTCAGATTTAGATGAAAAGCTCTCGTCCTCGTTCAACGTCGCGGAAATCCGAATATCCTGCATTGCGGAAAGTTTTTCATAGTCGCGCGCGATCAAGTCCAGTGTTTCTAGAACGCGGGGCTTAAGCGCGGCTTCCATCGCAGCAAGCGACATGTTGACTTGTTCGTCCTCATCGTCGTCATCATCCGAAGCAATAGGGTTTCCGTCGGCGTCCAGCTCTTCGGCCTCGTCCTTTTTCTCAGGTCCCGCAGCAGGCGCAGCCCCCGATCCTGGAACAACGGGCACAACTTCGCCGCCGTCCTCTTCCAGCGTATTGCCGAACGTCGTCTCAAGGTCGATGACGTCACGCAGCAGAATGTCTTCGCTCAAAAGCTCGTCGCGCCAGATCGTAATAGCTTGGAAGGTCAACGGACTCTCACAGAGCCCCGCAATCATCGTGTTGCGACCCGCTTCAATACGCTTAGCAATCGCGATCTCGCCTTCGCGGGACAGAAGCTCAACAGAGCCCATTTCGCGCAGGTACATCCGAACGGGATCATCGGTGCGATCCAAGACTTCGGTTGTTGTCGTGGAAAGAGTAACTTCCCGATTGCCCGTCGCCTCGACAACGGCCGTCGCGCCTTTTTCTTCTTCTTCCGACTCTTCGTCTTCGATAATGTTGATGCCCATTTCTGAGAGCATCGACATCACGTCTTCGATTTGGTCAGTAGAAACTTGATCTGGCGGCATGACTTGATTGAGTTGATCGTATGTAATGTAGCCGCGCTCCCGCGCGTCAGCGATCATCTTCTTCACAGCAGCTTGGCTGGTATCCAGGCCCGAATCTGCATCTTGATCGTCTCTTTTACGGTCGTCTAAATCTTTGGCGGCCATTCATAGCTCCTACAAAATCGGCGGGTAGCGAATCGGTTCTTCGCCCCGAATCAACAACGCGAATCATTGATTCTCAACCCGTTTAACCTGTTTTCTTTACTTGTTCCTCACCAAACGCGTTTTAGGTCGTGTCTTTTTGACCAAAATGCCCAGTTGCGGCTAAAATATCGTCTAAAGCTGACCGTTCACTGCGTACCATTTGGGCACCGTTCTCTCCGACATCATATTCAGCGGAATCCTCCCCCTCGCACCTTTCAGCGCGGTTTCTGTTTTCTGCCGCTTGCCCTAAACGCCAAGTGACCCCCTCATCCACAAGGCCATCCATATCCCGCATTGCGTCAGAGACTTCCCTCTTGGCGCCGCGCCGCGCTGTCAATTTGGCCAATTCCTCTGCAACGCAGAGACTCGCAAGGTCAGTTTTTTCCGGCGTACGAATACCCGGTGCAAGCTGCACATGGCGTGGACGCAACAGGTTTTCAAGTGCTTCTGGCCCCACCGATTGAAAAACAGCCTCCTCTGCGTCGCTCTGAGGCGAAATTCGTAGTAAAACATCTCGAATAAGGTTCATTTCCGGGGTCGCAAACTCATAGCGCTCCAACTGACTTTCAAAACGCTCAATCAACGTAGGATTACGCATCAGGGTCGCAAGAATTACACATTCGCGCAAAACATCCGCAACGCTATCTGTCCCCATCGCGAGCAGAGACGTCTTGGTCACCGGTTGAAACATGGGCCCCTGTGGCTTCCATTTCCCAAAGCCGCCTTTTTTGCGTTCAAACGTTTGTTTTTGAAAATTACCTCCGCGATTTTCCTGCGGCGTTGTTCCAAAAAGCTCCCAGCGCATCCGCTTGAGATCTTCGCCATAATGGCCACGCACAGAGGGATCACGGATTTTTTTGATCGCCTCCCTCAGGCTTTTATCCAAACTTGCCTTGCGCTCGGGACTGTCAAACTTTTTACCCTCAGTTTCGCGCCGCCACAGGAGCTGTACCATCGGAATGGCACCGTCCAAAAGCCCTTGCATCGCTCCGTTCCCTTTGGATTTCAGAACGTCATCTGGATCTAACCCGTCGGGCATAATCGCAAATCGCAGGCTTTGCCCAGCTTCCAACAAAGGGAGCGCCAAATCGATAACACGCATGGCTGCGTTCAGCCCCGCCTTATCTCCATCCAGCGCGATAATTGGCTCGGGGGCAATTCGCCACATCAAGCGCAACTGGTCCTCAGTAACGGCCGTACCCAGTGGCGCAACACAGGCGTCAAAATCAGCCTCAGCCAAGGCGATTACGTCCATATACCCTTCAGCCACGATCAATGGTTTGCCTTTTCCGGCAGCTTCCCGCGCAGGGCCATGGTTGAAGAGACAGCGTCCCTTATCAAACAGTAATGTTTCTGGCGAATTCAGATACTTGGCGCGCGCATTTGGATCGAGAGACCGTCCGCCCAGCGCAATTGCGCGGCCACGTGCGTCCCGTATTGGAAAAATAATCCGCCCACGAAAACGATCATAGGGCGCGCCGCCATCGTCTGGAACAGCGCAAAGCCCTGCGTCGACAATCAAGTTCTGCGCGACACCTTTGCCGGTAAGATAGCTAAACAAAGCCTGCCGTGAATCGGGTGAAAAACCAATTTCCCACCGATCAAGTGCGGCTTCACGCAACCCACGCTTCTCAAGGTATGACCGTGCGTTTTGGCCCGCGTTTGTTTTGAGCTGGAGGCGAAAAAACTGAACGGCCTGCTCCATCACTTTGATCAGTTCGGCACGATAATCCTGTTTTTCCTGCGCTTTGGGGTCACGGACAGGCATAGGCATGCCACTTTCGCGCGCCAGTATTTCCACGGCCTCCATGAAATCAACATTCTCGGTTTCGCGTATGAAACTTATGGCGTCGCCTTTGGCCTGACACCCGAAACAATAATAGAACCCTTTTCGGTCATCGACATGAAAGGACGCTGATTTTTCTTGGTGAAAGGGGCACGGTGCCCACATGTCGCCTTTGCCTTGGTTGGATTTACGACTGTCCCACATCACTTTTCTGCCCACCACTTGTGAAAGCGATGTGCGTGTGCGCAACTCGTCAAGGAATCCAGTGGGTAAACTCATAGCAGCCAGTATCCCTATCCTGATTGGGAGAGTCTAGCGCCTGATGCGTTTTTCGATGCCTAAAACGCACCTATTTTAGAGGATCTCCCCCCAGACCATTCTGGGTTTGGGGGGAAGAAATGGTTAAAGGCCTTTCGCCTGATAACTTGCAGCAACCTTTCCAATGGATACCAAATAGGCAGCCGTTCTCAGATCAGTCACGTCTTCTCTACCGTGCCAAACTTCGCGCATCGATTGATAGGCAGTGCGCATTGTGTCGTCTAGGCCCGATCTCACAAGCTCTAATTCGTCGGCGCCCTTAAGGTATTTCGTCTTGAAATCAGGGGACAGAGTCCATCCGAGTTCTTTGTCTGCGGAAAGCCGCTCGAGTTCATCCACAACCAATTGGTGCCGCCCCTCTTCCTGACGGCGCTGCATGCGGCCAAATCGAATATGGCTTAAGTTCTTCACCCATTCAAAATAGGAAACCGTTACACCGCCGGCATTGGCATACATATCCGGAATGATTACGCAGCCCATTTCGCGAAGAATTTTGTCGGCACCCGCAGTCACGGGCCCGTTGGCCGCTTCGATAATAAGTGGAGCTTTGATGTTTTTGGCGTTTTTAAGGTTGATAACGCCCTCAAGCGCCGCAGGAATTAGAATATCGCAGTCATGCTCGAGCAGCTTTGCGCCCTGCGCAATATACTTCGCTTCTGGATATCCAGTAACACCCCCATGCGTAACGATCCAATGCCGTACGGCCTCAACATCTAAGCCATCTTCATCCAATAGCGCGCCATCGTGCTCGACTATGCCAATAATTTTGGAACCGTCTTCTTCGGAAAGAAATTTGGCTGCATGGTATCCAACATTTCCAAGTCCCTGCACAATTACGCGCTTGCCATCCAATTTACCCGACAAGCCCGCCGCTGCTTTATCTTCTTCGTGGCGGAAAAACTCCTTCAAAGCGTATTGAACCCCTCGACCGGTTGCCTCAACGCGCCCCGCAATACCACCTGCATTCAAAGGCTTGCCCGTAACACAAGCCCGCGCATTGATATCGGTTGTATTCATGCGTGCATATTGGTCGGCAATCCAAGCCATTTCCCGCTCGCCCGTCCCCATATCCGGAGCGGGGACGTTTTGGCTTGGGTGAATAAGGTCGCGTTTAATCAATTCGTACGCAAATCTACGTGTTATAAGCTCAAGCTCATGGGTGTCATACTCACGGGGATCAATACACAAACCGCCTTTTGAGCCACCAAAAGGCGCTTCAACCAACGCGCATTTATATGTCATCAAGGCTGCAAGGGCTTCGACTTCATCCTGCGAGACGCCCATGGAGTAGCGAATACCCCCCTTAACGGGCTCCATATGCTCCGAGTGAACCGACCTATAGCCTGTGAATGTTTGAATTTGCCCCCGCAAGCGCACGCCAAATCTCACAGTGTAGGTCGCGTTACAGACGCGAATTTTTTCCTCCAAGCCCGGCGACAAATCCATCAAAGCAACCGCCCTGTTGAACATAAGGTCAACGGATTCCCGAAAACTCGTTTCTTGCATTTCAGTCATAGATAGCCCTCCCAAAACGCGACAATGCGAATCACCGTGCGTATATAGTTACAGCCAGACTAGGTATTAATGATAAACATGCCACTTCTGTTAACGGTAACACCGAAAGAAATTTAAACCGAACAGGACGAAGGCCGTACACAACTGTGGCATCGCGCAGTTCGCGCCCAAATTCAACAATTTTAACCCTCTCATTAGATTGTCGCCGAACCGTCGACAGTAACGGCTAATTTTTCGTTAAATATCTCAATTTTCTCATAAAAATTGCCTTTCCGTCCTATCTGCGCCCTAATTCCGCCACAAGTCTCAATCATAAAACCCGTTGGCGCACTTTGCGTGTCGTGTAAGGGAGTCTGTGTTTTTGGACTCCGGAAAAGGCAAATGATATGTTTGAAAATTGGAAAAATTCTGTGGCTAACGTCAGCCCAACGTTTACCCCAACCCGCTTTGGGAAATCGTTTGGCGCGCGCTTGCGGGGATTGAAATCCTTTGGCCGGAATGAAGACGGGTCGCTGATCGTATTTTCACTTTTCATTTTCCTCGTCATGCTGATGGTCGGTGGTATCGCCGTTGATGTCATCTATCTTGAGACGCAACGTACACGCATGCAATACACCCTCGATCGCGCAATCCTCGCCGCTGCGAGCCTAGACCAGTCACTCGATCCAGAATTCGTTGTCCGCGATTATTTTGAGAAATCCGGTTTAACCGGTTTCGACATTCAGATTGAACATAAGACCATCGAGTCCGCAGGTTTGAGGAACTATCGTTGGGTAAAAGCATCGACTTCCCTCGAAATTGATACCTCCTTTATGCGCCTCGCAGGTGTAGATCATTTGTCGTCGCCTGCCTTCGGTTCTGCCGAAGAAGGCATTACCGATGTTGAAATTTCGCTTGTCGTCGACGTGTCCGGGTCCATGCGGTACACTTCAGAGTCTGGCAATTCAAAACTCTACGAGCTTCAAAAAGCCGCCAAAGAATTCGGATACGCAATGCTCTGCAATCCAAGCGATCCAAACCGCGAGCAGGAATGTACCGTCGAAGACGGGCGCGTTTCCCTATCGATCGTTCCTTACGCAGCACAAGTCGACGTGGGCGCCGATCTATCCGAACAATATGGCGTATTCTCGGACCATACGTTTTCGCGTTGCGTTGATTTCAGCTCCGATGACTTCAAGTCGACGAGCATCAGCATGTCAGGTGATTTGTTACAATCTGCGCATTTTGACTACTGGAATAACTCCTCCAGATCGCCTAGCTATTTTTACTGTGATACAACGGGATCGGGGCGAGATATTCAACCGATGCTGAGCGACTATTCCGACGTAGATACGTTTATCAATAGCCTTTACGCAGACAAGTCCACCTCCATCGACCAAGGGATGAAATGGGGTGTCGGGCTTCTCGATCCTGTGGCGCAACCTGCGATTCAAGCGATAACCGAAAAAGACAACCCAAATATCGATCCTGTCTACTCAGAGCGCCCCTTACCGTTTGGTGATGGAATTAATGTACGGGATTCCTCAAAAGTGATCGTTCTGATGACGGATGGTAAACACGAGGGTCGTCCGCTTATGAATTTACTCAAACGTCGTGGCGCCACGCCTGTTTATCAGGAATTGGTTTCAGGCGAAGACAACCTCTTTATCTATTACGAAGAGCGCGACGAGTTTAAGGAATTAAGCACAGGCGACTGGGTCAGCTCACCCGGCACCTATGAAGTCACCGGCGAAGAGGAAGAGTGCACTTGGTATCAGAACCGTAGAGGCCGGTGGTATCAGCGATGCGTGATGGTTCCCACCTATTCATACGTCGAAGTCGACATGGACGACGAGAACTCCATAAAACAGGTCACGTGGCCCGAACTGTTCGCCATGAAAACTGAGTCGTGGATTAAGCAATACAGCCCCCTGTATGACTCCCAGACCTCAAGGTTGAATACAGGGATCACTCCTACAATGCAGGACGCAAACCTTTTTGAATCCTGCGACGCCGCAAAAAAGAAAAAGATCCTGATATTCACAATCGGTTTCGAAGTTGAAAATGCCTATCTTGATGTCATGCGCGACTGTGCAAGCACCGAGAACCACTTCTTTGATGTGGACGGGACAAATATTTCTGCGGCATTCGCAGCGATCGCCAGCCAAATCAATCGTCTAAGGCTCACTCAATGATATCGCCCCTCTCCCTCCCCAAGCGGCTTTTGCGTAAATTTGCGCAGAGCGAAGCGGGATCGGCGACCATCGAGTTCGTGATCCTCTTCCCGTTTCTCATAAGCTTTTTGCTTGGATCGGTAGAGATCGGGGTTCTAAAAGTTCGTCACGTCATGCTTGAACGCGCGGTGGATCTTTCGGTCCGCGATTTGCGCCTTGGAACTTGGAACCCGCCAACACACGACGAGCTCAAAGAAAAAATCTGCAAACTCGCAGGCATTATTCCAGATTGCATCGACGTGATATTGATTGAGTTGCGCCCCGTTTCCACAGAGACTTGGGCCCCGCTAGGAACGGCAACCAAATGCCTCGACCGTGGTTCCGAAATCAAACCGCTCACAGCCTTTAACGGCGGCACTCAAAACGAAATGATGTTGGTTCGCGCATGTGTCATTGTGGACCCGTTTTTTAAATCCTCAGAATTCGCGTTGGATCTTCCAAAACACGACTCAGATGGCGGATATGCTTTGATTTCCGTTTCAGCCTTTGTAAACGAGCCAAATTGATATGAAACACATCTTCAAATCCAAAGAGACGCGCCAAACGCACATTCCATTGCTGCGCCGCTTCATGGTGGGCAATGAAGGCAGTATGACGGTCGAAGCAATCATCATGTTCCCGCTTCTGTGCTGGGCCTATGTGGCGACCTTCGCTTTTTTTGATGCCTTCCAAGCGCGGAGCACAAATCTCAAAGCGACTTTTACCGTGGCCGATATGCTCAGCCGCCAGCTCGACGTTGTGGATGCGCCCTATATTGAAGGCTTGTTGGACATGTTCGAATTTTTGTCCAACTCGGCAGATGACGACACTTGGATACGCGTCACTTCGGTCGTTTGTACCGAAGAATGCGACAAAGACGCGCGCGTTTTGGTCAAGGACTGGTCCTTTGCAACCGGAAACAACTACACTCTCACGGATGTAGATGTCGCAACTTATGGGGACCGCGTTCCCGTTATGCCCGTGCATGATCGTGTGTTGATGATTGAAACCTTTATGAATTATCAACCCGTATTTAACGTTGGCATTCCCCTCTTGGAAATGTCCGAACTTGCCGTCACACGCTCACGCTTCGCACCAAAGCTGTGCTGGGAAACCTGTGTTGAATAGCTTTTAAGGCTCCATATTTTCGTCTGGACCGTGCATCCGTTGATGCACCATCATCGCGAGAATTTCGGCCATGCTTTTTGTTTGCGATGCTTGAATAACCCCGCCAACCCCTACACGACGTCCCAAACGCCACCAAATGCCGGGGGACCAAGCGCGCGCCTGCTTCTTGTGCATAAGAACGGTAAAGCCATTTGACGGTTTAAAAGCAAACACGCCACGGTCGATTGACTTCACATTATCCACATCAACGATTTTAATACCGTCCGACGTAACCAGTCCTTCGGCCGTCAAGAATATCGATTGAAGCGTCGCTTTGCGCATCCGTTCCCCAAGATACATAATGAGCAGACCGAACAGGATCAAAAACACCTGCCAAAGGAGCTCTGCTGGGGGCTTCACGAATGAAATATAGAGCAGCAACCCACCCAACATATAAATAACTGCGAGCCCCATCAAACGTCGTGGCGCCGAGGGCTTTGCTTCTGCAAAAGGAACGTCAGGCGCGTTCTGTGGCTCGTTTTCCGCCGCTACGACTTCTGGTTCATGCGTCTCTTGTGTCATTGTGACCTCCCTAAATGCAGGCGTCGGTGTACCTTGCTTGTCGGCGAAATGATAGCGCGGATACTGGGTAGGGTTTTGAAGCGCGCATTAATGCACAGACGCTGTGCTGAATGTGCTATTTTGCAAAGGCATTGGAGCGACTATCTTCGTATCACACAGTTTGAAAGGACAAGAAAATGTCAATTCGCCCTATTTTGGATACATCCCTCGCCAAGCCAACCATTGAAGGCGCTGGCGTTAAATTGCACCGCGCCTTTGGGTTTGAAAACCCCGATATGTTGGACCCGTTCCTGTTGTTCGATGATTTCCGCAACGAAAGGCCCGAGGATTTTGCCGCCGGCTTCCCGTGGCATCCCCATCGTGGCATCGAAACCATAACCTATGTGTTGTCAGGCTCCGTCGAACACGGTGATAGCCTTGGAAATGTGGGCACTTTGGGCGCAGGCGATGTGCAGTGGATGACCGCTGGCTCTGGGATTATGCACCAAGAAATGCCTAGCGGGAATGCTGCGGGCCAAATGCATGGCTTCCAGCTTTGGGCCAACTTACCGGGTGATCTCAAGATGACCACGCCGCGATACCAAGATGTCACAGGAAACGATATACCTGAAATCATCGACGACGACGGCACGCGCGTAAAAGTTATCACGGGAAATTTTTGGGGGAAAAGCGGCCCTGTTGATGGCGTCGCCGCCGATCCGCAGTACCTCGATATTTACGTGCCCGCTGGTGTGAAAAAGAGTTTCAAGATCGACACCTACCGTCGGGCCTTCGCCTATATTTTCGACGGGTCGGGCCGTTTCGCCGATGCTTCAAGACCGACGGGTGTTCTCCTCGAGAAAGAAGTGCGCGGCGAAGAGGTCAATATTCGCGATATGTCGGGCAACCGGACTTTGGTTCGATTTGGCTCAGGTGACGAGGTCACCGTTCAAGCAGGCGAAAAAGGCATCCGGTTTTTGCTTATCTCGGGTGCGCCGATCCAAGAACCCGTTGCTTGGCACGGACCGATTGTGATGAACACACGAGCAGAGCTTCAACAGGCTTTCGCAGACTTGCGCAACGGAACCTTCATCAAACCTGCGCATTAAATCAAAACTTTACGCGCCGACGGCCTTCAGCGCCATCTGCGCGTAAACATCTTCGACCTCAGCGCGCGACATGCGCCCGCCCTCGCGATACCACGTGTTCACCCCCGTGAGCATGGCGATCAAAGCCATCGTCGCAAGCTTGCTGTCGGGTACATCAAAAATACCCTCGGCCTGCCCCGCCTTTACGATATTCTCCAACAGGCTTTCGTATTGGCGTCGCAGCTCCTCAATCTTGGTGAAATTCGCAGGTTCTAGGTTTCTCAACTCCATATAGGCGACAAAAACCGCGTCAGGCCGCTCCATGTGAAATCCGATATGAAACCGCGCAAATTGTTCTAGCCGCGCGCGGGCGGATCCCGCGATTTCAACGGTGTCAAATGCGGCCAATAACTCGTCCATGTGGCTTTGCATCAGATCAAAAAGCAGCGTTTGTTTGTCGGGCGTATACAAATACAACGCCCCCGCTTGCACGCCAACTTCACTGGCGATTTTGCGCATAGAAACGGCTGCGAATCCTTGTTGCGCAAACAGCGAAAGAGCCACCTCGCGAATGCGAGGGCCTGTGATATTGGAGTGTGAACCAGTTTTGCGTGCCATATCTTCTTTTAAATGAACAAACGTTCATGATCCAGAGAGAACCCCCATCGGCATCGCCTTCTTGTTCTTTTGCGACCAACGACTATAACCAAAGCTCACTATTCTTAGCTTTTGAGTCCGCCTTGTCGCTTCGTTTACCTTACCTATTCGCAACATTTTTCGCGTTGATGAGTTGCTCCTCTGCGCCCGACATCGGCGCGCAAGTCAGCGAAATTGATCGCGCGGCGAAGTTTCCATCGCTTTTGCCCTTATCCTCCTTGATTGCAGCCTATCCAACCGTGGCGGCCCCCTCCACACAACTCGTAGGAACCGCCGCCTTAAAAGCGCGCGCCGCCGCCTTGCGCGGGCCCGTCCTTGACCCGATCTCGCGTCAAAAACTCCTAGCAGCCATTGAAAGACACCGCCCCCTTTAGCATATTTCGTCTAAAGCACCTGCAAAACAAAGCGAATAGCGAGGAAAGTTGCGTTGCAACCGGCGCTAATTCCCGCTAACAGACGCCTAAGAAATCAGACATCGAAAACACCCTGCCCCTAGCACCAAGGACTTTCCTATGACCACGCCACTTCGACTCGGAATTGCTGGACTGGGGACTGTAGGAGTTGGCGTTGTCAAAATCCTACGCCAGAAGGCGAATTTGCTGGCGGATCGCGCCGGTCGCCCCATCGTTATCACCGCCGTTTCCGCGCGCTCCCGCGACAAGGATCGTGGCGTTGTGCTGTCAGATTATGCTTGGGAAGATGATCCCGTAGCCTTGGCAAAACGAGATGATGTCGACGTATTCGTTGAGTTGATGGGCGGTAGTGAAGGCGCGGCAAAGGACGCAATGGAGGCTGCACTTGCCGCAGGCAAAGATGTTGTGACCGCCAACAAAGCCTTGCTTGCTATCCACGGGCATGCCCTTGCACTTGCCGCTGAAAAAGCAGACTGCGTCATTCGATTTGAAGCGGCCGTTGCGGGGGGAATTCCCGTCGTTAAGGCCCTCACTGAGGGCTTGGCTGGCAACGAAATTTCCCGTGTGATGGGCGTCATGAACGGCAGCTGCAACTATATCCTTACACGGATGCAGAGCGCCGGCCTCACTTATGAGCAAGTCTTCGAGGAAGCCAGTCA
Source organism: Falsihalocynthiibacter sp. S25ZX9 (assembly GCF_041205405.1). NCBI lineage: Bacteria > Pseudomonadati > Pseudomonadota > Alphaproteobacteria > Rhodobacterales > Roseobacteraceae > Falsihalocynthiibacter > Falsihalocynthiibacter sp. S25ZX9. Next base: position 78,023 of record NZ_JBGFCD010000010.1, read on the forward strand.
ACTTGGTTATCTTGAGGCCGATCCAAACCTTGATGTGGGAGGCGTTGATGCAGGGCACAAGCTTGCGATCCTGTCCGCCATTGCTTTTGGCACCAAGATCGACTTTGCAGGCGTGGAGCTTGAAGGCATCCAGCGCATCACAATTGAAGATATTCATCACGCCGCCGACATGGGATATCGCATCAAACTTTTGGGTGTCGCTCAGCGCACAGGACGCGGCCTAGAGCAGCGCATGTCCCCCTGTTTGGTGCCCGCAGACTCGCCGCTTGGGCAGCTTGAAGGCGGTACCAATATGGTCGTTTTGGAAGGCGATGACGTCGGCCAAATCGTTTTACGCGGCGCAGGTGCTGGCGAAGGTCCAACCGCAAGCGCGGTACTTTCGGATATTATGGACATCGCTCGTGGGACACGTCTTGCGACATTCGGCAAACCCGCCGAGGCGCTGGAAACCGCGCGCAGCGCGGTCTCGGGTACATCCGCCCCCTATTATCTCCGTCTAGAGCTTCTGGACAAACCCGGAGCTTTGGCAAAAATTGCCTCGGCCTTGGGAGAAGCAGGCGTTTCCATCAATCGGATGCGCCAGTATGAGCACAAGGCCCAAACAGCACCCGTATTGATTGTTACCCATAAAACGACCCCCGACGCGTTGGAAAACGCGTTCGTCGGATTTCAAAACTCGTCCGTTTTGGCCTCGGCTCCGGTCGCCATTCGTATCGAAACAGTTTAAAGTTACTGGGCCGGCCCGCCCCTGACTTTGACCGTCCCTTTAGTGAGAGCAAGGAAAACACCATGGCAAATGCCACTGATTTTAATGACCGAATGTTATCGTTGGGCCTTGCCCGCGTCTCCGAAGCTGCCGCGATTGCGAGCGCGAACCTGATTGGACGCGGAGACGAGAAGGCCGCCGACCAAGCCGCCGTAAACGCCATGCGCGACCAATTGAACATGCTAGATATCAACGGCGTGGTTGTGATCGGCGAAGGCGAACGCGACGAAGCTCCTATGCTTTATATCGGCGAAAAAGTTGGCACGGGCACTGGCCCCGCCGTCGATATTGCACTTGATCCGCTTGAGGGAACAACCCTTACAGCAAAAGACATGCCAAACGCGCTAACCGTGATCGCAATGGGCCCACGCGGCTCCATGCTGCACGCACCAGACGTTTACATGGACAAATTGGCTATCGGCCCTGGATTCGCCATAGATACAGTAACCCTCAGCATGTCGCCGTCAGAGCGCGTTGCAGCTCTTGCAAAGGCCAAAGGGTGCAACGCCAAAGATATCACGGTTTGCGTTTTGGAACGCCCGCGCCACGAAGCCATGATCGCGGAGTTGCGCGAAACAGGCGCGGCAATCCGTTTAATCACCGATGGCGACGTCGCTGGTGTGATCCACTGTGCCGAAGCCGCGATCACGGGTATCGACATGTATATGGGTTCTGGCGGCGCACCAGAAGGTGTTCTGGCTGCGGCGGCTCTGAAATGTATGGGCGGCCAGATTTACGGACGCCTCATGTTCCGCAATGACGATGAGCGTGGCCGTGCCACTAAGATCGGCATCACCGATTTTGATCGCATTTACACCCGCGATGATCTGGTGACACAGGACGTGATTTTTGCCGCGACGGGCGTAACCGATGGCTCCGTTGTTTCGGGGATCAAACGCGAAATTGGCTTTCTCACAACGGAAACAATCTTGATGCGCTCAAAAACCGGTTCCGTGCGGCGCATGTTGTACCGTAACCCAACAAAATAAGAGATAACGTCGCGCGCCTTTACCAGCGCGCGACACTGACTTGCCCCTAATTGTTGGGGTGCATGTCGTAAATATGGCTGATAAGATACCCAAAACAAACGGGGGCCATATGCAAGATTTTCTCAACGTTTCCAAATCTCTAAATGGACGCCGCTGGTGTGGCCCCACAGGCGATGAAGATCGCGCGGCGTTGGCATTGGAACAACAGACCCAACTCCCCCCTGCCCTGTGCCGCATTCTGGCAAAACGGGGCGTCGCAGCGGCTGACGTTGATAGCTTCCTCGCCCCAGCCCTGCGAGACCTCCTTCCTGATCCGCGCAGCTTGCTGGACATGGAAAAGGGTGCGACCCGCTTTCTCAAAGCGGTAAATACCAAAGAACGTATCGCCATTTTCGCAGATTACGACGTGGACGGCGCCACATCTGCGACGCTTTTGATCGACTGGTTGCGCCAAATGGGGTGCCAAGCGACCCTCTATATTCCCGACCGCATTGACGAAGGCTATGGCCCAAACGACGAAGCTATGGCCGCACTCGCCGCTGAGCATGACCTCATCATTTGCGTCGATTGTGGCACCGTTTCCCACGGGCCGGTGGCCGCCGCTAAGGGGGCCGAAGTTGTCATCCTTGACCACCACCTCGGTGCGGAAACCCTGCCCGACGCCCACGCGGTTGTGAATCCAAACCGCCAAGATGAAAGCGGCGACCTCGCGCATCTTTGCGCCGCCGCCGTTGTGTTTCTGATGTTGGTAGAGGCCAACCGACAACTCCGTGAAGCGCAGGCAAAAGGCCCAGACCTCATGGCGATGCTCGACCTCGTGGCCTTGGGCACAGTGGCCGATGTAGCCCCGCTGATTGGGGTGAACCGTGCGTTGGTGCGCCAAGGCCTCAAAGTGATGGCCAACCGCGCCCGTCTTGGCCTTGTGGCCCTCGCAGACGTCGCGCGCATGGACACGGCCCCCAATAGTTACAGCCTTGGATTTCTCCTCGGCCCCCGCATTAACGCGGGCGGACGGATCGGCAAAGCCGACCTTGGCGCGCGCCTCCTCGCCACAACGGATCCCAACGAAGCGCAAGCGCTTGCGGAACGTCTGGACCAACTCAACTCAGAGCGTCGTGAGATTGAAGAAGGCGTGCGTGCCGCCGCAATGGAACAGGCCGAAAACCGTGGCTTGGACGCGCCCTTGGTCTGGGCCGCGGGCCACGGCTGGCATCCCGGAGTCGTTGGAATTGTCGCGAGCCGGCTCAAAGAAAAAACCAACCGCCCTGCTATCGTAATCGGCCTTGATAATGGCGAAGGAAAAGGATCTGGGCGATCGATTTCTGGCGTCGATTTAGGAGCCGCCATTCAAAAGCTTGCATCGGAAGGTCTACTCATTAAAGGCGGCGGTCACAAAATGGCGGCCGGATTGTCGATAGAAGAAGATAAACTCGAACCAGCGATGGCACGCCTGAGCGAACTTTTGGCCAAACAAGGTGCGGGGAATGCCGGCCCTGCCGATTTGCGACTGGATGGAATGCTGATGCCCGGCGCGGTAACGGTTGAACTCATTGAACAGATTGAGACTGCAGGCCCTTTTGGCGCCTCCGCCCCCGCCCCCCGCTTCGCATTTTCAGACCAACAGATTTTCTTCACAAAACGAGTCGGCGAAAGTCACCTCAAGATCACATTCGGCGACGGAATCGGGCCCCGAATAGAAGCCATTTGTTTTGGAGCGTTCGACTCAGATCTCGGTCCTGCCTTGGAGAATCACGGCGGGGCACGTTTTCACCTCGCTGGACGGCTCGAAATCAACACTTGGGCCGGCAGACAGAAACCGCAGATGCGCCTCGAAGATGCAAGCCGCGCCTCAGAAGCCTAGTGTTTAAAGGCCTCAAAAGCTTGTTCATTTCACTTTTTTAAGTTTCGAAGTTTTTTTCGCAATTTTAGCAAATTTACCCTTGCACCAACCACGCACAAACCCTAAAACCCGTCTCACACAAGGTATGGTCCATTCGTCTATCGGTTAGGACGCTAGGTTTTCAACCTGGAAAGAGGGGTTCAACTCCCCTATGGACTACCACCTTTGTGTATTTCATCGCATCAGTGGTTTTATTTTTGGATTTCAAGTAATTGAAATCTGTGGATAAACTATTTGCGGTACAAAACACCCCTCCCGTGAGAATAGATATAATTCTAAGCAATGTGTTCTGTGAGGCTCACCAGAATTAACGCGCCCTTCAGTCTTTAAATGGCAAACCATAGGCTCGGAATGGAGTTTCTATGGATAGAGTTGCTATTTTTCTAATGTGCGTATTGGGGCTACTTGCTGCACCTGCAGCGGTTGTCCTCTCTGCCCCGGTGACCGAAGGGCAAGTCATGCTGGTTGTTGCACCACCGTGGCAGAACGCACAAGACATTATTCTACGCGCAAAGGCCGACTCTGTTGGTCCAGAAACCGCTCCATTTGCAGCCTTCGCAGCCAGCGATACGCCTGGCCTAGAAGCGCGCCTAAAACACGCTGGTGCGTGGGCGGTCCTAGACGGCCAAATAATTTCTCAACTTTGCGGGGCATAAATGACAAATGAAATGAACTCTTTCGCTGAAAGCCAAAACGTCGCTGCAAAATGGATGGCGTACGCTGGTTTCCTTTTCACGGCGGCGAATGTGGCAATAGCTTTTGTTGTTGGATCCAATTGGATGATCGCACTTGGTGCGTCGCTTGCATTTGCGCTCCTTGCACTGCTTTCGCTGCGCGGTTCTCCTGCGCTGGGACGCATTGGCGTGTCGCTCGGCCTTATCGGCCACGCGATGATCCTGACGGGCATATTTATCGGCCACCCTTGGCAAATTGACAGCCACATGGTCTTTTTTGCTGTCCTAGCAGCCCTCATTGCTCTTTCTGATATCCGCGTCATTCTCATTGCGACCGCTGCAATTATTGTACACCATCTGTCGCTAAGTGTTTTGACGCCAACGCTAATTTATCCCTCCACGGACGCTGTCGCAAATATTGGACGATCTCTCTTCCACGGCCTTGTTGTCGCCATCGAAACCTTCGCCCTCATTATTGCGGTCCGAACACGTCTGGCGCAAAACAAGGACGCAATGGAACGCAATACAGAACTCAGTGCAGAAAAGGCGAAGGCAGAACAAGCGCTTGTCCATGCAAATGAAAGTGCGGCGGCCGCAGAGGCAGCGCACGCCGAGGCACAAGAAGCCCTTGCTAAAGCGGAAGAAGCCATTCGCAATTCGGCTGAACAATCCGAAAAGGCGCGTCAGATAGAAGCAGAAACGCGTGCGATGGAAGCAGAGCAAAGGCAGGCTCAACTTGAACAAGAGCGCATGCAATCCGAAGTTGTTGAAGCATTGCGTGGCGGGCTGCAGCGCCTGTCATCTGGCGATCTAACTGCGTCAATTGATATCGTATTCCAGCCTGAATACGAGCAGTTACGTCAGGATTTCAATGAGGCTGTCAGGACTTTGGGCGAGGCAATGGTGAACGTTTTAGCGAACGCGTCTCAAATCCAGGGTTCAACAAATGATATTGGCCGTGCCGCGGAAGACCTTGCGCAAAGAACTGAGCGACAGGCCGCAACCCTTGCAGAAACAGCCGCAGGTCTAGATGGATTAACTCAATCTGTTCGGATTGCCGCAGAAGGCGCTAAGCATGCCAATACCCTTGTTTCCAGCACGGTGGAAAACGCTACTCAACGAGGATTTGTCGTAAAAGACGCTGTGGCAGCCATGGGAGAAATCGAAGAGTCTGCAAAACAGATTTCCAAAGTGATCAAAGTAATCGACGATATTGCCTTCCAAACGAACTTGCTGGCCCTTAACGCAGGAGTCGAGGCGGCACGCGCGGGCGACGCTGGGAGGGGGTTTGCGGTGGTTGCAACAGAGGTCCGCGATCTCGCTCAGCGCAGTGCGGCTTCGGCACGCGAAATTAACGAACTGATTTCCGCTAGCTCGCGTCAAATTGAACGGGGCGTTTCTCTTGTTGGAGAAACCGGAAACGTTTTAGAAGCTATCGTAACTTCGGTTTCAGAAATATCAGGACAGGTTTCAGCGATCGCTTCATCAGCCCAAGCCCAATCTGACGGACTGGTTGAAATCAACTTGGCGGTTAGTCAACTTGACCAAGTGACTCAGCAGAATGCAGCAATGTTTGAAGAAACTACCGCTGCAACCGTAGATATGCAGAGCCAAGTGAATGAGCTTTCTAGAACAACATCCGCTTTCATCACAAGGGACGGTTTAGGAAACACAAACCGGCCAACATCTTCTGCCAGAGTGTCAACGGGAACATAAACTTGCCACTGAATAATCCTACGGCTTTAGCCAGAGCCTCTCGAGTTTAAGCCGTCTAGCACAGGTTTGGCAACCGACTGCTGCGCGGCGATAAAGAAGTCAGGCGCTCAGCAAAGGCTTTGGGGTTCAGTTTCCACGTGCCCAATGTAGCCAGCTTGCATTGTAGTCACGCGCAGTCAGTGTTTACAATACTCGTAGGAGCGAGTCGCGGTGCATAGTCTCGTGGACAAGGCACCGAATTGAAACTTTCTTCAAATCTACCTGTTTTGCTCGATAAGACAACGCGTTGATGCCAAGTTTGCGAATAATGTGTGGCAAGCGCGTCCTCTATTTTTAGACGCGTAGAGCGCAATATCGGCATCATTAAGCATGCCTTCAGCATTAGGCATTTCGTAGTTGCTCGAGATCGTCGAGCCCAAGCTGCATGAAATTTCGCACATTTGGTCTTTGTATGGAATGGGTTCCTCCAATCGAGAAATAAGGCGATTGGCAATATCTTCCAACCGTTCCTCTCTCGCGAGCCCCTTAAACAGAATGACAAATTCATCGCCACCAACCCGGGCAACAACATCGTCATCACGTGTCTCTTCGTTCAAAACCTCAGCCACACGCAAGAGAACCCGGTCACCGGCAGCATGGCCCATATTGTCATTTACAGCTTTAAAAAAATCCAGATCCATGTTCATCAGCGTAAACGGCTTGCCACTTTTTAAATACCGCGCAAGATAGTGGTCCATGGCGCGCCTATTCTTTAAGCCAGTAAGCGTATCCGTAGCAGCCAATTCTTCGGCTTCATTTTTCTCCCCCTGTAAACGTTCGTTCAATGCAGAGATCTCGGACATTGCGAGTCCCTTTGCCTCTACGAGATAGAGCATTTCGACGGCCAAATCGGTTGCCGCGAAATCCGCGCTGGTCAATTCAAAGGCTTGAACCGCATCCACAACAGAGATACCGAACGATAGATTGACGAGGAGATTTTCACTTCCTTCGACCGGGACGGCCAACCCCACCAATTGGATTTTTCGGTGACCGCGCCCCCTCAGATAAAGCTTCTGACCAAGCAGACATCTAAACTTTTCCATTGTCCGGATTGCGCGCGGTCGTGCCAACTCAAACACTTCTAAAAACCGTTTTCCCTCAAGCGTTTCTTCGGAAAAAAGCTTAGCGAGCGTGTCACCTACGTGTAAAATATGCCCCGTATGTGAAATCAACGCGTGCATCGGCATAAGGTGAGAGCATTGTTCAAAATCAAGTTTCATTGTTTTATCTTTCACCTAACTAACCCTATCTGCCAAAGTGAACGCGCGCCCTTCTGCAAACGCGCTTTCAAGCACATCGATCGATATGGTTTCGACACCGTGCTGGCCACCTTGATGCTCCAAAAGGACAAGGGAGCCATAATCATCGGCCATTGCGCGCAAAAGCCCAACCATAACGTGGCCAAAATTCGGCCCAAATGCCTGCATATTCGAACTGCAATTCAAACTATACTTTCCTGGAGCATGCTCTCTTAATTCAAGATGAGGTAACTCTAAATCCGATACCGCCAATCGCGCGCGATCATGCAAATCATCGAGGGAGTGTAGAAACTCTTGAAATGTCGTCCCGCCAAATCGCAATAGCCTTCTCAGCGCCTCGACATTCTTGTGTGAAACCAAATAAGTTCCCAAATCTTCCAGAATTTCCTCGCGATTCCGTCGCAATTCCGATGATAAACTATCCAGCAGAACAAAAGTGCTTTCGTCCGTGTAGGAAAGCATGGTTTCAAAATTGTCGGATTCAAATTCCGATCGCGCAATAACATTGCTCCAGACCTGAGGTCCATAAATGTCGCGTGTAAAACACTGAATAGAACGGTTGATCAATCCGTGCATATGCCACCCCCCTTGATTGGTTGTCCAACCGTAAGGGGCGCTTCTTAAGAAACAGCCAAGACTATCCCTAACCGATAAAATTTTCAGAAGATTTCAGAACCCCTGTCGTCGCGAAATCAACTCGCGATCGACACACGCTCCTCCTGTTTGGTTTGAGCTTCAAGCCACGCAGGTAAATGCCCGATATGTGGCATTACGACGTCTGCAAAAGGCGCAAGATCCCTTTCCGTAGCGACGCCAGTCAGTACCGCAGCAGTCTTCATTCCGGCCGCACGGCCCGCGCTTAAGTCGTGCCGACTGTCGCCAACCATGACCACGCTGGACGGGTCCAACCCTGTTTTTTGACAGAACCCAAGGCACATGCCCGGCGCAGGTTTTGCCCCATAACCGCTATCAAATCCAACGACATACTCAAAATGCTCTTCGATTTTTGCCGCCCGCAAATGGGCCAAAGCCGGTACTTCGGCATCATTCGTCGCAACCCCGAGTACGAGCCCACGCGCCAATAACCCTCGCAATAAAGGGCCCAATGGCGCGGCTTCGATCATTTCAGCCGTTGCCGTCGAATGATTTATCGATTGGAGGAGGCCTTCTCGGCTCGCCCCTGGCAGATGCGGAAGTAGGTCGCTGATGATATCGTCTGGCGTGCCCGCAATAACGCGTGACTCTGCCTTAAAACGGCATTTGTCGATATCAAATCCTAGAGCATCCGCCAAAACGCGCTGCTTTGCCGCGTTTCCTGCGGCCAATTCCTCCAGAAATCGGAGGGTCCATCGTCCCCAGGACGTATGGAAATCGAACAGAGTCCCGTCCTTATCGAATAGGATACCTTTAATGTCGGCCATATCTCCTCCCAAAGAGCGTCTAAAACTTAAGACCTACCGCCTCGTAGTGTCGCGGCATTCTGGTCCTATGACAACCGCCTCATTGCATTTCTTCGAAATACCATCGCTTGACACAGTTTAACATAATTGACATCGTCAACTATGTTGTCAGAAAAACCTTACCTTCTTCACGCATCTATTGGGTATCAACTAAGCAAAACGGCGCGCCTTCAGGAGCGTGGTTTTGAGACTGAGTTGAAATCCCTCGGCCTGACGCGGATTTCGTGGTGCATTCTGCTTGCAGTCCATACCGAATCCCTGCGCAACCCTTCGGCTATTGCTGATTTTGTTGGGATTGATCGCACGGCCACCTCGCGCGCCCTTACCAAAATGGCGCGCGATGGTCTTGTTGAGCGCCATGAAGAGCAGTCAGATGGTCGCCGCGCCTCGGTTCAGGCCACCAAACTTGGACGTACACGCCTAGAAAAGGCGACACAATCTGCGCGCAAAAACGCCGCGCACTTTGAAGCTAAACTGTCTGGGATGGAGCAGGAAGCTCTGCGCAGTCTGTTACTTAAACTTCAGTCTGGCGAGGGTTCCCCCCTCCCGAATCTATAAGGCTTCCCAATGAGCAAACCTTTTTCTTATGCCAACCGCCCGTTCCATCTTGGGGGGTTCCCTATGGAAAAACTGGCACGAGACGCGCGGACAATCGATGCAAGCCGTCTTGCGCCGCAAACGGGTTTGTCTTTTGTCGATGCTCCGAAACACTCAATCATTTCCGCGATGCAAGACTATCAAGCGATGCTGGACGCCACCCGCGAAGGGATGGTCAAAAAAGAGATTGCCGAAATTCCAAGTGCCCCGTCCGAGCGCTCCAGCCACCTAAAATCCTTCGGATACTTTTGTGATTCAGAGATGGTGTCCGCCTGTGCAATTCCTAAGGGTGCTTGGTTGAACACGCCGATCAAAAATCCAGATGTTGCCCGCCTGACTGCCAAAATTGAAACGATGCAACCCAAGAGTATGGCCGCAGGTGTCGATGTTATCATGGCCGGTCTGCGCGAGTCATTGCGCGTCCCTCCCGCAGAATGCACCCACCACACCCACGCGCTTGTGTTCCTCTATGCCCTGCCACGCGCACCACATAAAGGCGAGCAAGGCACTGATTGGATTCAAGGCGCTGAAGCGCAACGCAGCTGCTTACGTGCGGCGGAAACCGCTGTCACCCTTGCGAGCTACATTCGCAGTTTGGGCCATGACGCCCGCGCACATACCGAAGCCGCAACGGACGTCCATTTGCGCCACCTCGCGCTTTGTGCGGGGCTTATTGACAAGGACGGCAACAATCCCTTCCTCGGCAAAGATTTCGCGCTTGCTGTTGTTACCACAACTTTAGAGCTGGCCGGCGACCTGCCCCTTGCAGCCTCCGCAAAGGCCCCCGCGAGTTACACCACGGGATTGGGTCGCCATGCCCAATCGGCCTCTCGCCGCGATCCCTACAGAAAACGTGATTTTGCCATGGGTCCGCACCCCTTCGAAACCCTCAAACGGGTGGATAATCCAACAACCTATATCGACACGCCAAATGTTGCCCGCGTTCCAAAACGCGCCAATCTTTTTGTCCGCGCCCTGTTTGGCGACATGGGAAAAAAGGTCCAAGAGGCCGCAAAAAACGGCAATTACGTGCGCAAATCTGCGTCTGCCTTCGCGTTTCGACCGTCCCTTGGCGCGTTTTTGCTGCTTCAAGATGGCGAAGCAGCGCCGGAACGCGATCAGTCAACCCTTGATCCCGTCCAAAACGCCGCCAATATTAAAGCCGCGCTGTACTTCCTTGGCGTCGACGCTGTGGGCCTTTCCGCTTGCCCTGACTTTGCCTATTACAGCCATGATGTGACGGGTACGCCGATCACGCCTTACCATAAAAACGCGATCTCTATGATCGTCGATCAGGGCCACGAGACTATGGAGGGCGCGACGGGTGATGATTGGATCGCCTGCGCCCAAAGCATGCGGGCTTACCTACGGTTTTCATTGCTTGGCGGCGTGCTCGCTGGGCATCTAAGGCGGCTTGGGTATACCGCGCGCGTGCATTCCGTCATGGACGACGAGGTCCTGCACCCGCCGCTCCTCCTTCTATCTGGCCTCGGCGAAGTTTCCCGCATCGGCGAAGTCATCCTAAATCCCTTCCTAGGTCCGCGCCTAAAATCCGGCATCGTCACGACGGATATGCCGATGGCCCACGACAAACCGATCGATTTCGGGCTGCAAAAATTCTGTGAGGCCTGCAATAAATGCGCCCGCGAATGTCCGTCTGGCGCCATCACGGCAGGCCCGAAGGCCATGTTCAACGGCTATGAAATATGGAAAAGCGACAGCCAAAAATGCACTACATATCGTGTTACCAACGAGAATGGCGCGATGTGCGGGCGTTGTATGAAAACCTGCCCCTGGAACCTCGAAGGCCTCTTCGGCGAGGCTCCGTTTCGCTGGGCAGCGATGAATTTCCCGGCAACCGCAAAAGCCCTCGCAAAGCTGGATGATTTGGTTGGAAACGGCGAAGTCGTCGCGGGCAAGAAATGGTGGTGGGACCTTGAGATGCGCGACGACGCGGCCTATCGCGCTCCACTGAACCCCGTGAGTATCCGCCCGTTACAAAAGAACCTCGATCTTAAATTCGCGGACCAAACCTTGGCCGTCTATCCGGCTCCTCTGGCGCCGCCGCCCTATGCTTGGCCGTTCCCGATGGATCGCGAAGCGGGCATCTCGGCCTATGAAAACATGATTTCCGCTGAGGAGCATAAAAAACGCCGCGCGGCGGGCCTGCCAACAGAACATATTTACAGCGCCGATCACGGTGACACGCCTGTTATGCAATTGGTGGTCTCCAAGGTCGAGAAAATGGGTGATCTGGTCACCAAATACGAGTTCTCAGATCCCGATGGACATCCCCTTCCTGCAGCCACGGCTGGTGGGCATATCGATGTCGTTGTCGCGCCGGAATTCTTTCGGCAATATTCCCTTTCAGGCGATCCCGCAGACCGTTCAAAATATCAAATCGCAGTGCTGCGTGAGGACAACGGGCGAGGTGGCTCAAAACTGATGCACCGCATTTTCACGCAAGGACGCCGTGTCTTTGTTTCCAAACCCATCAACCATTTCCCCCTGACAGAAGACGCGCCAATGAGCTATCTTATGGGCGGCGGAATTGGGGTCACTCCGATGATCGCCATGGCCCACCGCCTACACGCGATTGGTCAAAAATTCGCGCTTCATTACAGCTGCTCATCGCGCACCAATGCTGGCTTTATTGCAGACCTCGCGGGCTATCCTTGGACAAAAAACGTCCATTTTCACTTCTCCGACGAAGGAACCCGTGCGGATTTGAGCAAGGTTCTGGCATTCATGGAGGGGGCCCATGTCTACACATGCGGCCCCGAGGCATATATGGCCAGCGTTATAGACGCGGCAGAAGTTAACGGATTCCCCGAAGACACGCGCCATCTTGAGTATTTTGCCGTCCCTGAAACGCCCGATTACGTTAACACTCCCTTCACACTTCGGCTCAAAGACGGTCGTGAACTCCCTGTATCGGCGGAAAGCAGCGCATCGGATATTTTGCTCGCTGCGGGCATTCACGTGGACATAAAATGCTCCGACGGCCTCTGTGGCGTGTGTAAATGCGGCGTCATTTCGGGCGAAGTCGAGCACAGAGATTTTGTGCTCTCAAAGGCCGAGAAATCGAGCAGTATCATCCTTTGCCAATCTCGAGCCGCAATCGAAAACGGCGTTATCGAAATTGATCTTTGATCCATGCCTGCCTAGAAACGGATAGGAAACCACTTCCTATCCGCATATAAACAAACGATTAAGTCCAACTCCTATCCCGACCACCAGGAAGCGCTTGGCGCGCTTGCATCAGGGTTTCATTTGGCATTGAAAGCGCCCCGCAGGCGCGCATGACCCATGCATCATCCATCATGAGAAAGTCTAAAACCGAGCCCAAAAATATGGGATCTTGGGCGCTTGTTTTGATGCTTTCAATGTTCGCCCCTGAGGACCCAAGAAACACATCCCAAAGGTCATCTTCACTCGCGAGCCAGCCAAGTGTTTGGATTGCAACTGTATGCGCTGATTTCTCGTCCATCTTTTATCTCTTTCGGAAAGGAATTTTTAACCAATCTAAACAAAGAATAGGACATTCAACAGTAATTTGAGTTAAATCTGTGAGGAAACATGGCCGGACGGATCCTTATAGCGGACAACGTTGCGACAAATAGAATTGTCCTGAAGGTAAAACTATCTTCGGCATTTTATGACGTGATCCAAGCGGCCAGCGGCCAACAAGCACTTGAAGCGGCGCGTTCTGAGCATCCGGACCTGATCATCCTCGACGCGCAAATGCCCGAAATGGACGGAATCTCAGTATGTGAAGCGCTGCGAGCGGACCCGATCACGGAACATATTCCGGTCATTATGATCACCTCATCGTCAGATACGACCTCCAAATTACGCGCCCTCAAAGCAGGGGCAGACGACATTCTCTTTAAGCCTCTCGACGAACTCACCCTCTTGGCGCGAGTCCGCAGTTTACTCCGTGCTTGTGGTACGGCGGATGAATTGCGCTTGCGTGCGTCAACTTGCAGAGAGTTGGGTTTTGCAGAAGCACAGGCGGGTTTTGAAATGCCCGGAAACGTTGCTCTAATTGCGGCGCACAAAGAAACCGCCCTTCGATGGCGCTCCCTGCTAGAGTCCAAAGTCAGTGACCGGATCACTATTCTCTCGCGGAACGAAGCTTTACAGTCGCTCTATAATGGTCCAATGCCGGACATGTTTATCATCGCAGGCGACCTTGATCATCCTGACGAAGGACTGCGACTTTTGTCCGAACTCAAGAGTCGAACGGAAACGCGCTATACCCCTGTTTTAATGGTGTTAAAACAACCTTCCCACTCGCAAGCAGTTGTAGCGCTTGATCTGGGAGCGAGCGACCTGATCAGTGATGATTTCGACCCCGAAGAACTTGCCTTGAGGGTCAAAACCCAAATCAAACGCAAACGACAGTCGGACCGCCTGCGCGAAACCGTTCAGGATGGCTTGCGGATGGCGGTGATCGATCCCCTTACGGGCCTTTATAACCGCCGCTATGCCCTTCCCCATTTGGGACATATCGTTGAGCGCGCCTACCAAACGAAACGAAGCTTCGCAGTCATGATCCTAGATTTGGACCGCTTTAAAAGCGTAAACGATAGCTTTGGCCATGCCGCGGGCGACGAGGTCCTCATCGAAGTTGCAAAACGCATACGTGAAAATTTACGAGGTGTTGATCTTTTGGCTCGTATTGGAGGCGAGGAGTTCCTGATCGCAATGCCCGACACGTCCTTAAGTGTGGCGCGGATTGCCGCCGAACGCTTGCGACATGCCGTGGAACAGACTGAAATCACAATCGGGGCCGTCCCAAAATCATTGAGCGTAACTTTAAGCATTGGCGTCGCAATGGGGGATGGAAAAAGTCACAACTTGACTGAACTCCTTGCCCGAGCTGATCGTGCCTTGTTTACGGCAAAGTCCGACGGGCGCAATCAGGTGACGGTTAATTTAAGCGCAGCTTGATTACTTCTGCTCGGGGGAGGTTTTTTTAGGTCTGGAGCGATGTTTCTTTACTTCCCGTTCCAACCTTTCGACATAGGTAGAACGTTCTTGCGGGGTCATCGTTTCAAGGGCATCTAAGTACGCATTTGTACCCTCCATGCGCCGCGTTTTGCTCTGCATTTCCATCGCATTCAAAGCATCTACAACCTTTGCGCGCTCGAACGGTTCCTGCTGCAAAGACGCTAAAAATGCGGCAAACGCCCTCCGGCTTTCCCGCCAGTCATTTTTACGCCGCACCTCCATGTTTTCTTTGAGGTTTTCCCTGATTTTTTGGCGTTGAACGTCCTCTAATGCTTGCGTAAAGGCACCGACCGAAAAGGAGGAGGGCAAAGGCTGGCGATGCTTGTCTGCCGTGAGAATAAACCCAATTGCGCCACCAATAATTAGAAAATTAAGCGCCAGTGAGCCGATAAGAATTCCACGCGTCAAGCGGGAGGTTTGGGAGGGGGGCGGATTTTTGATCATGATCTATCCTTCCGTCAAAACGCTGTCAAAGCTAGGGAGGTAGTCCGAATAATCAAAACTGTTGCCCAAGACTGAATCGGTCAAAGTATCAAGGCCTTGCGGAGGGCTAACCCCGATCCAAACACCCGCGATGGTCGCCGTTGCCAGTCCTGCAAACGTTGGCCAACCGCCAAGAACCACATTGAGTGTTCGCCAAAAACCAACAGATGTCTTTGGTGCCTTGTTTGCTGAACCAAGCTGATTTTGCACAAGAGTCGCATCCGCCAAAACGTTCGCCAAAAATTCTGCGGACGGCTCTGACGTATCCTTTTTCTCGGCCTCAAAAAAGCTATCAAGGTCGAACGGATCGGTTCTATGATCACTCATCTGTATATCCCAACTCGTTGCGTTTTCCCGCCAACATGGCCGTAAGCGAACGTTTGCCCCGTGCCGTCAAACTTTCGACGGCCTCGGTGGTAATTTCAAGTATTTCCGCAATCTCTGGGTTTGAAAGCCCATCAATGTGCCGTAAAATAACGGCTTCACGTTGCCGCTCAGGCAGGGCAGCAAGCGCTTGTCTCAGCGCGGCGGCCCGACCCTCATTTAGCATAACCTCAACCGCAGATGGAGAGTCATCCAGTGGTTCAGCGATTTCATCTAGCCCCACACCGCGTTTTTTACGCAATCGGTCCGTACATAAATTTCGAACGACGCGATACAGCCACGTTGAGACTTGCGCCTCGCCCTGCCGCCAATCTGGAGCAATTTTCCACAGGCGCAGCATGGCTTCTTGTGTCACATCTTCGGCTTCCGCCCGATCCCCAAGCATACGTGCGGCAAATCCCAACGCACGGGGCGTCAATCGCAACGTCAAAGCCTGCGCCGCTCCCCGATCACCGTTGGCGAACAGCACCAAAAGGGCGTCATCGGCAACATCTGAAAGAGCATCTAGCGGCATGGACATTCTCAGGGCGTAACTCGTTTCAAATCATCTGGCAACTGATTGGTCGTCCGAAGGACCGTAACCCTTCGGACAGTCTTAACGCGCCCTAATTTGAGCTTTTGTCTTTTTTACCATGGCCACCTTTTTTGCCATGGCCGCCTTTGCGGGCATCCATCTCTTCTTTGCTCACGGCACCATCTCCGTCCGTGTCGAGACGTTCAAACATTTTATCCGCATCTTTTGGCGCCATTTCGATCGCACTCAATGCGCCATCAGCATCCGTATCCATTCTTTCCATCATCTTCTCGAGACGCTTTTCAGCACGTTCCATCCGGCCTTCTTCAGAATGGCTGCTTAGCTCTTCTACGGAAAGTTTTCCGTCACCATTTGTGTCCACAGCGGCGAAACGTGCTGCTTGATGGGCCTGCATTTCTTCGGCCGTGATTTTACCATCGGAGTTCAAATCAACTTCTTCGAAGTTAAAGCGCGGGCCATTATGGCGTCCCTTGCCGCCTTTTTCATCCGCGAAGGCCCCCGTGCTCAACGCGGCTGCGCCGATAGAAACTGCTGTCAAACCTGCGATCAATGTAGTGCGTTTCATCTTTATTTATCCTTTGTAGTTCAAACCTCACAAGCAGTGCTTTCTGCCTATGTTCTGAGTAATAAACGCGCCACCCAAAGCTTTCCGTCGCAATTAGGCGAAAAATTTGCGACATCCCGACGCAATTCCAATTTACCCCTGTGAAAAAAGGGCTTTCGCCGTTACCTAAGTTTACGCGACGAATAGGATCAAGTGATGAGCATGCCCCAAACCCAAACTGAACGCCCCCTTAAACAAGCCTTAAAACGTGGATGGCGCCGCCGCTGCCCTAACTGCGGGTCCGGCCCTATGCTTGTGAGCTACCTTAAAGTGCGCCCACATTGTTCGGTTTGCAGTGAGGAATTGCATCATCAACGCGCAGACGACGGCCCAGCCTATCTCACGATCCTCGTGGTCGGGCACCTTATGGCCCCAACACTCTTGATGGTTTTTGTGCGCTATCAGCCCGATCCCCTTCTCTTAGCGACGGCTTTTACGGTTGGCTGTGTCGGGCTTTCGCTCTATCTTCTGCCTAGATTCAAGGGCGCATTTGTGGCGCTACAATGGGCAAAGCGGATGCACGGATTTGGAATAGTCCCACCGGTGCGTAAGTCCGCCTCCTAGGAGGTAATTTGGATAAATCAGCCCTTCGCAACGCGGCAACAACGATTTTACACCGCGACATCAACGGCGTTCCGCATGTTCTTATGGGGCAGCGCGGCGCAAAAGCGGCGTTCATGCCCAATAAATACGTGTTCCCCGGGGGCGCGGTTGACCAAGGCGATCACGACATTCCTTTGTGCGCCACGGTTGGTGGGAAATGCTTGGAGCGCTTGCAAGAAGGCAGTCCTCGCAACCTATCCCACGCTCTTTTAGTCGCTGGAATCCGGGAACTTTGGGAAGAAACCGGACTGATCCTTGGTCGTGAAGGCCAATGGGCTAGCGATATTCCTCCTGATTGGACAGATTTTGCTGCGCGCGGTTTTCTCCCCTCCGCGGAAGGTCTGTCCTTTGTTTTTCGCGCCATTACGCCCCCCGGACGCCCCCGCAGATTTGACGCACGCTTTTTCCTCGTCGACGCACATCATGTTCATGGCGATCCAAGCGATTTTTCGGCAGCTTCGGACGAGCTTTCCCATCTGCATTGGATTGCAATTCCCAACGCTAAGGAGCTTGATCTTCCCTTTATTACCGAAGTTGTCCTCGCCGAAGTTTCCCAAGTTCTACGCGACGGATTACCGCCAAAATCGGTGCCCTTTTTCAAGAATAACGACGAAGAAAACCTGTTCCTGCGACTCAACTCCTAGGCAAAAACCACAAGAAGCAAGATAGATCCTGTCAGGAAGAGCATTGCGATGCGTTCCCGCTCGGTCGTCTTTTCGTGAAAAAACAGCGTGCTTGCAAGGAAGCTAAACAGTAACTCGACCTGCCCCAAAGCCTTCACATAGGCCGCGTTTTGCAGCGTAAAAGCTGTGAACCACCCCAGTGATCCGATCATAGATGTGACTCCAACAAGGCCCGCAACCCGCCAGCTGGCAACCACACGTGTCATTTCTCCACGTTCCCGCATCAAAAGCCAAATCCCCATCGCAACCGTTTGGCTGGTCGTCACAATCGCCAAAGTAAAGCACGCCCGCGCAAAAAACGGCACGTCCAGCCCAAGCGACAATGACGCGCCCCTATACCCCGTTGCCGAAATCGCAAAGAGGACGCCAGACAACAATCCAAGCCCCGCTGCCCGATTGAAAAGCCTTGCTTTCCAGCCAGTTGCGCCCATTCCCCGATTGTCGGCAAGAAGTACGACTCCTACAAAGCCAACCAAAATTGCCCCCAAGCCCCAAGCTGAAATTTTTTCGCCAAGGACGACAAAACTCAACAGTGCCGTTTGCAGGACTTCGGTTTTCTTGAAGGTAATACCGACGGCAAAACTACGGTGGGAAAACAATGCAACCACACACATTGTTGCCAAGATTTGCGCGAGTCCACCAGACAGAGCCATGACCCAAAATCGCGCATTCACTTGCGGAATGGGTGTCCCACTAAAATGCAGGTAGGCCGCAAGCAAAAGCGCCACCAATGGCGCGGAATAAAGAAACCGCGCGAAGGTCGCCCCTCCGGTGGAAAGCTGGGTTGACTTGAGGTGCTTTTGCAACATGAACCGCAAGTTCTGTGCAAATGCAGCAGCAATCGTGATGGGAATCCAAAGTTCCACGGGCAATTCCTTTAGGAATAATTGGCGCTTTAAGCGAGAATGATTCGAGGGTCCAAGCCAAGCGTTTTTAAAAACTCAGAGAGTTGAGCAAGTAGCTCTAGCGGACTTAATGGGCCTTCCAGAACACCCACTTTCTCGGTCGTAAATCCCGCGCTCAAAGGACGAATAACCAGCATGTATTTTGCGCGAGTTGCACTGGCTTGAATATCGGCCGAAGTCAGCGTCTCGGAGGACGACGCAATCAAGGCACTGGGCTGCGAATGCGCCTGAACGATGTGATATATCTGGCGTTTTAAGTCTAATCTGTCAGGCGCAGATTCTTGAATCCAGACAGCCCCTTGTACGACCTCAGAGAGCCCCTTGTGGAAGCTTAGCGCTGTATCTTGAACCTTCTCAAACGCTAAAATCTCCGCTTGGGCCTGCTGAAAAAGACGACGCATTTTTTCTTCCGCCAGCGGATCGGGATCAAAAACCCGAACGCGCCACCCCGCCCGCAGAAAGAGCAACGCCCAATTCCGCCCCACGGTCCCGCAGCCAATTATGGCTACGGTTTTTTCCTCGTCGCGACTCATCTAATACGGCATCGGATGGCTGCGGTAAGCCTGATTGATGTCGGCCAGTACCTCTGCGCTTAAGGTAAGCGAATCCGCTTTAAGCGAGTTTTCCAATTGTTCAACCGAGGTTGCGCCGAAGATTGGCGACGTCAGGAAGGGGCGTGTCATTGTCCATGCAATCGCCATTTGTACAGGGTCGATCCCATGCTTTTTTGCAATCGCATGATACGCATCAATGGCGGGCCATACGCGCGGGGTCACGCGTCCGCCAAGTGTCTCCTCAAGCGTGCGGCGCGACCGCTCAGGGAATACTGTTCCACCTTCATATTTACCGGTCAAAAGGCTCGCGGCCAACGGGGAGTAAGCCAGCAAGGTGACGTCCTCGTTACAGGAAAGCTCTGAAAAATCGGTATCAAACACACGGCACAGCAAGGAGTATTCGTTTTGCACGGTTTGGACGCGCGGTGCGCCAAGCTCGTCGGCAAGGCGCAACCACTGGGACGTGCCCCATGCACTTTCGTTTGAAAGCCCAAACTCGCGGATTTTGCCTTCTTTCTGAAGGGCGGCCAACGTCTGGAGGATGTCGGCCATGTGATCCATGGTTTTCGCGCGATCCTGAGAAGACGGGTCAAATTCCCAATACTGGCGGAAGTGATAGGACCCGCGATTGGGCCAATGGATTTGATAAAGGTCGATGTAATCGGTTTTGAGGCGCGCAAGAGAGCCTTCGAGCGCGGCGCGCATTGTTTCGCCCGTAAGGGGCTGCCCTTCGCGCACAAACCGTTCGTTAAACCCGCTGACTTTCGTCGCGATCACCCAATCGGCGCGGCGCGCTTGGTTCTTGGCAATCCAGTTTCCAACGATGGTCTCTGTGTTGCCGACGGTCTCTTTCGCAACTGGCGTCACCGGATACATCTCGGCGGTGTCCATGAAGTTGATGCCGCGTTCGGCAGCGAAATCAATCTGAGCATGCCCTTCGGCTTCGGTGTTTCGGCTTCCCCAAGTCATTGTTCCCAAACAAAGTTGTGTGACTTCGAGAGAGCTGCGGCCCAATTTGATTTTTTTCATAACCCGATCCTTTTTATAGTGCCGCCAACTTAGGGGTAGACGCGCCTATGGCAAGGGGAAAATAGATTGAGAACAAAGTGGGAACGTGTTACTTTTGGACCATGTCCAGCCCCCTTATCACCCGCGCGCGGCCGAGTCCGAGTCGCGACATCACTTTTCTAAAGGAACTCACTCTGGCGCCCTCCCGCGCCCATGAGTTCTGTGGAAACGCCCGTCACAGCCTTGCCTTGATGGTCGCTCAAGAAACACAGGGGCCGGTTTTCTGGATTCATCCCGGCTGGATCCCCGACCAGCTCAATCCCGATGGCGTCTGTCGGTTCATTGATCCGTCACGCCTGATTTTCGTGACGCCAAATCGGGCCGAGGATTTGCTTTGGAGTGTGGAAGAAGTTCTGCGGGCGGGGATCGTGCCGCTTGTGGTCGCCGATATTCCGGGATTTCCCAGCCTTACCTCGGTGCGTCGCCTGCATCTTGCGGCGGAAACCGGTACGCGGGAAGGCCGCGAGAGGCCGATTGCCCTTTTGCTAACGCCAGCAGATGGCGGGGCGCAGGGATGCGAAACGCGCTGGCATATGGCGCAGGATTATAAGGCCGACGCTCCGGCATGGCACCTAGAACGGCGCCGCTCCCGCTCCCTCGCGCCAAAAGCGTGGCACATCACCCGAGATCAGGAGCGTTTTCACCTTACCCGTGCTCTTCTCAAAGCGGACTCCACACAAAACCCAGAGCAGCGCGCCCAAGCCAAGGCCGTTAAGTAAAGAGAAAATCACCTTGGTACCCGCGGCCGGGCTCGAACCGGCACGGCCTTTCGGCCCAGAGATTTTAAGTCTCTTGTGTCTACCATTCCACCACGCAGGCCAAGGTGTGGCGACCATAGCGATTGGGGGAAAAAGGTAAAGGCCACACAGACGAAATTCGGCAAAAAATCGGGATCAAAAAACCGCGTTAATTTCGCTGCTCCATTGCCCGCCCTCTTTCACCGTTTCCATGGCAACATGGGTGCTGGTGTGGGCAACAAAGGGGAGTGCCGAAATATCCTCGCCCAAAACTTTTCGAAAGTCCTGCATGTTTTGGGTCCGTACCTTCAAGAGATAGTCGAACTGACTCGCAAGCATGTGGCATTCTTCAATTTCAGACACTTTCTGGGCAGCCAAGTTGAACATCTTCAGCGCAGATTCACGCGTATCCGTCAGGCGCACCTCGACAAACGCCACGTGATCGCGCCCAAGTCGAATAGGATCAATGATCGCCTGATAGCCCGTAATATAGCCCTCGACCTCAAGGCGTTTAAGACGCACCTGCGTCGGGGTCTTGGATAAACCGATCTCTCGCGCCAAGTCTGTCACGCTCAAGCGACCGTTGCGCGACAAGAGCCGAAGGATCAACGAGTCAAAACTATCCAGATCGCCTAAAATTACCGCCAAAATAAGTCTCCTAGCCTATTAAATCTCGAATTACAGGAAAAAGTACCTTATTTTCTCAGCTACACCAAGGAAATTGTCAGTCACCTCAAGTCTAGAAGAAAGGCTTCTATATGGAAACAATCTCAGACCTTCGCTCACAAATCACTCAAGCCACTTATATGGATCAAGAACAAGCCATTTCCCGTCTTCGGGACATCGCCGACCTTGACGCATCGGTGCGCGCGCAAATCAGTGAAGAAGCCGCAGCCCTCGTTGTGGCCATCCGCGAAGGCTCCAAGCCGAGCATTATCGAGAACTTCCTTTCGGAATATGGTCTTTCCACCGAAGAAGGTGTGGCGCTGATGTGCCTCGCTGAAGCCCTGCTACGTGTCCCTGACGCGCCAACCATGGACGCGCTGATTGAAGACAAAATCGCGCCGTCCGATTGGGGCAAACACCTTGGCCAAGCGGCGTCGTCCCTCGTGAACGCCTCGACATGGGCACTGCTTTTCACAGGGCGCGTTCTTGAAACCAACACTCCCGGCATCGGCGGTGTGTTGCGCAGCGCAGTTAAGCGTCTGGGCGAACCCGTGATCCGTTCCGCAGTTAAACGCGCAGTCCAGGAAATGGCGCGGCAATTCGTACTGGGGGAAACCATCGAAGGCGCCCTCAAGCGTGGCTCTGGCATGATGGCCAAAGGCTACAGCTATTCTTTCGACATGCTCGGCGAGGCGGCCCTTACTGAGGACGACGCCCTTAAGCATTTCGAAGACTACGCTACCGCCATTCGCACCATCGGACACCAGGAATCCCCACAAGCTGGGGCTGGCATATCGGTCAAACTTTCGGCCCTCTATGCGCGCTATGAACCCGCGCAAAAAGCCAAGGTTATGGAAATTCTCCTGCCCCGCGTCAAAGAGCTGGTGCTCATGGCAAAAGAGCGCAACATGGGCTTTAATATCGACGCCGAAGAGGCCGCGCGCCTCGACATTCTACTCGATATCACTGAGGCCCTGATCTCCGATCCCGACCTCGGCGATTGGACGGGCTTTGGCTTTGTCGTTCAAGCCTATGGGCAGCGGGCAAGCTATGTCATCGATTGGCTCGCAGCCCTCTCGAATACCCATAACCGCCCGATCATGGTCCGCCTCGTCAAAGGTGCCTATTGGGACACCGAGATCAAACACGCTCAAGAGCTTGGCCTCACAGGCTACGCCGTTTTCACAACAAAACCCGCGACCGATATCTCCTACATCGCTTGTGCGCGCCGCCTTTTCGCAGCGGGCGACACGATCTTTCCACAATTCGCAACCCACAACGCACATACGATTGTCGCCATTCGCACCATCGCCCCCAAAGGCGCGCGGTACGAGTTTCAGCGCCTGCATGGCATGGGTGAATCCGTCCACGAAAGAGTCCGCGAAACCTATGGCGATGCCTGTCGGATTTACGCCCCCGTCGGCACCCACAAAGACCTGCTGGCCTATCTGGTGCGCCGCCTTCTTGAGAACGGTGCAAACAGTTCCTTCGTCAACCAAATCGTTGACAGTTCTGTGCCTGCAAGCGAAGTCGCAGCAGACCCGTTTTCCCTCGAAACCACCAGCACCCTCCCAACGGGCGACGCGCTCTTTCAGCCCGAAAGACGCAATTCTGCGGGCATTGATTTCGACTACCCGCCCGATCTTGCAAAAACCCTCGCGGCACGCGCGCCCTTTATGAAGTCAAGCTTCACCGCCGCCCCCACAAATGCCACCGATCTCACCACTGGCGAGGACGTGCAGAATCCCAACGATTTTTCGGACATCGTCGGAACGGTACACCACGCCTCCCCTGAACAAATTGAGGATGCATTCGCGCAAGCAAAACCTTGGGAGGCATTGCACCCCGAGCGCATTCTTGTGCTCAATCGTGCAGCGGATCTCTTTGAGGAAGAAGTCGGACAGGTCTTTGCGATCCTCGCACGCGAGGCCGGAAAAACGCTCCCCGACTGCCTTGCTGAACTGCGTGAAGCCGTTGATTTCATTCGGTACTATGCCGTTCAAGCCCAAGCCAGCCCACAACCGGCTGTTGGGATTTTCGCCTGTGTTTCCCCTTGGAATTTCCCGCTGG
Source organism: Falsihalocynthiibacter sp. S25ZX9 (assembly GCF_041205405.1). Taxonomy (NCBI): domain Bacteria; kingdom Pseudomonadati; phylum Pseudomonadota; class Alphaproteobacteria; order Rhodobacterales; family Roseobacteraceae; genus Falsihalocynthiibacter; species Falsihalocynthiibacter sp. S25ZX9. The sequence continues at coordinate 101,731 of NZ_JBGFCD010000010.1, forward strand.
CGATCTTTACGGGCCAAATCGTGGCAGCGCTCTCGACGGGGAATGCCGTACTGGCCAAACCCGCCGAAAGCACACCACTGATTGCGGCTTTGGCGGTCTCGCTGTTTCACAAAGCGGGCGTACCAAAGAGCGCGCTACAACTCCTACCCGGCACTGGCGCGACCGTTGGCCAAGCCCTAACTTCCGATCCGCGCGTCGATGGCGTTTGCTTTACGGGGTCAACGGGAACAGCCCACAGAATCCGCAAGAATATTGCCAACAATCTCTCGACCGGCGCGCCCTTGGTTGCCGAGACGGGCGGCATAAACGCGATGATCGTCGACAGCACGGCCCTTATGGAACAGGCCGTTTCGGATGTGATCGCGAGCGCGTTTCAATCCGCGGGTCAACGCTGTTCTGCACTGCGCTGCGTCTATGTGCAATCGGACGTCGCACAGGAATTTGAAACCATGATCGCGGGGGCAATGGACTTGTTGAATATCGGCGACCCTGCTGATATTTCAACCGATATTGGCCCTGTTATCAGTGAGGTAGCGCGCAAGAGCATTCAAGACTACATCGACGAAGCCCGTACAAATGGCCGCGTTATGAAGGAACTTGCACGCCCTGAAAACGGTCATTTCGTCGGGCCAACTCTGCTTAAAACGCCCGGTGGCTTGAAGGACATGCCGCGCGAAGTTTTTGGCCCCGTCTTGCATTACACCACGTTCAACAGCGAAGACTTTGAACGTGTTTTGGCCGATGTGAACGCCAGTGGATACGGGCTTACCTTCGGTCTTCACAGCCGGATTGATGCCCGCGTTGAAGTCGTCAAAGCCACGCTCAACGTCGGCAACCTCTATGTGAATCGCAACCAGATTGGGGCTATCGTTGGAAGCCAACCCTTTGGTGGGGAAGGATTGTCCGGCACAGGCCCAAAGGCGGGCGGGCCCTATTATCTTGCGCGATTTACGCGGCCAAATGCACCCGACGACCAAGAGCCCAGAGAGCCCTATGTCGACGAGCCGACCCCCTATGGCACAGGCGAAATCTTCCCGCTGCCGGAACGTCTTCTTCCGGGACCAACGGGCGAAGCAAACACCCTTTGGACCTCTCCCAGAGCGCCCCTTTTGTGCCTTGGACCAAGCGTCGCGGCGCAAAATGCCCAAGCAGCCGCCGTTCAGGCGCTTGGGGGTGCGGCGATTGTTGGACGTCTCGCGCCTCAGCAACTCACTGATTTAGAAGGGATTTCTGGCGCAATCTATTGGGGAGATCACAGCGATCCAGAAGCGCGTGCTTATGTACAAGCGCTTTCGGAGCGTGAAGGGCCGATCCTGCCGTTCATCACCTCGCATCCTGACATCGCGCATGCTTTGCATGAACGTCATCTGTGCGTTGACACCACAGCGGCGGGCGGAAATGCGGCCCTTTTGGCAGAGGGAGGCCTCTAGCGCTTGACCAAAACTCGCGAATAGGCAAGCTACCCAAATGCTTCCTATTCGCGACCACAACCCATCGACCCGCAAACCGTATGTGACCCATGCGCTCATTTTTCTGAATGTCGCAATTTTCGTCAGCTACTACATGAAATTGGGCGTCCCATCCGAGATAAATCCGTTCCTCGCCCAATGGGCGTTGGTGCCACAGTGGGTTATGAATGGTGAGGGGCTTTATACGCCTTTGACGGCAATGTTCCTGCATGGTGGCATTATGCACCTTGCAGGTAACATGTTGTTTTTATACATTTTTGGCGACAACCTCGAAGACCAACTCGGGCATATTGGCTTCCTTGCTTTTTACCTTATTGGCGGGGTCGCCGCCGGATTTGGGCATGCGATTTCGGACCCGAATTCCCTCACACCGATGATCGGCGCCTCGGGGGCGATTGCCGCAGTGATGGGCGGATATTTACTGTTATTCCCGCGCGCCAAGGTGGATGTATTCTTCTTTTTCCTCGTGTTTTTCAGGATTTTCGCGCTGCCCGCGTGGATTGTTTTGGGGGTTTGGTTTGGGATTCAGGCCGTTAATAGCGCGATTATGACCGCCGCTAGCAGTGGCGTTGCCTATTGGGCGCATTCGGGGGGTTTCGTTGCGGGGGCGCTTATGATGATCCCGTTTTGGCTCAGCCAAGGCGGCACCGGATTTTGGAGGCGCACCCATGGTCACGCCCCCAATCCCGAAGCGAAATACCCCGTGTCGCGGAGTTCGATTCCCAGCGTGCGACGGCGCAAATAAAAAGGGAACCGGAAGGCCCCCTTTTTTAAACTTTTTAAACACCGCAGATGGAATTTTTTAAAGTTTTTAAACCTTTTTGAAGCCCGTTTTAGCCGCGAATGACCTTTGCAAAGCGTTCGAACATCGGCTCGTTGGCACAGATGACCGAGCCGCTTTCAATAATGTTGTCGCCCTTGGCGAGAGGTTCCACGAGAGCACCCGCTTCGCGCGCGAGCACGAGGCCAGCGGCCATGTCCCACGGCTTGAGGCGACGCTCCCAGAAGCCGTCATAGCGGCCAGCGGCCACATAAGCGAGATCGAGGGAAGCAGCCCCCCAACGGCGTACGCCAGCACAGGCGGGAAGGATGCGCGCGAGGTCTTGAAGCGTGTCTGGCAAATCGCCGCGACCCGCAAAAGGCAGACCCGTGGCGTAAATTGTTTCGATCATATGGGTGCGACCGGAGGCGCGAATGCGGCCTTCGTTCATCCAAGCGCCTTGGCCTTTTTCGGCAAAGAAGGTTTCGTCCTTGCAGGGGTCAAAAACCACGCCCGCAACGATTTCGCCTTTGTGCTCCAATGCAACCGAAACGGCCCAATGCGGCAAGCCGTGGAGGAAGTTTGTGGTGCCATCAAGCGGGTCGACAATCCAGCGGCGTGTTGGGTCAGTTCCGGGGATTTCGGCACTCTCTTCGGCCAACCAACCGTAGGTCGGGCGCGCTTCCATCAAGTCTTCTTTGAGAATTTCTTCGGCGGTAATATCGGCTTTGGAGACGAAGTCGCCCGCACCCTTTACCGAAACCTGAAGGTTTTCTACTTCGCGGAAGTCTTTTGCCAGGCTGCGACCAGCCCGACGGGCGGCTTTCACCATGATATTAAGATTCGCACTGCCGATCATGAGGGTACTCCATTGATAAGATCGCGCATATACGCGGCGACAGCCGATTTGCCAAGCCAAAAGGCGCTATTAGATTAAACAGTCGCCCTTAAGCGTTGGAGCTTCACGGGTTCGGTGCGCGCCAAACGAATAAAATGCGCCATAAAAGGTTTTTGGATGTCGTCGGTGCGCACGGCGGCATAGAGGCGTTTTGTGGCCCCCTTTTTGCCTAACGGGCGCGTGACATAATCGGAGTTGTAGCGCACTTCGCGCACGACCCAATCGGGCAACACGGCCACCCCGCGATTAGAGGCGACGAGCAAAAGGATGACGGCCGTCAGTTCGACCTGACGAATGGCGGCGGGTTCGATTTTGGCGGGTGTGAGGAACTCGGTGAACACATCCAGACGGGTACGATCGACGGGATAGGTTATGAGGGTCTCGCCGCGCAAATCCTCGGGTTCGATGAATTCTTTTTTGGCCAGCGGGTGGCTTGCGGCGGCGACAAACACAGGCTCATAGTCAAAAAGAGGTGAGAATTGAATGCCTTCCAGCGTTTCGGGGTCCGAAGAGACGACCAGATCAACGCCCTCCTTTTGCAAGGCAGGCAGGGCATCAAAGGCCAATCCAGGGCGGATATCGACATCGACATCGGGCCAAGCTTTGCGGAATTCCTCAAGCACGGGAAACAGCCACTCAAAACAGGCGTGGCATTCAATTGCGATATGCAAGCGGCCAGACTTGCCGGAAATAAGCCCCGCAAACTCGGCCTCAAGGGCGGCAACTTCGGGGAGGACCTTCTCGGCCAACCGCAGGAGTTTCATGCCCGCGGGGGAGAGCTTCATCGGTTTGGTGCGGCGAATGAAAAGCTCCACCCCCGCCTGATCCTCAAGCCCCTTTACTTGGTGCGAAAGCGCCGATTGTGTGGTATTGAGGAGGTCAGCCGCGCGGGCCAAACCGCCAGCCTCATGAATGGCTTTGATCGTTCGCAGGTGCCGGAATTCCAGATGCATTATGCATGAGCCTCATATTAATCTTGAGAATTATGAATTTGTCTCACATTGCGAGATGTGAGACAAGGGTTCAAGCCAAAAGGATGGATACAAAATGACAACGACACAGACGCCGCGCATTTCTTTCGAGTTTTTCCCACCGCAATCCTTGGAGGCCTCTTTTCGGCTTTGGGATACGGTGCGCGCCTTGGCCCCTCTTGAGCCCAGCTTTTCATCGGTGACTTATGGCGCGGGGGGCACGACACGTGACTTGACCCATGAAGCGGTCGCCACGATCCACAAAAATTACGGCCTGAATGTTGCGGCGCACCTTACCTGTGTGGACGCAACCCGCGAAGAAACCATGCAGATTGCGCAATCTTATTCCGACGCTGGTGTGACGGAAATTGTAGCGCTGCGCGGCGATGCGCCCAAGGGAGCCGAGTCGTTTACGGCCCATCCAGACGGGTTTGCGGATGCCTGTGAGTTGATCGAAGCCCTCGCAGATACAGGGAAATTCAAGCTGCGCGTTGGCGCCTATCCTGAGCCGCACCCCGATTCGCCGTCATCGCAGGCCGATGTTGACTGGCTTAAGCGCAAGATTGATGCAGGGGCGCATTCGGCGATCACCCAGTTCTTTTTTGAAGCGGATACGTTTTTTCGCTTCCGCGATGCCTGTGTAAAAGAGGGTATTGATGCGCCTATCATTCCGGGCATTTTGCCGATCCAAAGCTGGAAAGGCGCACAACGTTTTGCTGCGCGCTGTGGCACCTCGGTTCCGACTTGGGTTGCGGAAGCGTTTGAGAAGGCGGAGCGCGATGATCGGAGCGAACTTTTGGCGACGAGCCTGTGTACGGAACTGTGTTCGGACCTGCTTGAGGGCGGTGTTGAGGACTTGCATTTCTATACGCTCAACCGTCCAGAACGCACGCGTGATGTGTGTCATGCGCTGGGAATTACACCGTCGAAAGTCTTGCAAAACGTCGCATAACTTTAGCTGACGGGTTCGCTTTGTAGCCGCTCAAGCGAAGATTTTTGCGGGTGATCGCGGGGAACCGACGGGTGAATGCTCTCGGAGGGATCGCGTCCGACTTTGCGTTTCCAACGGGACACAAACATCGGCCCCCAGCGGTACTGCGTTGTGACCGAAGGCGCGGTTACATCGCAGGGGTATTGCGCGCGCCATCCGTTTGGGAGCGTAAGGCCGAGCGCCTCGGCTTGCTCTAACATCCAGACGAGGGGAATGTTGGAGAGCGGTCGGGCAGCCTCAAACCCGCCCAATTGCCCACCGATATCGGCATGGTGTCCGCGAAACCACATTTGCTCCACATGACCTGTCCACGAGGGCGAACTTTCCCACATGACGGGCGCAAAGGTCTGGCGCGTTTCGTCAAGCGCCAGCGCCTGAAACCCATTGCGCACGGAGGTTCCAAGGTGGGGGCTGTGAAAGGCGTGACGGTGATCGGTGAGGCGCCAGAGGAAGGGAATTGGCAGGCCGAGCGCTTTGACCGTTTCCCAAACGCCGACCATTTCGATCTCGATACGCGGGTGGCAAAATGCTGCGCGAAAGGCGTGGATTGCATCGGTGTCGGCGGGGCCTTGATACAGGCGATAGGCTTGGCGAATGTTGCGTTCGGTGGCGTGGTGCGGTTTGAGCAAGCCGACTTGTTCGATCATCCCCGCCAAGGAGCGCACGGTAAACGCGCCGCGTGAATATCCAAACAGGTAGATGCGATCCTCGGTGTGATAGCGGCTGGCTAAAAAACCATAAGTCCGGCGGATTTGGCGATTGATGCCGCGCCCTTCGATGACGTCCCGTGTGCTGCGCCAATCGGGCCATTGGATACCAGATTCATACCGCAGATTTGGGCGATCTCGAGCAGGAAGGCTGCACAGAAGTTTATAGAACAGACCGGCGTTGGAGCGCCGCCCATCGTCGAGGCTAGAGAGCGTTCCATCAAGGATAATCACATGATTTTGAGCACCGCGATGCGGCGTTAACGGCGGTTGCTCGACCTCCTTTTTGAGGCGAAGCCAACGCAGTAAGTGATCACGCAGCCTTGTCATGAGCCTCCTGCAGGAGGGCCCAAACGCGCGACGGAGTGAAGGGCATATCGGCCTGTTTTACACCACGTGCATGCAGTGCGTCCTGCACCGCATTGGCGACGGCAGCCATGCTTCCGACGGTGCCCGCCTCGCCGCAGCCCTTCATGCCCATGGGGTTGGCCGTGGAGGGGGTTGGCTCGGTGGTGAAGTCCACGAAGGGCATATCATCGGCGCGGGGCATGCCGTAATCCATGAAACTCGCACTCAGGAGTTGGCCTTCGGCGTCGTAAACGACATGTTCCGAGATCACTTGACCCAGCCCTTGGGCCACGCCGCCGTGAACTTGGCCTGCGACCAACATCGGGCTGATGAGATTGCCGAAATCATCGGTCACCGTATAACGCACCACGCTTGTTTTGCCGGTTTCAGGATCGATCTCGACCTCGGCGACATGGGCGCCGTTTGGATACGAGCGCCCCGGTATTTCGGCGCGGGCTTCGAACGTCAGTAAATCAGTGCGACCGTCGACCCGCGCCATCTCGGCCACCTCAAGCATGGTCGGGGCAAGGTTGGAGGCGTCGGCGCGGAACTGGTTATCGTCAAAGGAGATTTGCGCAGCGTCGACGCCCATTTTCTCGGCCAAATAGGGGGTGAATTGCGCCACGATTTTGGCCACGGCCGCGAGGGTCACGTGGGTTTGTACTGTGACCGAGCGCGAACCGCCCGTGCCGCCGCCCTTGGCGATGCGGTCGCTGTCGCCTTGAACCACTTCGATAAGCTCCATCGGGATGCCCGATTGATCGGACAGGAAGGTGGCGTAGACGGTTTCGTGGCCTTGGCCGTTGCTTTGGGTGCCGACATAGATTTTGGCGGTGCCGTCCTCAACGAACTCAACTTTTACCGCCTCGGAAGGGTCGCCAAGGATGCTTTCGATGTAGAAACACAGGCCAAGGCCGCGCAACTTGCCGCTGGCTTCGCTTTTGGCGCGACGATCTGCGAAACCTGCCACGTCACATTCGGTTTCTACCCGCGTGAGGACGCGGTCAAAATCGCCTACGTCATAGAGTTCGCCCGTGGCGCTTGTGTAGGGGAAGGCGTCTTTGGGGATGAAGTTTTTGCGGCGCAATTCCCATGGATCGACGCCCAATTCGCGGGCGGCTTGGTCCATTGTACGTTCTAGCGCGAAGATGGCTTCGGGGCGGCCCGCGCCGCGATAGGCGTCGGTTTGGGTGGTGTTGGTATAGATGCCCTTCACGGCGTGGAATGTGGTGGTGCAATCGTATGTGCCCATCAAAACCTTGGAAAAAAGCTCGGTTTGAATGGGCTGTCCGAATTGCGAATTATAGGCACCGAGGTTGTTGACCGTGGTGACGCGATAGGCTTGGATTTTGTGGTTTTCGTCGAAGGCCAATTCGCAGGTCGAGATCAAGTCGCGGCCAGCGTTATCCGACAACATGCTTTCGGAACGGTCGCCCATCCAGCGCACGACACGGCCCAAGGATTTGGCAGCGGCGGCGACCAGAAAGTTTTCCGGATAGGCCATGGCTTTCATGCCAAAACCACCGCCGACGTCGGGGTTGGTGATGCGGATATCTTCGGGGTCCATCTTGAAGGCGTGCGCGATTTGATCTTTGTGCTCCCAGACGCCCTGTGCATTGATGGCGACGTGCAAACGGGTGCCGTCCCACTCGGCATACGCGCCGCGCGGCTCCATTGAATTGACGATAATGCGGTTATCGACCACCTTGGCTGTGATGTGATGCGCGGCGGCGTCAAACGCGGCTTGGGTGGCGGCCTCATCGCCCATCGACCAATCAAAGGCAATGTTATCAGGAGCTTCGGGGTGGATGAGCGCGTCACTTGGGATGGGGTCTGCGGAGACGGGAAGATCGGTATAGTCAAATTCGATCAGTTCAGCGGCGTCGCGGGCCAAGGCCAGCGTATCGGCGACGATGAAGGCGATGGCCTCGCCGACAAACCGTACACGACCCTTAGCCAAAATCGGCCGCAGGGGCGCGGCCCCTTTGGAGCCGTCGCGATTTTTCACGGTCGCGCCCTTCATGCCTATATTCATGCCCATTGCATCTAGATCGGCGGCAGTTAAAACCGCGTGAACGCCCTCCGCCTCCAAGGCCTCACTCACATCCAAATTCACGATGTCCGCGTGGGCCACCGACGAGCGGAACACATATCCGTAAAGAGCATTCGCCGGAACGATATCGTCCACATAGCGTCCCTGCCCCGTTAGAAACCGAACATCTTCGGTTCGTAACACAGACTGACTTTTTCCAAACTTTTCCATAGTGCCTCCACGCGTTTTGGGTATCTTTAGCGCCCATGTTCCAAGTGTCCAGAGCGATGGCCTAAATCCATGGATAAAGTGGCACCCTGCGCGGGAAAACGCGGATATTGCACAATAATTGGCGTTCATCCTTGACAGATCATGCGATACATATCGTAACAATCGGTAGAACAAACGACATATAGGACAGGCGCTATGGACCCTCTTGATCGCAACATTTTGGCACAATTATCCAGCGATGCGCGCCTGTCTGTGGCGGTATTGGCACGCAATCTTGGGGTGGCGCGCTCGACCATTCAGGCGCGAATTGCGCGGCTTGAAAAGCAAAACATCATCGCGGGATATACGTTGCGGATCGGGGCCTTAACACAAGAATCGCGGATTCATACGACGGTTTTACTGACGGTTGAGCCAAATGCGCACCTGATCGTGTTGGCGGGTTTGCGCACCATTCCGGAGGTGGAGCGTGTCTCGACCACAAGCGGGCGGTTCGACCTTTTGCTGCAAGTTGTCTGTTCCACACCGCCCGCCCTCAACGATGTCCTCGACCAAATCGGCGAAATCAGCGGTGTGCAAAGGAGTGAGAGTTTGATCCACTTGGCCACAAAACTTGACCGCACGACATAATTTGTAAAGCGCGCCCTTCCCCTTGGGCTATGCATTCTATAAGGCATTCGGGACAGATTTTTTGCGCGGACACCGTGGCAAACCAATGGACTTAGCAAGATTGAGGGCCAAAAATGGCGATGGAAAAAACATTCGACGCGCGTGAAGCCGAAGCACGGATTTACGCAAAATGGGAAGACGAAGGCGCGTTCAAAGCGGGGGCAAATGCCAGCCGCGAAGAAACCTTTGCGATCATGATCCCACCACCGAATGTCACGGGCAATTTGCACGTGGGTCACGCCTTTAACAACACGCTTCAGGATATCCTCACGCGGCAAAAACGCATGCAGGGGTATGACACTTTGTGGCAGCCAGGCACCGACCACGCGGGCATTGCGACACAGATGATTGTGGAGCGCAAGCTGGCCGCTGAGGGCCTTCCGACCCGCGCCGAGATGGGGCGCGAAGCCTTTTTGGAGAAGGTTTGGGAGTGGAAAGAGGAGTCCGGTGGCAACATCAAGAACCAGCTTAAGCGCCTTGGATCAACCTGTGATTGGTCGCGTGAAGCCTTTACGATGGACCCAAACTTCCACGATGCCGTGATCAAGACCTTCGTGAAAATGTACAACGATGATCTGATTTATCGTGGCAAGCGCCTTGTGAATTGGGACCCCCATTTTGAGACCGCGATTTCGGATCTTGAGGTGGAGAATATCGAAGTTGACGGCCATATGTGGCACTTCAAATACCCGCTCGCGGGGGGGCAAACATATGAATACGTTGAAAAAGACGAAGACGGCGTTGAGACATTGCGCGAGACCCGCGACTATATCGCGATTGCGACAACCCGCCCTGAAACCATGCTGGGCGATGGTGCGGTTGCAGTGCATCCGGACGACGCGCGCTATGCGCCAATCGTTGGCATGCTCTGTGAAATTCCCGTTGGCCCCAAAGAGAGCCGCCGTTTAATCCCGATCATTACCGATGAATATCCCGAGATGGATTTCGGCTCGGGCGCGGTAAAAATCACCGGAGCCCACGACTTTAACGACTATCAGGTTGCAAAGCGTGGCGGCATTCCGATGTATAACCTGATGGATACAAAGGCCGCCATGCGCGCGGATGGGCGCCCCTATGTTGAGGAAGCCGCCACCGCACAAGCCATTGCAAACGGGGACTTGGAATTCGACGAGGCGATGATCGCCGCGATGAATTTGGTGCCCGAAGCCTATCGCGGCATGGATCGTTTTGAGGCGCGCAAAGCGGTGATTGCAGATATTACGGCTGAGGGTTTGGCTGTGATGACGACCGAGGTGCGCAAGGACGACGAGGGCGAGGAGTTCACGGTTTCCGTGCCCTACGTCGAAAGCAAAAAGATCATGCAGCCGTTTGGGGACCGCTCCAAAGTGGTTATTGAGCCAATGCTGACGGATCAGTGGTTTGTGGATACGGCGAAAATCGTCGGCCCCGCGCTGGAAGCTGTACGCGAAGGTCGTGTGAATATCATGCCCGAGTCTGGCGAGAAAGTATTCTATCACTGGCTGGAAAACATCGAGCCTTGGTGTATTTCACGCCAACTTTGGTGGGGCCATCAGGTGCCTGTTTGGTACGATGAGGACGGGGCGTTTTTCTGTGCGCCGACCGAAGCGGAAGCCCAAGCGCAAGCGGGTGACAAGGTTCTGACCCGTGACCCCGACGTTTTGGACACATGGTTCTCGTCTGGCCTTTGGCCCATGGGGACGCTTGGTTGGCCTGAGCAGACGCCGGAATTGGCGAAATACTATCCGTCTGATGTGTTGATCACGGGGCAGGATATCCTGTTTTTCTGGGTCGCGCGGATGATGATGATGTCGCAAGCCGTTGAAAAGAAAGACCCCTTCCATACGGTATACCTCCACCAACTCGTGCGTGACGAGAAGGGCGAGAAGATGTCGAAAACCCGCGGCAATGTGATTGATCCGCTGGAAATTGTGGACGTTTACGGCGCGGACGCGTTGCGGTTTACCATGGCGCAAATGGCGGCGATGGGCGGGGTTTTGAAGCTGTCTGAGGACCGGATTAAAGGCTATCGCAACTTTGGCACCAAGCTGTGGAATGCGGCGCGTTTTGCCGAGATGAACGAATGCGTTCCTTCGCCAGATTTCGACACCGCGAGCGTTAAGCAGACCGCCAACAAATGGATCATCGGCGAAGCGGCAAAAGCACGAATTGACGTGGACGCAGCCCTTGAGGCGTACCGTTTCAACGACGCGGCCAACACGCTATATGCGTTTGTCTGGGGCAAGGTTTGCGATTGGTACGTTGAGTTTGCCAAGCCGCTATTCTATTCCGAAGACGATGAAATCATTGCAGAAACACGCGCGACAATGGCGTGGGTTATTGATCAATGCCTCATCCTTTTGCATCCGATCATGCCCTTCATAACTGAAGAGCTTTGGTCCTCGATTGCGGCACGTCCCAAGATGTTGATCCACACGGATTGGCCGACGTATGGCGAAGACATCATGGACAAGGACGCGGATGGCGAGATGAATTGGGTCATCGGATTGATCGAAGCGATCCGTTCTATTCGCGCCGAAATGCGGGTACCTGCGGGGGCGAAATTGCCGATGTTGCAAATGCAACTCGACACAAAACAGCAAGACGCCCTTGCACGCAACGAAGCGATTGTGTGCAAATTGGCCCGTATCGAGAGCATCACGCCGGTTTCCGAACTGCCCAAAGGCTGTGTGACGATCGCCGTGACAGGCGGTACCTTCGCGCTTCCGATCGCCGATATCATTGATTTGGATGCAGAAAAATCGCGTCTTGAGAAAGCGGCAGAGAAGCAGAAGAAGGAATATGGCGGTTTAAAAGGGCGGTTGAGCAACCCGAAATTCGTGGCCTCGGCCCCTGAAGAAGTGGTTGCGGAAAGTCGTGTGCGGATGGCGGAACTTGAGGCAGAAGCCGAAAAACTCGCCGCTGCATTGCAAAGACTTGCCGATCTTGTTTAACTCTGGTTGGGCCGTGTAAATTCGGCCCAACGCTGCATTTTATGGGATTTTCGCCAATGAAAACACCACGACAAACGCGCCTTGCTCAAACGCTTCCGGCCTCGGTGCCCTTCGTTGGGCCTGAAACCCAAGAACGCAAACGCGGCAAGGTTTTTGCAGCGCGGCTTGGCGCGAATGAGAGCGTTTTTGGCCCCTCACCCCGCGCCATTGCGGCGATGCAAAAAGCGGCCAAAGACGTCTGGATGTATGGCGACCCTGAAAGCTATGATTTAACCCACGCGCTGGCGAAAAAGCACGGTGTCGCGCCGGAAAATATTCTTGTCGGCGAAGGTATCGACGGAATTCTGGGCTATACTGTGCGGCTGTTTCTGGAACCCGGCGACACTGTGGTGACCTCGGCGGGGGCCTATCCGACCCTCAATTATCACGTCGCGGGGTTTGGCGGAAATATCGTCACCGTCCCGTTTACCGGCGACCACGAAGACCCCAAAGCCCTTGTTGCGAAAGCCCACGAAGTTGGGGCGAAAATCGTCTATTTGGCCAATCCTGACAACCCGATGGGAACGTGGCATTACGGCCCGATGATTGACGACATGATCGCCGCCTTGCCCAAGGGCAGCCTGTTGATCTTAGATGAGGCCTATATCGAATTTGCGCCGCAACACACTGCGCCCGACTTGGATGTGACGACCCCGCAAGTCCTTAGAATGCGCACATTTTCAAAAGCTTATGGCATGGCGGGCGCGCGGGTTGGTTATGCGATTGGCCACGCAGAGAACATCCAAGCCTTCAACAAAATCCGCAACCATTTCGGCATGTCGCGCATCTCGCAGGCGGGTGCGCTTGAGGCATTGGCAGACACGACCTACCTTGCGGAGACCTTGGAAAAGGTCGCCCATGCCCGCGAGCGTCTTTATCAGATTGCACAGGACAACGGGTTGACCGCCCTCCCCTCGGCGACGAATTTCGTCACGATGGATTGCGGGCGAGATGGCGCGTTTGCCAAGCGGGTTTTGGCGGAACTTTTGGCGCGCGATATCTTTGTTCGCATGCCGTTTGTTGTCCCACAGGATCGATGCATTCGCATTTCGGCGGCGTCAGAAGCGGACCTCGCGCTGTTTGCGCGGGCCTTGCCCGAAGCGTTGCAAGCGGCCAGCCGTTAAGCCTCTGAGATCACCCGCGTTGCGGCCTCTAAAGCGCCGTTTCCATGGGGGATTTTCAACGCTTTGAGGCCTGCGTCGATGCAAGCGAGCGTGCCCAAAACCATATGCGCATTCACGTGGCCCATGTGGCCGATGCGGAAATACCCGTGCCATTCGGGGGAGCCGCCGGGCGCCATGCCGAGGCCAATTCCAAGTGTCACGCCGAGGTTTTTGGTGAGGTAGTCGCGCAAGGCCGTGCCGAGGGGAGCGTCTATTTTGACCGAGGTTACCGCGTTGCTTCGCAGGGCTGGATCCGTGACATTCATCCGGATAGAGCCCTCCTGCCCCCATGCATCGAGTGCCGCCCAAACCGCGTTGGCGAGGATTTTATGGCGGCGATATGCGGAGTCTAACCCCTCTTCGTGGACCAACATATTCAGGGCTTCGCGCAAGGCAAAAAGATGGTGCGTTGGCGCGGTTCCGCAGAAATATTCATAGAATTCTTGCGGGTTGCCACGCACCGTCCAATCCCAATATTTGGAGATTTGACCTAAGGCTGCACGGGTTTTTTCGGCCTTGTCATTATAGAACACAAAGCCAATTCCGGGGGGAGTCATCAGGCCTTTTTGGCTGGCGGCAATCATGACGTCGACGCCCCATGCGTCCATTTGGAACTCTTCGCAGCCAAGGCTGGCGATGCAATCCACCATCAGGAGTGCGGGATGGCCGACGGCGTCGATCACTTCGCGCAACTCTTTGATATTATTGCGAAAGGATGTGGATGTATCCACATGAACGGTGGTTACCGCTTTGATTTCATGGGCTGTATCCGCCCGAAGAGCGGCTGCAACTTGCGTCAAATCTAATGTGGAATGCAGCCCGAAATCCAGCACTTGGGTTTCAATTCCCATAGCCGTGGCCATTTCGCCCCAGCCAATGCCAAAGCGACCCGTCGCCAACACCAGCGCTTTATCCCCGCGTTTGAGCGTATTGGCGATGGCCGCTTCCCAGATACCGTGGCCGTTCGCGATATAAATCGCGGCGCGGTGACGTGTTCCGGCGATGGCTTTTAGATCGGGGATCAAGGTGGCGACCATCTCGACCAATGCGCCTGTATAGATATTGGGCGCGGGTTGGTGCATGGCTTGCAAAACGCGGTCTGGCATGACCGATGGGCCTGGAATGGCGAGGTAGTGGCGTCCGTTGGCAAGGCTCATTCTGGTCTCCGTCAATTGGCTATAGAACCCGCTTACTCGGGAAATTCCGACCCGTCAATCGCCGCCGCGCCTGTCTTGCGTTGACCACGTATCAGGGTTAAACAATTGTCTAGTCTAGCCGCGATTGAGAGACACTTTTGCCCCATTCTGCTCCTCGGAATCCCCCCCACGCTCCCACGCTTTCGGGCTATACATCGCGCGAATTGTTCCGCCGTTTATGGCATGATTATTTGCGCCGATATTCGGGCCTTATGCTCATTGCTTTCTTTTTCATGGTTATCGAGGGCGGTTCGCTTGGGGTGTTGTCCTACTTACTGCAACCAATGTTTGACCAGATTTTCATCGCGGGGGATTCTGCTGCGATTTGGCGGGTTGGGGGGCTTATCGTGGCCCTGTTTTTTGCGCGCGCGATTAGTAATCTTGTGCAAAAAACGCTGCTAACGACGGTTGCGCAGCGCACCTCCACGACCATGCAAAAAGAGCTTGTGGGGCATCTGATGACGCTTGATAGCCAGTTCTTTCAAAAGAACTCTCCCGGGGCGCTGATGGAGCGTGTTCAAGGCGATACGCTGGCGGTTCAAGGCGTTTGGAGCGTGATTATTTCGGGGGTCGGGCGCGATTTCATCTCGTTGCTTGCGCTTATGTATGTGGCGATCCAAGTGGACTTGATTTGGACCCTGATTTCCATTGCAGGCATCCCTCTGCTTCTTCTGCCGATGGTGGTATTGCAGAAATATATTCGTCGCAAAACCAATGCGTTACGGGTTGAGGCCAGTTTGCGCTCGACCCAACTCGACGAGATTTTTCACGGGATCAACCCGATCAAGCTCAACGTCATGGAGAGCTATCAACAGAGCCGTTTCAACTATATTATTGGCCGCATTGTGCGGGCCGAAATCAAGACAGCCGCCGGACGGGCGTTTATTCCGTCGATGATTGATATCATGACGGGTTTTGGGTTCCTTGGCGTGTTGGTTTTTGGCGGCCAAGACATTGTGACGGGGGATAAAACCGTCGGCCAGTTCATGAGCTTTTTCTCGGCGATGGGTCTGACGTTTCAACCCATGCGGCGTTTGGGTTCCATCGCGGGCACATGGCAGGTTGCAGCGGCGAGTTTGCAACGTTTGTATACACTATTTGACGAGCGCCCGACCATCTTGTCGCCAGCCGTTTCAAAGGGAACCGAGGCATTTTCGGGTGATGTGACCCTGCGAAATGTTGAGTTTTCCTACGGCGATACGCCCGTTTTACATGATGTGAGTTTTGTGGCGAAAGCGGGCGAAACCACGGCACTTGTGGGGGCGTCGGGGGCGGGGAAAAGTACCGTTTTCAACCTCCTCACGCGCCTGATTGAGCCAACCAGTGGCGCGGTTTTGGTTGGGGGTGTGCCGGTTGCAGATTTTGACCTTTCTATCCTGCGGCATTCGTTTTCGGTGGTGTCACAGGACTCGCTTTTGTTTGACGAAACCTTGCGCGACAATGTTTTGATGGGGCACACGGATATTACAGAGGTAGACCTTGAACGCGCGCTTGAGGCGGCGCATGTGACGGATTTCCTTGGTCAGCTTCCCGATGGGCTGGCGAGCCCAGCTGGCCCCCGTGGTACGAACCTTTCTGGCGGTCAGCGGCAGCGGGTGGCCATTGCACGGGCCCTGTTGCGCCGCTCGCCAATACTGCTGCTGGATGAGGCAACATCCGCGCTGGATGCCAAGTCCGAGGTCTTTGTGCAGTCGGCACTGGAGGAGTTATCCAAGGGGCACACGGCGATTGTGATTGCGCATCGCCTCTCGACGGTACGAAATGCGCATAAAATTGTCGTTATGGATCAGGGGCGCGTGGTTGAAGAAGGCACGCACGATGAACTTTTAGCCCGATCGGGGACCTATGCGGCGCTCTATGCCATGCAATTCAAAACCGAGGAAGACGTTACTTCTTAGCGTAGGACTGCGCTAATTTCTTTGGGTCAGCGCCCAATTTATAGCGCAGAAGTGTCGTTAGATTTCGCAGGGAACGTTTGGCATAGCCTTGTTCGCGGTAACGTGCGGCGCTGGTTTGAGACTGAAAACCGCCGCGTTTGAGCCGCCCTTTGAGGGCTTTGGCGAGGGCGACATCTTCCATGAGCGGAATGTCAGGATAGCCGCCCACCTCGTCGTATAAAGCCCGCGAAATCAGTAGGGTTTGATCGCCATAGGGCAGCCCGAAAAGGCGGGACCGCAAGTTGGCGCCACGGGCCGTCATCCGCGCCATCATGGCGTCATCGCGTAAAACCAGATCGCCGTATCCAGCATCCGTTTCCTGCGCGATAAACCTTGAGACATGCGCGCTCCACCCCTCCGAGAGATGGGAATCGGCATGGAGGAAGAGCAGCCATTCGCCCGAACAGGCCGCCGCCCCAAGGGCGAGTTGCGCCCCCCGCCCCACCGCGCCAGAAACGACCTCGGCCCCCGAAAGTTGTGCGATTTCAACGGTATCATCAGATGAGCTTGCGTCGGAAATCACCAGTTCGCGGATCAAACCTGCATTCAACCCCTCCATCAAACAGGCAAGGGTCGGCGCCAATTCTGAGCCTGCGTTCAATGTCGGGATCACAATGGAGAGAGGGGCGCGCATCTTGGACCTTTTCACTAAATTTGGCGCTGTTCCCTGCGCCCAATCACCTATATTGAATAAGGCCCAGAATGAGGAGCGGAATATGTCGCAAGCTGATCGCAAGATTTATACAATTTCGGGAGCCGACCGTGTGGAGTTTCTGCAGGGGCTGGTGACCAACGATGTGGCGCGGGGCGGGCTGATTTATACGGCGCTGCTGACGCCACAGGGGAAATACCTGGCGGATTTCTTTTTGATGGTGCGGGTGGATGATATTTTGCTGGACGTAAATGCGCAAATCGCAGATGCGGTGGTGCAACGTTTGAGCATGTATAAATTGCGCGCTGACGTGCAGATTTCACCTAGTGACCTCAAGGTTTCCAACGGGTTTGGCGCGGCACCAGAGGGAGCGGTTGCCGACCCGCGCCATGTGGGTCTTGGCTGGCGGTCCTACGGGACGGGGGTGCAGGTTGCGGCGGACCTCACGGCGCAGCGTGTGGCTCATTGCATCCCTGAGACGAGCATTGAGTTGACCCCTGACACGTATATCCTTGAAGCCGGATTTGAGCGTTTCAACGGTGTGGATTTCAAAAAGGGCTGTTATGTCGGCCAAGAGGTCACAGCGCGGATGAAGCATAAAACCGAGCTGCGCAAAGGCTTGGCAACGGTTTCGATTGACGGCGCGGCCCCCATTGGCACAGAGATCACCCGCGAGGGCAAGACGGTCGGAACACTGTATTCTCAAGCCGATGGACGCGCCATTGCCTATCTGCGGTTTGATCGGGCGATTGGGGAAATGCAGGCGGGTACGGCGACCCTGACCTATAACGCGACATCATAGGGTAACGCGCCCCCTCGCAGGGGCGCGATTGGAACAAGCGTTAGGACGCGCGTTCGGAATATTCCATGGCAACGGTGTCGACGACAACGTTTTCGCCCTGTCCCACAAACGGCGGTACCATGATTTTGATACCGTTGTCCAAGATCGCAGGTTTAAAGGAATTCGCGGCGGTCTGGCCTTTGACAACAGGCTCGGTCTCGACGATTTCGCAAATCACTTTTTGCGGCACGCGGGCGTTCAAGGCTTCTTCGTCATAAAATTCGATGACAACCGTCATGCCGTCTTGCAAAAACGGGCGACGTTCGCCGAGCAAATCCGAGGGCAGTTCGATTTGATCGAAGGTTTCGACGTCCATGAACACCAACATTCCGTCGTTTTCATAGAGAAACTGCTGATCTTTTTGCTCAAGACGAACGCGTTCGACCTTATCGGCACTGCGGAAACGCTCGTTCAGCTTGGAACCGTTACGCAGATTCTTGAGTTCCACTTGCGCGAAAGCTCCGCCTTTTCCTGGCTTTACGTGATCTACCTTTACGGCAACCCACAAACCCTCGTTGTGATCAAGCACATTTCCGGGGCGAATTTCGTTTCCGTTTATTTTTGGCATGGTAATTCTCGTCTCGGAGGGTTGATGTAAACAATGGTGTACCTATATATTGGCCAAGGTTGGCTGACAAGGCGACTATATCGATGTTTATTGAAATAAAGCTATGCGTGGAGCGCATATCTGGTATTCCAAATGAGAAATACCGAATCGTCAAAAAACCGTCATATTCGCCGAACGCTCAAAAGTACAAGTGCAATATTTAAAAGGGGATGCCCAAATGGCTGATTTCGTTGATGGCACCGCTTTCAACCACGAACAAGGGAACCGCTCGCGAAAGCTTTTCGCGGCTGTTGTTTTGGCTGCGTTGGATGATGCGATTGCAGACGATAAGAAATACGGGAATGGTCCTGAGCAAATTGCTCGCTGGGCACGTTCACGTGATGGCCGCGAGGTTTTGTCCTGCGCGGGTATCGATCCAAACGAACGCGTTGTCACAGGCTTGATGAGCTTTGTGTCCAATGGTGTTCGGACTTCTGTTGCTCTTTCTCGTGAAGAAAGCGACCGTCGTAATCAACAGGCTGAAGCCGCTTAAGGCTTTGACTACCAGTTTTGCTGAGCGCGTCCTTAAGGGCGCGTTTTGCGTTTTTAGGTTAAAAACGTTGCACATGCTGCCTGATTTGGTGTTTCTAGGACAAAGAATTTTTGGGGACAGATTTGGCCAAAGCGATCATGATTCAAGGGGCTGGCTCTAACGTCGGCAAGTCGATGCTTGTCGCGGGGCTTGCCCGTGCCTTCACGCGACGCGGGTTAATCGTGCGCCCGTTTAAGCCGCAAAACATGTCCAACAATGCAGCCGTAACGCTGGATGGTGGCGAGATTGGTCGCGCCCAAGCGCTTCAGGCTATGGCGTGCCACACGCCCCCCATCATTGATATGAACCCCGTTTTGCTCAAGCCCGAGTCCGATACAGGCGCGCAAGTTGTGGTTCAGGGCAAGAGATTTGCCACCATGAAGGCCCGCGATTATGGGCGCGCCAAGGCGCAACTTCTGCCTGCGGTGCTTGAAAGTTTTCATCGCCTAGCCGCGTCCTGTGATTTGGTCCTCATTGAAGGCGCTGGCAGCCCTGCGGAAATCAACCTGCGCGATGGCGACATTGCCAACATGGGATTCGCCGAAGCGGCTTCGGTTCCGGTTATTTTGATCGGCGACATCGACCGCGGTGGCGTGATTGCGCAAATTGTCGGGACGAAGGTTGTTTTATCAACCTCGGATTCGGCGCGGATCAAGGGGTTTGCTGTGAATAAATTTCGCGGGGATCCCAGCCTGTTTGACGCGGGTGTGACGGCGATCGAAAGCCGGACCGGCTGGCCCTCGTTGGGGGTTGTGCCGTGGTTTGAGGGCGCGTGGCGCCTGCCCGCCGAGGATGTGATGGATATTGCGACCCGCAAGGGCGGCGCGTTCAAAATCGCCGTGCCGCGCCTGTCGCGCATTGCGAATTTCGACGATCTTGATCCTTTGGTTGCGGAACCCTCAGTTACAGTTGAGATAATCGAGGCTGGACGCCCCCTGCCCGCCGATGCTGACCTGATTTTGATACCCGGCACGAAATCCACCATTGCCGATCTCGCGTTCTTTCGAGCCCAAGGATGGGACATTGATTTGGCCGCACATATCCGGCGCTCGGGGGCGGTTCTGGGTATTTGCGGCGGCTATCAAATGTTGGGAAAAGAGATTGTCGACGAGGACGGAATCGAAGGCACGCCCTCCCGCGTCGAAGGCCTCGGCCACCTCGACATCACCACCCATATGAAGCCTGAAAAGCGCGTGGCATTAACCAAAGCGACCCACATCGAAAGCGGCTGCGCGGTTGAGGGGTATGAAATTCATATCGGGGAAACCAACGGGCCAGATTGCGCGTTTGCGTGGCTGGAAATTGACGGACGGGCCGAAGGGGCCGCGCGCGGGCGGGTTCAGGGATGCTATCTACATGGCATTTTCGCTTCAAACGCGTTTCGAGCGGCCTATTTGAGGCAACTTGGCGCACCAGTTGAGATGCGCGATCACACTGCGGATGTGGAAAAAACGCTCGACGCGCTTGCTGCGCATTTAGAAATGCACATGGATCTTGCGAAAATTCTGGACCTAGCGGACGAGGTTTAGCTCATTCGAACTCTTGGCTTGAGATAATCCGATGAATTTCACGCCGTACCAATTTGCGCACATTGCGGGTAATTCGCTCGCCCAAAGCCCCTTGCAACTCTTGGCGGACAATCTCCGACACCAAATCCCTGAGCGCATCTTCGTCGATAGGCAGATCATTGACCCCAAAATCGCGATCCAACGCTTCTTGGAGATCGTCAGGTTCGGAATGAGCGAAACTTGGTGCAGGATCCTCGTCTTCTTCAAAATCATCTACGCCCACGGGTGCCGCGTGACGCCGCACAAAGTCAGGATCGACCTCTTGTGGCCCCGCATCAAGCTCGATGACTTCAGGCTCGGCAACCAGCGCTTCAAGCTTGGTGCGAGCATCCGCATCTTGCCACTGAAGCGGTTCATTTTCCGGAATAGACCCGACTTCCTCGCTTCCATCAGGCTCAAACACGCTTCCCTGCTTGGAAATTGCGGCCTCTAGCTCAGCGATGGTCGCTTTGAGCGAGGACTGGCGGATCAGGGAAGCTGAAATAGCGTCAGCTTGCGCCGCCATTTCAGATTCAACTTCAACGTGGGTTTTAAGCGACTGCTGAACGAGGCTTTCGACTGCCACGTTTGGCGTATTTTCTTGAGGGGTCTCGTCTAAGGTTTTTTGCCATGCCCCAAGAACCAAAACCTCAAGGTTTTCCTTGGGAGCCTCATCGGGGAGGAGATGCAAACGCGTCACAGAAGCTTTTGGCGGCTTATCCACAGAATCAGCGCCGCTGACAGGCGCGTCAATCAACGATTCGAGTTCAGGATCAAAGGCTTCTGCAGCCCACTTCTCGCGATTTGGATCAACCCGAAAAGCGGGTATCAACACAAGGCGATCATCACTGTCTTCTTGTGGTAGGGCCGTTGAAACGCCTTGTTTCTCGGGGTTTTCCTCGGCAACATTTTCGTGCCGACTGTCCTCTTTGAACAAGCGTCTGATGGACGACAAAACGTCTTCAATTTCAATATTTGCAACTGGGTCGGACATGAATTACCTGCTATCGCCTCATGAATGAGTTTACCCGTTTTCGCAAATTTTCACAACAGATAGCGCCAATTCTACTCTTTTCCCAAGCCTTTGAGGACACGGTCCAGCGCCTTCCCCTGCTTACTATACCCAGAGGGCGCATTTTCGACAGCGTTGTAATAGACCGAAGGGTCATAGATTTGGACCTTAAGCTTCAAGTGCTCGGCGGTTAGCAACCCCATTTGAGCCAGCAAAGCATAGTCGGCAAGATAGCGAATTGTATTCGCCACGATCACATCCGCTTTTGCATCCAAGACTTCTTGCTCGGCGTTCAAAACATCCAATGTGGTGCGCGCGCCCAAGGCGGCCTCTTCGCGTGTGCCATCAAAGGCAGATTGCGCCGCGACGACCTGCGCTTGCCGTGATGACAGACTTGCTTCTGAAACCAACAACCGCGCCCATGCGGTCCCAACGTTTTGTTGCACCGCAAGGCTTACCAAATGAAGTTGGGCACGTTCAGCTTGGACCGCAGCAAGCGCTTGCCGCGCGAGCGAAGGAAGACGGCCACCTTGATAAATCGGGCCCGAAAGTTCGAGGGATACAACAGCACTTGAACTGTCGTATTCATTCCAAACGCCATTCAAACCCGCCCGCGCCGCGCCATTTAACGTCGGGTATTTCAACCGTTCTGCCCGTTCTTCATTCAATTCGGCAACTTTAATTGTTCGCTGAACGGCTTTCAAATCCGGATGATTTCTAAGCGCCACGTCCCGCGCTGCGTCAAGAGAAGTCGCAACTTTGGGGGCACGCGGAGGGCTGGCCAAAGTCGTTGGATAGTGGCCAATCGCAGAATTATAAACTTCTCGCGATACGGCAACTTCGCCCTTGGCCTCCGCCAAACCTGCCTGCGCCGCCGCTAAGCGGGCTTCGGCGTTCGAAACATCCGTGCGCGTCACTTCGCCCACTTCAAAGCGATCCTGAGCAGCCTTAAGTTCTTGCCCAATAACCCGAAGGTTATTCTGGCGAAGATCGACAAATTCAAGATCTTCTGAAAGGGACAAAAATGCGTTAATCGCGTTAAAGAGCACTTGTTGCTCGATACCGATCAAGTTTTCGCGCGCCGCGAGCACCGATTCTTTTGAGGCTTTAACAGCTAGTTGATTGCGCCCGAAATCATAGAGGGTCATTTCCGCGACAAGGTTTAGCCCTGTCCCAAGACCATCAGAGTATCCGCCAAGATTTGGGCGCTCGAGGTCAGAGTACGAGTAATCAAGAGAGGCAATATAAGACAAGGTCGGGCGCAATGCCGCAACCGATTGCGCTACATCCTCATCCGCAGCCCGCAAAAGCGCCCGGTTTTGTTCTAGCAATCCACTATTATTATAGGCGGAAACAAGGGCGTCGGCCAATGTCTCGGCACGACTGGCGATCGTAGAAGACATGAGCATCGCGACCGTGAACCCGATCACCTTTTTCATTTTCTGCCCACTCATACCACGCTCCAAAATTTTGCTGGGCTTGCCGCCCTTTGGTTGTATTTTTCTTGTTAGCCGCCAAAAGGAGCCTACAAAACAAACTCTTGCTTGTGCTGGAAGCCCGCCAAAACCGGTGCGGAAGCATTGAACGCCCGACGCCAGTTGATGTTTGCACCGTGACGTACGCCGATACGAACCTCGCCTAACGCGCCCTCCATAAAGAGCGCGGCAATACGGCCACCGTCTTTGAGTTGCGCCGTCAAAGCTTCGGGAATGATCTCAACGCCACCTTCGATAACGATCACATCATAAGGACCGTGCTTTGCGTCGCCCAGTTCAAGCGCGCCAGCCACGACAGCCGCGTTATCAACACCGTTTTCCGACAACGCGCGCTGCGCCTCCTCGGCTTGTGTTTCATCGCTTTCAACTGCAACCACAGTATCCCCGAGGCGCGCCAGCAACGCTGCCGAGTATCCAAGGCCACAGCCGATATCGAGAATGAGGTCATCCTTGCGCACATCCAAGGCGTCCAACAATTTCCCCATGGTACGTGGTTCAAACACCACGCGTCCCACGCCGAGCGACAGATTTCCGTCCAGATAAGCTGCTTGGCGCAACCCCTCTGGCACGTATTTCTCGCGTTCGACATCCAGCATAGCTGCAATAATTGGGAATTTCGTTACATCCGACGGGCGAACTTGCGTATCAACCATCATTGTGCGGCGGGTCATAAAATTAGTCATGGACTAAACTCGTTCGTCTAGTTTCGTTTAAACCGTCTTGCCACAGATCGCCACGCTGGGCAAGACACCCTCTCCACACAATGATGCGGAATGTCTCTTATTTTCGACAGCGCTGCGTTTCACAGGGCGATATTGCGAAGGGCGCGCAAAAGAGCACTTGATACGCACCACAATCCCCCCTAAATAGCGTCCAAGACCACCACGGCGGCGAGTTGGCGGAGTGGTTACGCAGCGGATTGCAAATCCGTGTACACGAGTTCGATTCTCGTACTCGCCTCCAATATTTTCAATGACTTACAGTTTTGTTGATTCATAGGGTATCACCTCGGGTATCAGTTTCACGTTCTGTGCTTGTTCTGTTCGTTAATCATCTGCGCTTCGCTGCGGCCTGACGTGCCCGCATGATTTGCCGCGCTTCGCCTGCATATTTGATAATCATGGCTTTGGACGTGTGGCCACTGAAGCTGGCGATCTCATCGTCGGTACAACCGGCCCACGCCAATTCCATCACACCCCGATAGCGTAACGCGTGTTGATCAAAGGCCATCAACCCCAGCCGCTTGCGCTCTCGCACCATCACCCGCGCCATCGCGTGATAATCCATCGCAGAACCGTCAGCGCGCGTCAGGATGTGCCGTGATGGATGTGGCGTAAATTCAAGACTGGATTTGGCACGGTCCAACGCTCTTTTCAAAGCTTCGGTGCAAGGAAGAAGCAAAGGTTTGCCAGTCTTATTCTGCCGTAATTTCAAAGTTTCGCCGTCATAGTCGCCCCACTGAAAGTCCACCCAGTCACCGGGACGCTGTACACTCCCCACACCGATCTCAAAGATCAGCAACGGCAGCAGCCCACCCTCTTCCCGCATTTTCTCAACCGCCCAGTCGGCCCATGGCAGATGTGGTTTTTCACGATCTTTAGGAACTTTAAGCTGTTCGATATCAACGGCAGGGTTGTCTTGCCGCCACCGCTTGCGGATCGCCAGCTTGGATAACATGCTAATTGCAGTCGGAATGTAGTTGGCAAAGCGGACTCGATGGCAGTTATTGTCCATCGCCTCATAAATGTCGGCTTGGGTCAATTTGGCGACATCTGCGCCACCGATTTTTTCAGTCAGATATTTGAAGACTTTTTCGAGGTCGCCACGATATCGGGCAGAATAGTTGGCCCACTTGTCGGTTTCGCGCATCGCATCGATTAGCGCGGCCCATGACGTTTTCACGTTGGCCTTCTTTCCGCTCAAGATCTCCCAATATTGCTGATCAAACGCAGCTGTGCCCTCTTCGGCTGTAATCCGCCCCAGATAGATCATTTTTCCATTCACGCATTTCCGAACGTACCAACGTCCCGATTTATGCCGCCAAAGGTACTTTTTGCGTGTGGTCACCAATCGATTCCCCCCCACGTGTCGCTGTTATCGCCATTCGATATTCGGCGAAGGCCTTCCGTGTCCCAGCGAAGCACGCCCGGGGCAATCTCTCGCCCAGGCGGCAAATGGCCCTGCTTAACCAAGTCCGTGAACTGATTTGTTCTAAGGTCTAGCAAGCGCGCGGCTGTTGCGTCGCTTGCGAAAATGGGGGTCCTAGGCTTCATCAATGAACCTTCCGTCTGCTTGGGCTTTGACGCTAAATTGTGAAACGTACTTCTCCCATGATCCTTTAGGTATCTTTGGGTTCCGCTTACCCGGGGCGGTGAAGACATGCTCAAGCATCTCTTCTCGGATGAGGTAGCGAATGTTGGTGACTGGCAATCCAATGCGGTTTGCCAATTCCTTCGGTGTTTCCAGAACTTTGGGCACGTTTCACCTTTCTATTGAAATCAATCTTTAGTTCCTCCAAAGTGAACAGAACGACGCAAAACGCACTTAAGGGGCACCATTGTGCACCATAAGTAACCAGAGGTGCACCAATGTCAACAGGTTTGTATGGAATAGGGCAACGACTGAAGGAGGTAAGGAATAAACACGGCCTCACCCAGCCCGTATTGGCCGCCGTCATCGACGTCTCAGACCGGACCTACAAATACTACGAACAAGAAAAACGGGAACTGCCTGCACTGGCAGCTGTGAAGATTTGCGAACGTTTCAACATGAACCTTGAGTGGCTGCTAACGGGGAAGGGTCCGGTCGAAAAGAGTGAGAAACGCCTCTCTCAGATTTGCTCCTTTGCGGTCCTAAATGAGAGAACGCAACGCAAGCTCGATCTCAGTGACGAAAAGACAAGTAAAATCGTCGGCTTCGTCGAAGAACAAGCATCCCAATCAAGCGAGCCGGCGGCTGAAATTGCCAAGAAGTACTTTGACACCCTTTAGACAAGAGGAACTTAAACAAATGACTACAAGCGCACCTGATGTAGAACT
This sequence comes from Falsihalocynthiibacter sp. S25ZX9, assembly GCF_041205405.1. Taxonomy (NCBI): domain Bacteria; kingdom Pseudomonadati; phylum Pseudomonadota; class Alphaproteobacteria; order Rhodobacterales; family Roseobacteraceae; genus Falsihalocynthiibacter; species Falsihalocynthiibacter sp. S25ZX9. The sequence continues at coordinate 127,797 of NZ_JBGFCD010000010.1, forward strand.
TGAAGACCGTCCCCGTCTCATTCGAGGGCAGCGCATTGGCACTTTCGGTTTGGTCTGCCTCCTTGTTGGCGCATCAAGCATGATCGCGTCGTCTGCGCAAACTGAGTGGGATGCCGTTCGGTCGTTCTACGTCGTCCTGATCGTATTTGGAGTGTTTGGCATTATCTTCGGCCAAAAGACGCTTCGCCCACTGATGAAAAAGTATCTCCGATCATTTCCGTTCATTTCTTGAGCCCCGGCCGATTGTGCATTAGCCTCATAGGATCCCCCCGGAGAAGAAAGCAATACGCTGCTCGCTCCAACCAATGGCGGCATCGATGCAGGTCGCGGCAAAGACATCCCGCACTATTCTAGAAGGTGTAGTGAACGGCCCTGAGCCGACCTGCGATCAAGCTGCGGCGAATGTCTGCTTCTAGGGTCTACAAGAATGCACCAAGCATCTTCAGATAGAACAGGACGGTCGCCAGAACACCAATAGCACCTGCATCTGGGCCTATTACGGGAGCGTTAGATATTCCGTGTCATTTCTATAAACTGAAGAAAAGGAATGACACATGCGCGAAGAATTTGATTTTGATGCGGCGTTGGCTGCATTGCAAGATGGCCATGGGCTCACCGGCAAGGATGGCATCCTGACGCCGCTGATCAAGCAGTTAACCGAAGCGGCTCTTCAGGCCGAAATGGACGCGCATTTGCGTAATGCCAAGCCAGCCAACCGCAGAAATGGTTCTGGCCGCAAAACCATAAGATCCACCACAGGCAGCTTTGATCTAGCCACACTACGCGACCGGGACGGGTCGTTTGAGCCGCAACTGGTGAAGAAACACGAGACCCATATGAGCGACGAGATCGAGCGCAAAATCCTTTCGATGTTTGGGCTGGGGATGAGCTATCTGGACATTGCGGGGCACATCTCTGAAATCTACGGGCTTGAGGTTTCCAATGCCTCGATCAGCGCCATCACTGACAAACTGATCCCCGAAATCAAGGCATGGCAAAACCGCCCGCTCGCCAGCCACTATACTTGAGGCATTTCATAGATCGAAAGTATTGTGACAACGCCGTGGGTTTCTCTCAGTCACGCTCACTTTGCGGGCTGGGTGCTGTCGCGGTCAGGTTGCAGTATGTCCAACAACTCAACAATTTCCTTGTCGGATTTCTCAAACGTCAAGATTTTGGGAACGTCCAAGTCCAACCAATTATTGAGTACCCTTCTGATCTCGATAATGTCCGACGGGAGCGGTCTGGGTTTTTCGAGTGCCGGATCGGTTGGTCTGGCTGATAGCAGAAGCGCGGATGTGTGTTTCGAGTAATCGTAAAAGATGTGATGGTTTTTTTCAAATTGTTCCGCCGTGACCATTTTGTGATAAACACTGACGGCTTTTGATTGGTCGTAACCAACAGTTTCCAACAGTTTTTCCATCAGTTGGAATATCGGATCACTGGACGGCACTCGGCCAGACAGCCAAGCCAGGGCTGTGGTTATCTCTAACTTGAATTGTCGGAGTTTCGGAGCAAAGGAAACGATCTCATCAAACATATACGTTTCTTTCCGTTGTCATGGATTTGTAGATAGAAGACCGTAGTTTCTATCTAAGGTATGGGTATAAGATATTGTTATAAAACATATACTTCCTATAATTTTTGCAACCTGTCTGATATAGGCGCGCCTGATCCCGAGATTTCCAACATGCGTTTAGGAACTCCTTTTAGGTCCGGGCGAGTGTGACAATGTCCTATAACTTAGTACTTGGGTCGCCGAAAAGGCCCTTCCACAACCAGGCGAAGATCTCGCAACGTTCAGAGTGTACCCTCCAACCGCGCCCTGAGGTACGCCTATCTTCAGACGAGAAGCACGAATTTTATTTGCGTTATGATAATACCCACCTCGCTGCTAGACATCCTTCATGATGAAAGCTCTTCTCGCGGCCACTTTGGGTTTGGTCTTAATGATGCCCTCGAGTATTTCGGCACAAACGCTTCGCGCTCTACCTGTTGACGAAGGCGCGTCAAATCAAAGCTTTTCGAGTTTTCGAAGCGATCTACTTCAAGCAATTGAACGCCGTGATGCGGACTACGTCGTTAGCCAAGCAAGTAGCGAAATCGAACTTAGTTTTGGTGGTGCGTCTGGTCACGAAGATTTCCGCAAACTTTTGACGGTAGGTCCCAATAACCTAGCCGAGGATTATCGGCATTTAGCACCACAAATGCGTGCGGAATACTGGGCTAATCTGGAAACCACGCTACGGCTGGGTGGTCGATTTCAAGAAGGCGGAGATGTATTTGTTGCTCCTTACACTTGGAGTGTTGATCTTCCGGAGTATGCGGATCCATTTGAGACGTACTTCGTTACGGGCGATGGCGTTGCACTGCGGGGCGGGCCAAGTAAATCCGGAGAAGTTATTTCGCGTTTAAGCTATGACATCGTCACAATGATGGACCTTGGCGAAGTGAGTGCACCCTACCTGAAAATTCGACTTAATGACGACACCACAGGTTTCGCCCACAGCGACTACCTCAGATCATCCGTTGGTTACCGCGCCTTTTTTACCTCCGAGAATGGCCAGTGGAAAATGACGACGTTTATTGCAGGAGATTGATAGGAAAACCGCTCACCATTAAAAAAGCGGTAGCCTCCTATCAGCCCAAAACGTGTAACTTGGTCACACTGGATGTAAATTCAGTCCCCCACTCAAGTTTTCTAAAAAATAGCTTGGCGACCAAATATAACCTTCTGAAAAGCGAAGGAGAAGTTTCTTTGTCGCTTTGGGAAATGTTGGTTTTTGAAAGGTTGTCATCGTGAAGCTTGGGTTACTATTAAATATCGTCTTGTTAATGTTTGCGCGTGCCGTTGTGGCGCAAGAGTCATGTGACGAGGCGCGCTCCGTTTGGCCTGACGTAAAGGACAGCGGATCTGAGGCCGCGCTTCAAAGCTATGCTAACGCATTTTCTCACTGTGGAATTTACCATGAACTCGCGCAAGAAGCATTGCGTGGCATTGGTCAGCCGCAGGTCGCGATGGAGGAAACAGATACAGAGCTTCATATGGAAACTGAAACCGCCGAAAATACACCACGTTATTCGACAAAAGAATTTGATTGCTTGCTTGCAGCAGGGGCTCCGACACAGCTTCCGGATTTTGTCGGAGTGGATTGGAATGACATCGAAACAGATTATGCCATTGAGACATGTAAAGCGGCGGCTTCGTCTTCGCCTGAAGTTCAAGCCGCGTTCTCGCGGGCCTATTATAAAGCCGAGGAGTACGGACTTGCCTTTGATCTCGCCTTAGAGGCAGCTGATGGCGGCAGCGGGTTGGGAATGAATACGGTGGGAGTGGCGTATTCTCACGGAGACGGCCGTTCACAAGACAAGGAAAAGGCGTTCATATGGTTCTCCAAGGCCGCCAAGACCGATTTTCCCATGGGGCAATACAACTTAGCAAGAATGTACGAAAATGGCGAGCACGTTGAAAAGGACGCTTACAAGGCGATAGAAATTTATACTCAGGCAGCTGAAAGTGGATATACCTCCGCTCAAGACGTGCTCGGCGACATGTATCGTAGAGGAGAGGATGTTCCAAAGGATTTGGGCCTCGCCCTTCGGTGGTATGAGCGCGCTATTGAGTCTGGTGAAGATACTGATTCAATGTATTGGTCGGCGAGAATACACGGAGGTCACACTGGGGACTATCCGATTGATGAGCTTCAAGCGCTCGAATTTTACGAGCGGGCGGCCTATCTTGGTGACCCAGATGCGCAACACAGCGCGGCACAAGTGTATTTTCATGGTTATGGCGTCGAGATAGACCACCTGGCAGCCGCGATGTATTTTCAAGCGGCCGCCGAACAAGGGCATGTAAAATCCATGCGCAAATTTGGCCGCATCACGCATGAATCAGGAGACGTTGAGGGCGCCATTGATTGGTATCGCAAAGCCGCGGCAGCTGGAGATGAAGTCGCTCAACAGTTGCTGGATGAGATACTGAATTAATTGTGAACTAGAGAAAGTGGCCAAGTTCCGGTCGAATGGAGCTTGGCCTATTCCGTCCGGTAGGCAATGAATTTGTCTAGGGATTTAACTACATAATCTATGCCAAGATCATGTTTCACATTTATCATTAAGACAAGATCAGGGCGCCTCTCGTCGTGTGTATCACGGGAATCTGTCTCATAATAATGCTCTGATACACTCAAACCAGCGAACTCGATTGTTAATACATATCCCGAAATGTCGTAGGCCGTGATGTCCGAAACGAGGAACCTAAACTCCGACATCCGGTCCTTATATTCTGCGCTTCCGCAAACAGGAGCGGTATGGCCAACTTTTAGTATGTTCTCGCCAGTCTTCTCATCAACAACCGACTCGTGAACTTTGTACCCAGCTTTGCCGCAATCAGTCTCGAAGATACCATCTATTGCGATATTTTCTAACCAAGAGGCCAGTGTCCCAGCCTCATATTTGTAGTCTATCTCAACGTGTTTCGCCGGAGCAGGAGAGTCTTCTGTGTCCGTTATCTTTTCTGGTGTTGTATTGGCCTCAAGCGCATTGGCCGCAATTTCCGCAGCAATGGTTTCACGCTCCTTTTGAGCGGCGTCCATTTCTGACTTGAAATGGATTTGCCAAAATTCTTCCTTTGTCTCGGGCTCATCCACAGCCTGTAAAAAGGGTTGCAGGTTTTCGTGGAGGGTATCCATCGTGGCCCGCAAGTTCTCTTTTCCACCCTTCTGCGCCAAATCCCGATGCAACGCTTGAATATCATCAATCGTTTTGCGCAAGGCCGCAGAATTTTTAGGCACGGGCTGGGCAGCGTCCGTTTTAATGCGTTGTGCGACTTCTTCGGGATAGGCCTCGAATGTGTCGCTTCCCCAGTCGGCCAAGCGGTTGGCAACAGTTTCTAGGGTATTTGCGGTTTTCACGCGCATACCAAAGTTTGATTTGGCTGCGGACATATCGAAATCAACATCCGCGACGGTCACTTCGGAAACGGAAAACCCGCTCCGGAAAATCTCTTTGGCGGCGTCGGCGGGGAGATATTGATACAGATCGGTGTTCCAGAAATCAAACGATCCACTGGGCATCATAAATAGAAAGCGGTTCCAATTTGGCGAGCCGGACGTGTTGTAGCCTTCCTCGCCAGCCGTCGCGCTGAGCGCGCCTGGGTTAAAGCTGAGGAACGTTTGGCCTTGGATGGAAGGGCCGACAAGCTCGGCAACGAGATCCATGTTATAGGGGTGTGACTTCCCCTCTGGATCGTACTGACGCAGGTTTGTCAGCCGAACCAAGCCGTCTTGATTGTAGGGCTCGATGCACGAAACGCCAAACCCGTAGGGATTCCATATCGCCGAGGACCGAACGACGGGTTCGCCCATGAGCAAATCAATGGAAAGCCCCACATCAAACTGGAAGGGCATCCCTTCTTGCTCGACCCGTTCGAAAAAGCCGCCACCACAAGAGGGGTTGAAATAGCCCTGTAGCGAGAAGTCATATTCTTGGGCAAATGCGCTTGAGAAACTCACCATGTTACAAACAGTGGCCAAGGGCAGAACCCAATGACTAAATTGACTTTTTTTCATTTATTCTTGCCTCAAGCTTCGATTTATCTGAGAGTAGATAAGCACGGTTGATACGGCAATGTATTTTTGCAGTCCCATTCTCTTTGTGCCGTAATGGAGTGTCTTGCGTGTTGAAAATTGTAATATCTACTCTCGGCTGCCTGGTCCTCGCGAATTCCGCACTGGCCCAGAATTCGGACTGTTTGGAACAACTCCTCGCGTCGGATCGGGCCACTATTCCGCATGACCGGTTCTTCCAAGCTTTGGGCGAGGTGACAAACACCCCCGAGAATTGCGCGAGCATCGTGGAAAAAGCGCTTGATCCCAACTCGGGCAAGGACCAACAACCCGTAGCGACCGCGGCAAATCTTTGTCAGTCCGCTCGCGAAACTTGGGGGGATATTAAGTCTACCCAGTCACCGAAGGTTTTAGACGCCTTTATTAGCTATTACTCCGAGTGCCCTATTTATTTAGCTTTGGCACAAGATAAATTGAGAAAATTTCCGTCCGATGGTTTTCCGGAAAAATTGGGGCCGTTTCGAATTGGCGACATTCTTTCTGAGGGAGAGACCTATTTGGAAACAGATGTTGGAGGTCTGCCTGGTTATATCGAAGCCATCACGTCTCCTTCAGGCAAAGTAACGCACGTAGTTTTCTATCATGAGGGTGCGAGTGCGTTGGATCCCCTGTTGGCGACGTTTACAAACAAATTGGGCGCTCCAACTGAGGACTTAACGACTGAATGGTTCCCGCAATATCGTTGGGATTCACGGGATGGAAGAAGGCGTTTTACACTCGGCCATACCGAGCCATGTTGCGGAAGCGATTTGCAGATGACCGCTGTTTTGGAAACAACAGATTCAAAACGGCTATGTGGCCCAGAAGACGGGTTTACCGCTTGGGCCAAGGACCTGCAATCTGCGGTCAAACAAAACGACATTCAATATTTTTCCAAAATGTTTTCGTTTCCCTTTGAACGATGGGAACAAAAACACGATGCTGGCGCCGAAATTCCAGAGAACGAAAGCATTTCTTTTGAGAGTGCTGGGGAGTTGAGGGCCGCCCTTCCGACAAACTATGCATTGAGAGGCATTTTTGATGCGCTTGAGGAGATGGATCTAGAGGATATGTCCTGCAACATTGTTGCACCGGAAGGGCAGCAAGTCGGATACAACATCTATGTGAGGAGTGTAGGGGGATTGCAATTTGGAGCGCAAGAATCCGGGTGGACAATTGAGGGTACGTTTTACACGCCATAGCGATTTTTTGTTCGATAATCACTTATGCGGAATCCGGAAAGGCTCATAGATTGATGACAATGACTACCCTTCAACGCCTCATTGTATGCACCCTTTTAAGTATAGGTGCCGCCGTAAATGCTAATCAATCTGTTGCGGGGGAAGAAAAATCGGCCTGCACCAAATTGGAGGGTCCCCTTCTTACTGATCTTGAGGACGGTGACACGCTAAATCTATATGCGAAGCCACGCATGAATTCAGATGTTCTTGGGTTGCTGCCTTCCAATGCTGGAGGGATAATTAGTGACAAATGCAAAATCCGCCTTCACAACCAATGGTGTCAAGTTCAGTGGGGGTGTGTTTCTGGATATGCGCGCATGGTCATGATGGCGCGCACATCAAGGCCTATTCTCCCTGAAGATAGAGTGTCGCCGCCAGTAGTCACCAAAGTTTCAATAACTGGTCTCGCGGAGGGCGAGTATTTGACCCTCTACTCTGGACCAGGCGAGAGTTTTAGTAAGACCGCTGCGATTCCTCCTACTACCCAAAAACTGCGTATCTTTGATTGTGTTAACCGAGAAATTAAATGGTGCGCTGTAGCTTTGGGTAGCGTGACCGGATGGGCCCCCAGAGAGTACTTTAAATGGTGAAATTGTTGCAGGGCGCCCGCAATTTTCTGCCGTTCTACTGCCTGCCCGATACGACAGTATTGGGATAAGTGCAGCCAAATTCAGAAAACACACCCACCCCCCGCGAGGCAATTCCCGCACAGCAGACATTGGTGCAATGCGCAGCGAATGGCCGCTCTCCGCCCTTAGTGACGAATGCTGCGGGAGCATAAAAATCTCGAGCCTAGCTCTACCTTTGATGTCGCGAACGGCCCTTAGCTGCCTCTCGCCGGACACGTTGTATGCTGCAATGCGGCCCGTCGAACCTGCCGTTCGCGGCATCTGCGAAACACGCACCTAACTGAACTCACAGTGTGTGGGACAAAGCGCTCTTTCGCTGCTGTTACTCGAATGGCCGCTTTAATGTATCAGGCCGTGATCGCGGGAAGTTTTGCTCAGACCTCTTTCAAACGCTCATTAATCTCGTCGATGCGCCGCAGGCGGGTGCGCGCTGTCAACCCCGCGCGTAAAGTGGCGCGCGTGACGATTTGATGGCATAGCGACATAACTGACGCATGGTTGAACTGCGGGCTCGAGGTTTCGATGCGGCACCGGAAATGCCACTGAGCGCGATCATCAAGCTGGCTTGCATCATCAGTAATAAGCGCGACTTTTGCCCCGAGATTTTGCAATTCATCCAGCACAGAATCAGTATTTGCCATCTTGCGGCGCAGGGCGATCCAAATCACCAGGTCGTCTGGCTGCATCGCGGCAAAATGCTCGCCAAGGCTTTCGCCTGCCTGAGGGATGATTGCCGCGTCAGGAACCACCTTGACCAGTTGCCAATAGACGTACTCCGCAAAGCTGCGGCTGATACGATACCCAGCAAGCCAGACTTTGCGCGCATCTATGATCTTATCGGCTAGAGCATCCAGCTCGGTGGCATCGATGTGCCCGAATGTCCGCGCAATGTTCTGCACTTCCTCTTGCATGCTGGTAGCGAGCTGGCTTTTCCGTGGCACATTCTCTGCATGGGCTAGAAAGTGGCGCGACCCACTTTGTCGTTCTTCCCGTGCAGCGCGGCGCGCGGTTTCGTAATTGGCAAAGCCTATGCGCCTAACAAATCGGGATACCGTTGCTTTAGAAACCCCACTCAGCCGCGCCAGTTCCTGCGCATCGTAGGACGCAAGGTCGCCCGGAAAATCGAGTAGGAAGGCCCCCAATTTGCGTTCCGCGCGGTGCAGACTGGGAAAGCTGGACCGAATGCGGGCCAGAAATGTCATGTTTTCGTGAAATTCAGGTTCCATATCGCCAATCTGATGGGATGGCTCTTTTGGTGCAAGTTCAAAGCCTCCCCGATTCGGCAAAAACTCCGAAAGCCGACTTGAAGTAGCAAAAATTTCTATCCAATCAGGCGCGAAAACGGTCGATTCTTGCGAAACTGCTCAATAAACATGCAAACCAAAGTTTCTTGTACCCTAATTTTTAAAACTACAGTTTCATGCGTTGATGGAAGAGCCGCCCTTGTGGAACTGTGGTTTCACAAAGTCATCACAGGGAACCAGATAATGAAACGTAGACATCTTCTCGGCGCAACTGCTGCCACACTCGCCATGCTATCCATGCCTGTCCTCGCCGACACCGCTTGGCCTGAGCGCCCAGTGCGCATTCTGGTGTCCTTTCCTCCGGGTGGGTCCAGCGACCTGGTCGCACGGATGTTGGGCGAAAAGCTTTCGACATCACTTGGCCAACAATTTGTGGTCGAAAACAAACCCGGTGCGGCAGGCACTGTTGCTGCGTCGGCTTTGAAAGACGCAGAACCCGACGGTTACACATTCATGCTGTCCAATCTTACGCCGTTCAACGTCGCCCCAATCCGTTTTCCTGACACCCCCTACGATCCAATCGCCGATTTTGATCACATCACTTATATCGGCACTGTGCATCTTGGCCTGTTTGCGACGCCTGCCATGGGCGTCAGTGACCTTGGTGCGCTGATCGAGGCTGCAACAGCCGATCCTGGCAAGTACGAATATGGCAGCTCTGGCGTTGGGTCTTGGGGGCATATCATTGCCGAGCAGTTCCAGAACGAAACGGGGGCTGAGTTGTTTCATATCCCCTACAAAGGGTCAGGCCCGATGCGTTTGGACTTCCGCGGCGGCGTGATTCCTTCGATTTTTGATGCGGTCCCACAGAATCTGCCTGCGGTGCAAGAAGGTACGGCAATTCCACTGGCCGTTACGGCCACAAGTCGTCTGTCGTCTTTGCCGGATGTACCGACCTTTACCGAGTTGGGATATGACATCGTGGCCGAAAACTGGCTGGGCTTCAGTGCGCCAACGGGTGTTCCCGATGAGATAAAGACCAAACTGGATACGGCGCTAAGTGAGGCGATGAACCTGCCTGATGTTCAGGCTCAGTTTGACACGTGGGGTCTTGTCCGCGAGCCGAAGACAAGTGCGGAGTTCGAAACTTTTGTGAGCGATTTGCTGGCGCAATGGGAACCTCTGGTCAAGTCGGCGATGGAGTGAATGTCAAGATGAAGATTGCCGTTTTTTTTGTAGGTGAAGTGCGGGACGCTGGCTTCAATGCCAGCGCCCTTGCGGGCGCGGACGTTGCTACCGCCGAAGGATTGGCCGAGATCTCGATTATTTCAGGGGTGCGATATGATCAAGACGCGATCCGCGCACGTCTGGCCGAAGTTGTGCCGGAGGTTGATGGTCTCGTGTTTATTGGCGGTCAGGGCAATATAACAACCCCGGAGATTGCAGCGCAGTATCCCGGCAAGAAATTTGCTATCGTGCAGGGACAAAAAACAGGACCAAACCTTGCCAGCTACGATGTCCTGCAGGAAGATTCTGCCTTTCTCGCTGGTGCACTTGCCGCGCGTTTGACGCAATCGGGTACGGTCGGGCATTTGTCTGGCCATCGAGTGCCGCCCGGCCTCAAAGGTCGTGCGGCCTTTGTCGCAGGGGCTAGGCAAGCCAATCCGGATATACAAGTGCTCACCGGATTTTGTGGCACGCAGGACGACAGAACTGTCACCAAAGCTTGGGCAGCTGCGGAAATTTCAGCCGGCGCAGATATCATTTTTACGATGTTAAATGATGCGCGATCCGGTGCTATTGAAGCGTGTCGCGAAGGTCGGGCTCGCCAGATTGGCAACGCAATGGATTGGGTCGAAGTTGATCCGGAGGTCTTCATCGCGTCTGCGATTGCTCGGATTGATCTGGGAGTGAAAGGCGCCATTAAAGACATGGTTGCGGGTATCATCCCGGACACGCCTGTCCACCTTGGCTTGGCACAAGGGGATTTTGCATCCCTTTCCATGGGGGGCGATGTCCTTGATGTCCACAAGGAGTACATCGCAAAAATAGCGCAGGATATTCGGAACGGCACATGCACCGTTCCGAATACCTATGACGGACCTGAATTTCAGCCATAGGAGACTTTATGCACCGCAAAGCTTTGATTTCGCAGATCGGCCCACTCATCATGCTGGCAGCGGGGCTTGGCTTCGTTTTTGGCGCAGTGGCGACCCTTGACCTTGGCTCGTTTCGCCGGATGGGATCAGGCGCTTTTCCGCTTTTAGTTGGTGGCCTTTTGTCATTGCTGGCTGCGATCGGACTGGTCCAGAACCTACGCGCTCCCATGACGACGTCGAAGGCTGATCCAGTCGCTGTGCTGGGGGTTGTTGGGGGCGTTGGATCCTTTGCCTTTTTTACACCGTTGCTTGGGGTGCTTCCGGCCACCGCCATTGCAGTTTTCGCCATCGGATCGGCGATCCCGGGCTTTCGCTGGCCGTTTCGCATTGCTTTGGCCGTTGGGGTCGCCTGCGGCGTCTGGCTGATCTTTGTGCGCGGGCTGGGTATGCCTTTTGTCGCCATCAGGGGCCTTTGAAATGGAACTTCTTTCAAATCTTGTACTGGGGTTCAGCACCGCAACAACGCCATCCAATCTGCTTTATTGCTTTGTAGGCGTCTTTCTTGGTACCTTCATTGGTGTGCTGCCCGGCGTGGGGCCGCTGGCCGCCGTTGCGATGCTTCTGCCTGTGTCGTTTTACCTAGAGCCGACAACCGCCTTGGTGATGTTGGCCGGGGTCTATTACGGTGCGGAATACGGTGGCTCAATCGCGTCAATCCTACTAAACATTCCGGGCACACCGTCTTCATCTGTCACCTGTATCGATGGCTATCCAATGGCTCAACAGGGCCGGGCTGGAATTGCCCTTTTTGCCACGTCAGTCGCGTCCTTTTTTGGTGGCGTCTTTGGCGTGATTGTGATGGTCCTGCTCGCGCCAAGGCTGGCGGAGTTCGCCCTATTGTTCCAACCGGCCGAGTATTTCTCGGTGATGGTTTTAGGGCTGATCGCAGCATCAATTGTCAGCTCTTCTGGCGTTCTACGCGGTTTGATGATGGTGTGCCTGGGCATATTGCTTGGCACAATCGGTGTCGACGTCAACAGCGGGGACGCCCGGTTCACCGCAGGTATTCCAGAGTTGCGCGATGGGGTGTCTTTGGTTGTCGTCGCGATGGGCCTGTTTGGCATATCAGAAGTCATGGTGTCGCTGCGTGGTGCCACCCAAAGCTATGCTGGACAAAACGTGCGTGGGCGCGACATTTTTCCGACAAGAGCCGAGTGGCGACGTAGCTTTCTGCCCGCGTTGCGCGGCGCTACCATCGGATCCTTTTTTGGCACATTGCCCGGCACTGGCCAGACGGTTGCAAGCTTTGTGGGATACGCACTTGAGAAAAAGATCAGCCGCAATAAAGCGCAATTTGGCAAAGGTGCGATTGAGGGAGTCATAGTGCCGGAGTCCGCAAACAATGCAGCGGCTCAGACAGCCTTCATCCCGACCCTAACGCTGGGTATTCCAGGATCGACCACGATGGCCTTGATGCTTGGGGCGCTCATGATCCATGGGATTACGCCTGGTCCGCGCCTGATATCTGATCATCCTGACTTGTTCTGGGGTTTGGTCGTAAGCTTCCTCTTTGGAAACTTTTTCCTACTGGTTCTTAATATTCCTCTGATAGGTCTGTGGGTGCGCCTGCTGCGCGTGCCACACTATTATCTATACCCGACCGTAATCATGATGATCTGTGTTGGGGTCTACGGAATTTCGAATTCGCTGACTGATGTTTGGGCAACGCTTGCCTTTGGCCTCATTGGTTACGTCCTGCGTCTCTTTCGCTTCGAACCTGCTCCAATGTTGATTGGTTTTGTTCTTGGGCCAATGATGGAGGAATTTTTCCGTCGCGCTATGCTGCTCTCGCGTGGTGATCCGATGGTTTTTCTTGAACGTCCCGGCAGCGCTGCATTGCTTGGTATCGGGGCCCTTTTGCTTTGTGCGTCCGCATTGCCGTTAAAAAGAATCTTGCGATGGCTGGTGCCTCACACATAAAGTAAAGACAAAAACACTCCATTCGGCACTGTCAGAAGAAACTGACTTGAACAGTGTAGGGCGGTTTCGTAGCGTTTGCGGATGACAAAACCTTCGCCATTTCGCTACTTCAAGACGTCTCCTGAAATCATCCGCCTTGCAGTGATGATGTATGACCGGTTTCCACTGTCGCTCCGGAATGTGGAGGATTTGCTGCATGAACGCGGCATCGACATCAGCCACGAGGGCACTGTCAGAGGAAAAATAATTACTTGCCCAAACGAAAATTTGGCAATTTGCTGCCATTGATTTCTCACGGGTTTTTCGGATCGGATCAATCGAATCTGCACCGCTTCAAGTGTTCAGAGTTTTCCTCTGACAGTGCCAGCGAATGTCCTGTTCCCGCCCTTATGGTAGAAATGTGAGGGGTGCAGCAATCGGACCACTTCACTCGCGTATCACGGCCGCGAACGGCCCGGAGCAGACCTTCGCCGAGGAGCTCGTCGCCGCGATGCAGATTTCCCAGACCGGACAATCGCAAACGCATGCAGCATTTGCGGGAGCCGATGACATCTATGTCAGGGCGGAGTTCAAATCATTGCAGGCCAAAAAAGCGACCTTTCGATCGGCAATTCAGAACTCTATTGGTGTAGACTTGCAGCCTTAAAAATCACGTCGGGTGTTCTTCGACCTCCTAAAGCCCATTCAATCGGCTTAGTGCTTTCTGCACCGATGGGGTGGGAAGGTCGAAATAGTCTGAAGTCCCCGCATATCCATCGCCGCCCATGCGGCCAAGCGCATCAAGCTTTTCATGGTCTGAATGATAATTTGCAGGATTAATAATATCCTCGCGGATATGCGCTCTGACGATGCGCCCAAGTATGATCTCGCGGGCAGAGCTTACTGCAATGCCAAGGTAGCGTTCACACTCGAACGCAACCGGCGCCTCGGCGATGCGCGGGCAGGCAACCCTTTCGCCAGGCGCGGCTGTCAGCCCTGCCAACTCCAGTTCGTCTATTTCTGGCGCAACACCTGCTGCCGTCACTGCCATCGCCTCGACATTGGCGCGGTCAACAATATTCACAGTAAAACATTCGGTCATTCGTATGTTGTAGGCAGTGTCTTTTAAGCTGCGATCCGGTTTGTTCTCAACGCCAAGCGCAAGGATCGGTGGATCGGCCGAAAGGCAGTTGAAAAACGAATAGGGCGCGGCATTGACGACCCCGTCTGGCGATACCGTCGTAACCCAGGCGATGGGCCGAGGAACGATGGTTCCGATCATAATTTTATATGCATCGCGCGGGGACAACTCTGCGAAATCAAAGGCGTGATAACCGTCTTTCAATGTCATTGGGCCAGCTCCTCCCCATAGCGGGACAGAATGGATTGGATACTATCTTCATTGACAGAAAACTCGGCTCGATCCGCCACCGCAGTCAGGTGATGCTCCATAATGTCGCTTGAGCGTTTTTCATCACCTACGCGGATTGCCTCGATAATCTGGCTGTGTTCATCGACCGCGCAGTCAGACGAATGGTTGCGCGCATAGAGTGACATGATGAGCGAACACCGTAGAACTACCTCGGACACATAGCGGGTCAACAGAGTGTTCCCGGTCAGATCGGCCAATAGAATATGAAATTCGCCCGACAGGCGGATTGATACAGGGCCATCTTTGCCTTTGACCGACTTCTCCTGCCGCATGTGCGCCTCGAGCCTATCATAGCCATTCTCGGGCATACGATGGCATAAAAGCCTTATAACCTCTCTTTCGAGGCAACGGCGGAGCTCAAATACATGCTGTGCTTCCTGCCGGGAAGGTTCAGCAACAAAAGCGCCCCTGTTGCGGCGCGACACAACCAGTCCCTCGTTCTCCAGCCGGACAAGCGCGTGGCGCACGATGGTGCGCGACACCCCGAATTTTTCTCCCACCGTATCTTCTGGCAATCGCATCCCCGGCTTCAGGGCCTGTTCAATGATCGCCTTGCGGAGCAGGTCATATACCGCGTCGGTCAGGGTGCTTTTTGTATCACTCATTATCAGGTCTGCCTATCTAATTTGCACAATTCATATCGCATACAGTTTTTATAGTCAATCGGATACAATTTACTTGCTTGCTGACATTTGATGTGCAAGCGATGAGCATCGAATACAATTTCTCCGATTATTAAATACAATCTCAATGGATGGGGACAAGATTATGAAAATGAGAAATCTATTGCTCGTAACGGCGGCAATTGCCGCATTTGCAGGCACTGCTCACGCAGAGAACGTTCTGAAGTGGGGCGCAAAACGCGACATCGGTTCGCTCGACCCGTATTCCTTTGGCGACAGTTTCACCATCAACGTGCTTAACCACGTTTACGAGGGGCTGGTACGCTACAACAAGGATCTCAAGATCGAACCGGCGCTGGCAGAAAGCTGGGAAGTTCTGGAAGACCAAATCACATGGCGCTTCAAGCTGCGCGAGGGTGTGACGTTTCACAACGGCAACCCTTTCACCGCCGCAGATGTGGTCGCTTCACTGACGCGGGTGAGCGACGAGACCTCGCCGCTCAAAGGCAACCTTCCCGCCTATGTCAGCTCGAAAGTCGTCGATGACTTTACCGTGGATATCACGCTGAACGGCACCTATCCGCTGCTGCTCAACGATCTGACAAATATCCATATGTTCGACGAAGAATGGATGGCAGAGCATGACGCGCTGAAGCCCACCGACGTGGGTGCAGGCACCGAAGGGTATGCCACCTACAACGCCAATGGCACCGGACCGTTTGTCGTTGAGAGCCGCCAGCCGGACGCGAAGACCGTCTTTGTTGTAAACCCCGACTGGTGGGACGAGCCCCAGCACAACCTTGATCGGATCGAACTGACCCCGGTGAATTCCGCCCCAACCCGCGTAGCGGCACTGCTCTCGGGCGAGATCAGCTTCACCGAAGATGCTCCGGTACAAGATCTACCGCGCCTTGCCAGCGCGCCGAATGTTGAAGTTCTGGAAGGTGTCGATCTACGCACGGTGATGATCGGCTTTCCCTTCCGGGACACGCTGACGACCGGCGAGATCAATCCGTTCGCCCAGAAGTCTGCGCGTGAAGCACTCTACAAGGCGATTGACCTCGACCTGATCCAGCAAAGGGTGATGCGGGGCAAATCCCGTATTGCCGGTGCTGTCATCGCCCCGGCGATCCCGGGCTATACCGATGCGCTCGATACGCTTCCGGGGTTCGATCCTGACGCGTCACGCGCCCTGCTGGCCGAAGCAGGTGTGCCCGAAGGGCTGGAGTTCGAGTTCAACTGCCTCAGTGATGGATTGGTGAACGAAGAACAGTTCTGTCAGGCCATCGCCTCCATGTGGAGCCGGATCGGCCTGTCACCGCAGCTCAGCGTGGCGCCGCGCGCCGTGCAATCGCCCAAGCGGACAAACGGTCAGACTGACATCTACACCCTTGGCTGGGCCACCCTGCCGCTGCTGGACAGCTATTCACCCCTTTTGCAGATATTCCACTCCAAGGAGGGCAATGCAGGTGTTTTCAACTGGGGCGGCTGGTCCTATCCGGAGCTCGACATGCTGATCCAGGCCGCGGGGAGCGAGCTTGATCTCGAGGCGCGGCTCGCTCTGCAAACTGAGGCGCTGCAAATCGTCAAGGATGAGATGGTCATGATCCCGCTGCATCAGCAACCAATGGCCTGGGCCATCACGGACGACGTCGCGGAGATGCCGCTCTTCCCCGATGCCAAGCCCCGCCTGTGGTTTGCGCGCATGGCGTCGGACTCCTGACCCCGCAGGCCGGACCGCCCTCAGGTCGGTCCGGCTCACCAAAATGGCACCCTCATACGGAAGTCTCAAATGATAGCTTTTTTGCTCAAACGCACGGCCAATGCTCTGTTTGTCATGCTCGCTGTGGCGCTGCTGGCATTCGTGATCTTCCGCTTTTTTGGCGATCCGGTTGAGATGATGGTGAATGAACAGGCGACACAGGCCGACCGGATAGAGCTGCGCGAGCGGCTTGGCCTGAACGACAGCTTCGTCACGCAATATACCCGATTTGTCACCAATGCCGCGCAGGGCGATTTCGGGATCTCCTACCGCAACCAGCAAGATGTCATGGTGCTGATCAAGGAACGCTTTCCCGCCACGCTTGAACTGGTCTTGGTGGCGACGGTGATATCCCTTGTCGTTGGTATTCCGGCCGGTGTGATCACGGCAGTCTACCGGGAAACGCGTTTGGCCAACATGCTTCAACTGGGGTCGATTGTCGGAGTATCGTTGCCCAGCTTCGTTGTGGGCATCCTGCTTATTCTCGCATTTTCGGTCTCTCTCGGCTGGTTGCCTGCGTTCGGACGCGGCGAGACGGTGCAGATCGGCTGGTGGTCCACCGGCCTGCTGACACCCTCCGGTAGGGCGGCCCTGATCCTGCCTGCGATATCCTTGTCAACTTTTCAGGTCACCTTGGTGATGCGGCTGGTACGGGCCGAGATGCTGGAGACGTTGCGCGCCGATTACATCAAATTTGCCCGCGCGCGCGGTGTGCCAAAGGCGCGGGTGCAGTGGCGCCATGCCCTGCGCAACTGCCTGATGCCGGTCATCACCTTGACAGGCATGCAGATCGGCAACCTGATCGCCTTCGCTCTGGTGACCGAAACGGTCTTTCAGTGGCCCGGCATGGGGATGCTCTTCATTCAGGCTGTGACGTTTGTCGATATTCCGGTGATGGCCGCCTATTTGATGATCGTGTCGTTGATTTTCGTGACCCTGAATACCTTTGTCGACATCACCTACGCATGGGTTGACCCGCGCCTGCGCGATGACACGGCCCGTTCAAATGACTGATCCGGAGAACGTTATGAACAAGACTGATCAAGTTCCAACCGGTGCGCTGCAGCCGCCGGTGCGCCCTTCGCGGCTTGCGCGCTTGCGCGAGAGCGACTTGTCACATTCCTTTCGCTCGCATCCTTCGGCGATCTTCGCCACAGCCCTTCTGGCACTGGTCGCCATCACCGCTTTTGCGGCGCCTTTGATCACACCGCAGAACCCTTATGACCTCTCCGCGCTCCTGCTCTGGAACTCCGAGATTCCACCGATCTGGAACGCGGAAGGCCATTGGCCCTATCTGCTTGGCACAGATACGCAAGGCCGCGACATCCTGTCGGCGGTGCTGTACGGCTCGCGCATCTCGCTGATCATTGGTTTTGCCTCGGTCATTTTGGCACTTGTCATAGGGCTCACGCTCGGGTTGATCGCAGGATATTTCGGCGGCTGGATCGACAATGTGATCATGCGGGTAGGTGACGTGCTGCTGTCGATGCCCTTCATCCTGATCGCCATTCTGATCACGGCCATCGCCACAGCGTCCCTGCCAACCGGGTTAAAGGGGGTGTTGGCCGCGCCAATCCTGATCTTTGCCATCGCTGTGCCCTCTTGGGTGCAGTATGCCCGCACCGTGCGCGCCTCTGCGATGGTCGAGGCCAGAAAAGAATACGTACATGCGGCCCGACTGATCCGGGTCCGGCCATGGCGCATCATGCTGCAACATATCCTCCCGAACTGCCTTACCCCGATCATGGTGGCCGCGACCCTGAACTTTGGCCTCGCGATCCTGTCGGAGGCGACGCTGTCGTTCCTCGGTGTGGGGATGCCCCCGGACCAGCCCAGCCTTGGAACGTTGATCCGTATCGGGAACCAGTATCTGTTTTCTGGCCTGTGGTGGATCGTCGTGTTCCCCTCCATCCAGCTTTGCCTGATCGTCCTGTCCGTCAACATGATCGGTGACTGGCTGCGCGATGCCCTCAACCCCAAATTACGGTGAATAGAATGACCTCCAAAACACTGAAAAACGTGCGACCCATGGGCGCCCCGGCGACGGATCTTCATATCGTCGAGGGCAGGTTCAGCACAGCGGCCGCAGAAGGCGCAGAAGTGATTGACTGCGGTGGCCGCATTCTGATCCCCGGCCTGATTGAAGCGCATACACATCTTGATAAATCCCTGCTTGGCCTGCCATGGTATCGCAACGAAGTGGGGCCACGCCTGATCGACAAGATCAACAACGAGCGCAAGGTGAAGGTCTCGCTGGGTCTCGACCCGCGTGTGCAAAGCGAGCGGCATGCGATCCTTGCCATTTCCAAGGGATGTACCCACATCCGCAGCCATGTCGACGTGGACACCCATCACAGGCTTGCCGGTGTCGAGGGCGTGATGGCCACCCGCGAAAAACTGGCGGGACTTATCGACATCGAGATCGTCGCTTTCCCGCAGTCGGGCATGATGACCCGTCCGGGCACGGCCGAGTTGATGGACGAAGCGCTTGCGATGGGTGCTGAACTGGTGGGTGGCATTGATCCCTGCGGTATGGAGCATGACCCCAAGGGCCACCTCGACACTGTTTTCGCGCTGGCGGAAAAGCACGGCAAGCCCGTCGACATCCACCTGCACGAACAAGATGCGTTGGGGTGGTTCTCCATGGAGGAGATCATCGACCGGACCGTGGCGCTGGGGATGCAGGGCAAGGTCGCGATCAGCCATGCCTTCTGCCTCGGGGCAGTGGACCGCGCCTATGTGGCGAGGCTGCACGAGAAGCTTGCCGAAAACCGCATTCATATCCTGACGACGGCACCTGCCTCTGCGCCAGTGCCATTGGTAAAGGAGTTGCACGCACATGGCATCCTGACCGGCGCTGGGTGTGATGGTATCCGCGACACTTGGGGCCCTTACGGCAACTCGGATATGCTGGAGAAGGCCATGCACATCGGCATGCGCAACAACCTGCGCCGCGATGACGAGGTTGAGCTGGCGTTGGAAATATGCACCAGTGGCGGTGCCGCGATCATGGAGATCGAGGGCTATGGGCTGGACGTCGGATGTCGCGCGGATTGCGTGCTAGTCGAGGGTGAAACATTGGCCGAGGCGGTGGTCACGCATGCCCCGCGCAAACTGGTGTTCAAGTCCGGCGAGATCACCGCTCGTGACGGCACCTGCGTGATCGAGGCACCCTGATGTCAGACAGGACACTTCTGACTGCCCGCTGGGTGATCGGCCATGAGGACGGCTGTCAGGTCGTTTACGAAAACGGTGTGGTGGTTCTTGAGGGGGCATGCGTGCTCTATGTTGGTGCCACTTTCATGGGTGAAGTCGCAAAGCGCATCGACTATGGTCAGGCCATCATCTCGCCCGGTTTCATAGACCTCGATGCGCTCTCGGATCTCGACACGACGATCCTCGGCTATGATAATAGCCCTGCATGGAAAAAAGGCCGTGTCTGGCCTGAAACCTATGTGGCCCGCGGTCCCTACGAGATGTATGCGCCAGAAGAACTCGCCTTCCAGAAGCGCCACGCCTTCGCCCAGCTGATCCGCAACGGGATCACCACAGCGCTTCCAATCGCCTCGCTGTTCTACCGCGCTTGGGGCGAGACGGTGGCGGAATTTGACGCCGCCGCACAGGCCGCGCAAGACCTTGGGCTGCGTGTCTACCTCGGGCCCACCTATCGTACTGGCGGGCAGGTCACAGATGGCACCGGCAACATCCGCGCGGTCTATGACGAGGAACGCGGGTTGGAAGGGCTCGACCAAGCCGCCGATTTCGCGGGCCGGATCGAGGAGACGGCGGGAGGTCTTGTCCGCGCCATGTTCGCACCCGACCGCATCGAGACCTGCACGCAGGCGCTGCTGCGCCGCACGGCACAGATCGCCAGCGACATGGGTGTTCCCGTACGCCAGCATTGCAGCCAGTCACCCACCGAAGTGAGGCTGGTGCGCGAACAACACGGCTGCGCCCCGATTGAATGGCTGGACCGGATCGGCGCGCTTCGGTCCAACTGGCTGTTGCCCCATGGCACAGAAGCAACGGTTGCGGAATTTGATCTTATCGCAAAAGCTGGTGCGACACTGGTACACTGCCCACTGGTGTCCGCGCGCCACGGCGGGATCCTGAAATCGTTCCGAAAATGCCGCACGAAAGGGATCAATATCGGGCTTGGCACGGATACCCATCCGGCTGACATGATCCTGAACATGCAGATAGGCATGATGACCGCGCGGCTGGCTGATGGCATGGATTCGGTCCGGTCCGAGCAGATGTTCGACGCAGCGACGCTAGGTGGCGCGCAGGCCTTGAACCGCAGCGATCTGGGGCGGCTTGCGCCGGGTGCAAAAGCCGACATCGCCGTCATTGATCTGCGCACCAGCTTGCAAACCACTGATCCGGTACAGACGCTCATGACATCATCGTCGGGGCGCGACGTGCGCGATGTCTGGATCCACGGGCGTCATGTGATGAAGGATGGCGTCATTCCCGGCGTGGACGCGGGCAAGGACGCCTCGCGCGCCCAAGCGCAATTCGACGGATTGATCTCGAAGTATCCCGATCGCACCACCGGTCATCCTCCGGTGTCAGAGATCTTCACACCCAGCTACAGGAGGGCAGCACCATGAGTGACGTGGTTCTTGACGTGCGCAATCTAAGTGTCGAATTCCCCACGCGAAAGGGCGTGTTGACCGCGGTTGACGATATTTCGTTACAGATCCGGCGGGGCGAAATTTTGGGCATGGTCGGTGAATCGGGCGCGGGCAAATCCATGACCGGCATGGCCATTCTGGGCCTGCTCGAGCCGCCCGGCCGGATCGCGGCAGGGTCCATCCACCTGTCCGGTGACCGGATCGACAATCTTGACGACCGCGCCATGCAGTCGGTTCGGGGCCGCCGGATCGGTGCGATTTTTCAGGACCCGCTCACCTCGCTGAATCCGCTGTTCCGTGTCGGCGACCAGTTGAGCGAGACAATCCGCCTTCATACCAACCTTGATAAGGGACAGGCGCGCGCGCGGGCAAAAGAGCTGATGCGCGAGGTCGGCATACCGGCTGTCGAAGAGCGGATCGACAGCTACCCGCACCAGTTCTCCGGCGGCATGCGGCAACGCATCGTGATTGCTCTTGCCCTTTGCGCCGAACCTGAACTCATCGTGGCGGACGAACCTACTACCGCGCTGGATGTCTCGATACAGGCGCAGATCACAGCGCTTCTCAAGCGGCTGTGCCGTGAACGCGGGACGGCGGTACTGCTGGTGACGCATGATATGGGCGTTATCGCCGAAACTGCTGACCGGGTCGCAGTAATGTACGCGGGTAGGCTGGCCGAGGTGGGTGAGGTCGACGACGTCATCCGCCGCCCGCAACACCCCTATACCACAGGTCTGATGGGCTCGATCCCGTCGTTGCGCAAAGACGTGGAGGAATTGCAGATGATCCCCGGATCAATGCCGCGTCTGGACGCTATCCCCACTGGCTGCGCCTTCAACCCGCGCTGCGCATTTGCCGGACAAAAATGTCGCACCGAAGTGCCGCAGATTGGCTCCGTTCAGAGTGGTGCGGCCTGCTGGCTCGCCATTGAAGGAGAAGTCGCATGAAGATACGCCCTCAAGCTATCCTTGAAGTCGACGCGCTGGAGCGCAGTTTCGATGTCTCCGCGCCCTGGCTCAACAGGGTGATTGAACGCAAGCCACGCCGGACCCTGCGCGCCGTGGACGGTGTCGATTTTGTGATCCAGCGGGGTCAGACGCTCGCGCTGGTCGGAGAATCCGGCTGTGGCAAAAGCACCATCGCAAAGCTTGTGACAGGTTTGCTGCCGCCTTCAGGCGGCAGTATACGCTTTCACGGCGACCGCGACCGCCTCCAAATGATTTTTCAGGACCCTTTCGCCAGTCTCAACCCGCGCTGGCGGGTTGGCCGGATCATTGCGGAACCTTTGCGGACATTGCGCCCCGACACCCCTTCAGAACAGGTGTCTGTGCGTGTCGACGAGTTGTTGCTCACAGTCGGCCTTTCCCCGTCTGACGGGCTGAAGTTTCCGCATGAATTCTCGGGAGGGCAGCGACAGCGGATTTCCATTGCGCGTGCCCTCGCGGGCGACCCGGAGTTTCTTGTCTGCGACGAGCCGACATCGGCGCTCGACGTCTCGGTGCAAGCGCAGGTTTTGAACCTCATGAAAAAGCTGCAAAAAGAAATGGATCTGACCTATCTTTTTATCAGCCATGACCTGAGTGTGGTGCGTCACATGGCTGATGTGATCGCGGTGATGTATCTGGGGCGTATTGTCGAGATTCAACCAGGCGCTGATCTGTTTGCAAATCCGCTACATCCTTATACGCGACTGCTGCTTGAAACGATTCCAGATCTTGAAGCGCCCAAACGCGATCGTAGCCCGATGGGTGGCGAAGTCCCATCACCTGTGTCACCGCCCTCGGGGTGCAGCTTTCACCCGCGCTGCCCGCTCGCTTTTGATCGCTGCAAGAAAGAGCGCCCCCAGCGTCGGACCCAAGTGCATAATCGGCGCGTAGCCTGCTTTGCCGCTGAAAAATACTGAGGATAAAAAACATATGTACAACGAAGACTTCATGCGTCGCGCGATCAGTATCTCCGCAGAGGCGATCGAGACGCCCGGCACGGAACCGTTCGGAGCAGTAATCGTCAAGAACGGCAAAATCGTCGGCGAAGGGATCAATCGCTCGCTGCTTAACCACGATCCCACATCGCATGGAGAGACCGAGGCAATCCGCGATGCATGCCGTAATCTGCAAACTGTCGACCTGCGCGGATGCGATCTATATTCCAGCTGCGAACCCTGCCCGTTGTGCGTGGCAGCGATGAACATCGCGGGCATCGCAGCGCTCTACTTTGCGGCCGATATGGATCAGGCTGCAGCCGCACTTAGCGATTTGCCGGAGAAGGCACGCTTTCCTGTCGATGTGAGCCGGTTGATCCATGAATGCGGGCGTTCGGTTGTGAACAGGCTCATGCCCTCAGAGCAACACCTGTCAACGCAGGCAAGCGAAGTTCTACACACTTGGGCCCGTGCCGCCCGAACTCAGGGGTGAACATGCGGATCCTCTACATAAATCCAAACGCGACCGAGGCGATGACCGATAGTATCGTAGCTGCCGCACGTGCCGCAGTATCAAAGACTGATATCATGGGATGGACAAACCATGACGGCCCAGTTGTCATTCAAGGGCCCCGTGACGGAGAGGCGGCAGTCGACGGTATTCTCGCCTTGTTGCCCCGCGCGCGAGCCGAAAGGGTAGATGCTATCGTCATCGCTTGTTTTGATGACACCGGGCTTATGCAAGTTCGGGCCGCCGCGCATTGCCCCGTGATTGGTATCGGTCAAGCTGCTATGACAGTCGCCGCGTTATATGCCGGGCCCTTCGCTATCGTCACAACGCTCGCGGCTTCTGTCCCAGTGATCACAGCCAATGTGGCTTCTTATGGCTACGATCAGGCATGTTCTGGTGTCTTCGCCTCTGGCTTGGCGGTTCTTGAAGTAGAAGCAGGTGGATCCGATGTGGAAAAGCAGATGGCTAAAAGCATCGCTACGGCCCAGGATGCCGGCGCTCAGTCAGTCATACTTGGCTGTGCAGGCATGTCGCACCTCAAGCCCGCTCTCTCAGACAAAACAAGATTTCGGCTAATTGATGGCGTGGCTGCTTCTGCCCATTTAGCAAAGGCCCTTTTTTAGAAAATCTACTGCATCTAAACAGCCACGAATATTGAATACAATAAATCCGCTCATCGACCGAGTTTATGGCATCAGCACCTAACCGCTTGGTAATCACCAAAGGATGTGCCCAGGGACACTATCTCACCAAATTGTAGGTGGGGGCCAGTTTTCGAAGTGAGACGGCTGCTTTCAATTTAGTTCCGGGGATTATGCTGCCGATAGCTATCGATACAAAGGTCAGAGTGGCTTGAGCGACCAAGAGTTGAATTTTCGCAGCAAACTCGAAACTCGCAAGAAAACCTCCAAGACTGCGACCAAAGTCCGCTTTCACAGCGCGTCCAAATCAATTTTGCGGTTGCGGCGAAAGGCAGCTTCCCGCCCTTTGTGTAAAGGGCTAGCGGACAAGCCTCATGCCTATCTAGAAAGTTCAACTAGACCAGCGAACACTAAACACGCATTGTCATTTCATAGGTATTTAGATTTTCGGGTTAACCAATGAGCAAAGCATATTATCAATCGAATTTAAAAAATTTCTGTATTGAAGGTGAAGCTTCGATTTTGGGGAAGCTCGCAGCACATCATCGTCACGACCTTGAACATCTGCAGCGAAATGCGTGGATAGGGCAGATCCATTATCTTCAAGATGTTTTGGCACCGCTACATTCCGGAGAGGTGTTTTTTGAATTCATCATTCCTCGCATGGGTAAACGGGCTGACTGCATCATCCTGTTTGGTGGCGTTGTTTTTGTCATCGAATTCAAGGTTGGCTCTTCGACTTTCGACCGTCACGCTATCGAACAAGTTCATGACTACGCCCTGGATCTCAAAAATTTTCATGAAGGCAGTCACTCCGCCACAATTGTTCCAGTATTGATTGCAACAAAGGCTGATAGGGCAGATTTCGCGCTGGAGTTTGGAACAGATGGGGTCGCAACCCCGGTTTGCATAGGGTTGTCTGGCCTCGACAACCTTCTCACTCAAGCGGCCGCCATACCACGTGAGCGCAGCATTTCATCGCCCAGTTGGGAAGAAGCCGGATACAAGCCGACACCGACCATAATCGAGGCCGCGCAGGCCCTCTACAAATCTCACGATGTCACAGACATTTCCCGCTCTGACGCGAGCGCTAAAAACCTGATGGCGACTTCTGACCGCATCGCTGAGATCATCGAGACTTCCAAACGCGACCACAAGAAATCAATTTGCTTCGTAACTGGTGTACCAGGCGCCGGCAAAACGCTCGCGGGACTAAACATCGCAGCAAGTCGTGCTGAACGGCATGAGAACGAAAATGCGGTTTTCTTATCTGGGAACGGACCGCTGGTCACCGTGCTGCGAGAAGCACTGGCCCGCGACAAGGTAGAGCAAGGGAAAATGAGCGGTGAAAAAATATCAAAGAAGGATGCTGAGCGGGAGGTGAACCTCTTCATTCAAAACATTCATCACTTCAGAGACCACTACCTAGACGATCCGAATGAGCCATTTGAGCATGTGGTGGTCTTTGACGAGGCCCAACGCGCATGGACAACAGACCAGGCCTCAAAATTCATGAAAGCAAAGCGGGGACTGGCAGATTTCAACCAATCTGAGCCAGAATTCTTGATTGGCGTTATGGACCGTCATTCGCAATGGTGCACGATCGTTTGCCTTATCGGTGGCGGCCAAGAGATCAACACTGGCGAAGCTGGGCTTGGGGAATGGTTGCGAGCGGTTGAGAACCGCTTCTCTGATTGGGAAGTGCATGCCTCAAGCCTCCTGGAAGATCCGCACTATACGGTATCTCAGGATGCTGTAGAGCTCCTGCACTCGCCTAATATCACGAAGCACGAAGACCTTCACTTGTCTGTTTCGATGAGGTCCTTTCGCGCAGAAACGCTATCTGCTTTTGTGTCATCTGTATTGGATGGTGATGCGCCATCGGCCTCTGCGGCGCTGACAGGATTGGGCGATCGATACCCTATATTTCTGACGCGCGACCTTGATGACGCCAAAAACTGGTTAAACGATAGGGCGCGAGGCAGCGAACGGACCGGCCTAGTGGCGTCATCAGGCGCTCATCGTCTGCGCCCCGAGGGTATACATATCAAATCGGCGATTGATCCCAAAAGCTGGTTCCTGAACGATTGCCAAGACGTGAGATCCTCATACTACTTGGAAGATGTTGCAACAGAGTTTGACATCCAAGGCCTTGAGCTGGATTGGGCCGGCATGTGCTGGGATGCAGATC
This sequence comes from Falsihalocynthiibacter sp. S25ZX9, assembly GCF_041205405.1. Taxonomy (NCBI): domain Bacteria; kingdom Pseudomonadati; phylum Pseudomonadota; class Alphaproteobacteria; order Rhodobacterales; family Roseobacteraceae; genus Falsihalocynthiibacter; species Falsihalocynthiibacter sp. S25ZX9. The sequence goes on from NZ_JBGFCD010000010.1 coordinate 154,296, forward strand.
TCAGAATGGTGGATGGCGCCTGGCAGTCTAATGCCTTCAAAGGAAGCAAGTGGCAGACCGTTAGATCTTCAACGCGACAAGTATCTCTGCTCAATGCTTATCGGGTTCTTCTCACAAGGGCCCGTCAAGGCATGATCATTTTCGTCCCGAATGGCGATCCTAAGGATCCAACCCGGCCACCCGATTTCTATGATCAAACCTATGACTATTTGCGGGCATGCGGGATTTCGGAACTCAAGTAGGACAGGTTCCAACTTCCACCACAACCACCTGCCCCACCTGCATCTCCTTCGCATTCAGATCCAGCTCACGGATGATGTACTGGCCTGCACGGCCTGTAATGTGACGGCGGTAGGTTTTGCCTGTTTGGTCGATGAACAGACAGCGGATGTCGCTGTAGTTTCCCCAAACGCCTGCGATGGCCATCAAGGGGATGCCTTCTGGCAGGCGGTCGATCTTTTCGAAGTCGCGATAGTCGATGCCGTATTCCAACGCTTGGCGGAAACTGAGGGTGAATTGGGTGTGTTTAAATTTCATATGGTGCCTTTCTGTGGCTTAAAATGGTCAGAGGGAATGGCCTGCGCTGCGGTGGTTCTCACGGGCGTCTAGTTCTCGTTCAGCCGTTTCTCGGCGTCTTTCGCTAGTTTCCAGCTGGCCTCTAATCCCGCCTGCAGCGTCTCGTAATTCTGCTCCTCTCTCAGCAAGTCGGCCAATGTGGCGACTGATGTGAGATGTGATTTCATCAACAGCGCCACGCAGCGCGCCAAGCCATTCAGCTTGCTCTCGACCCCCTCCGTTGAGCGCGCTTCCAAGGCGCGCAATTCCGTCGCTGAGGCTTCGCAGGCCGTCACCAACCGCTCCACGGATGCGAGCAATTCGCGTTCCAATGCTGTCAGGGTTTCCATCTAATTCAGCACCCTCAGGCAGGTGATTGGCCTGCCTGCCGTCGTGCAACTGGCCATGCGGATCTGACTTGGATCCAAGATCAGATAGGTTTGGTCGTTCAGTGTCACCGACCTCAAACCAAAAGCCGCCATCTCCATGCGCTGGATCTGCCAAACCCATGTCAGGCTGATCGCGATCAACGCTGCCACCCCGATCAAACTCGCCGTCAGCAAGGCCCATGGCGCGATCCGCAGGCGTTGGTGCATCCATTGCGTGCGTTGCGCGGTCACTGAGCGCGTGCGCATCGCCATCTCGGCCAAATCGCTCTCGATTGTACGTCGCGCGTCGGTCAACATGTCCTGCGAGTTCTCGACAAAGCTGGTCATGTGGGATGCCATCAAGTCTTCTTGGTCGCTCTGCATCTGCACCAACTTCATACTCAGCCGCGATTTTTGCGTGGCGGGCTGCGGTCCAGTTTTCATGGGTGAGACTCCCTTCTAGTTTGAATGGTTTTTGGAATTCTGGATCGCGAATGCTGATGGATTTTTCCGCGCGGCGGGTGATTTCAAAACCGGCATCCTCAAGGAAGTCCACCATTGAGGGGCGATCCGTGACCAGACGCGCATCTATCTGGTCATAGATTGCGCCGACGATCACCGCGCGCGCCTCGGCCCGTTCCGTGCTTTCACGCACAATTTTAAATTCGCGGGCGCGGTCTGGCTCCATAGGGTCGGCCCAGTTGTGGGTTTTGTTCAACTGGTCGCGCAGGGTTGCAAACGCCGTTTCATGGCCCGGTGGCGCAATGTTGAGCGCCTTGCCCGTGCTGAGTTCCATTCGTGGCGCGCAAAAATGCAGCTCAACGTTGCCCTCATGAACGTGGCGCACCCAGAGGCAATCGTATTGATCCGCTTCAAGCCCTGCAAAGGCCAGAGCCTCAAATTGCTCAATGGCCTCTTGCTGGGCGTCGCCGCTGGGGGCATCGCGCTCAGTAAAGCTGATCACGCCAGCGGTGTAGGTCCATTTATTGGGGCTGGCATCGATCAGATCGCGGGTGCAATCGGGATTGCCGTGCAGCACCTCGGGCAGTGGGTCGCGGATCTTAGCTTCTGGCTGGCCGGTATCGTCGCGGATCAGGTTGCGGTTTTCGTCATAGGCCAAGACTTCGCGCGCAATCAGATAATCCACAGGAGCCGAGCCGCCGCCGGTGCCCGTGGCAAAGAACGAGATGATCATGCGCTGCCCCCATGTGAGGGCTGAGAATGTGCGGTGATGACCTGCGCCATCTGCCGCTCGATCACCACCAACTGCGCCGCAACTTTGAGCGCATCAATCTGGGTCGCACGCCCTGATTTAACCGCGCTGTTGATCCAGCGGGAGAGTTGATTGAGGTTGCCGCCAACACGGGCAATCGCAAAGGTCAGCTTCGGGTCAACACGTGGGACGGGCTTGCGCCGACGTGCCTCGGTCAGCCCCAAGGCCTCGCGCATCAACGTGGCATTGGGTAGGCCAGCGGCCTGCGCCTTGGCCACAAGCGCTGCCTTTTCCGACGGTGTGCAGCGAAAGATCACGCTTTCGGACAAGCTCGCTTGCGGCCCGTCTTTAACGCCGCTTGCGCGCGTTTGGTTGGGGTTTGAAGGGGAGGCCCGCCGCCCCTCACAAGTCCCGCCGATGTAATCGGTGGGTAACCTTGCTGTTTTCTCTTTGTTTGGATTTGTAACGGTCATGATCTGAGGCCCGCGGTTTGGATTTGTGCCTGCGTCACTAGTTTTGAGGCAAGCAGGGCCGCGACTTGGGTGGCCGTGATGTGTTTGCACATTGGGCTGCGATCGCTGATCCAGCTGGCCAGCCGCTGATGATGGTCGGCTTGCAATGTTGCTGTCTTTTCGCGGCCTTCTGCTTGTTTCTCAACGTAAGCCAGCCAACGTCGTGACTGAAACCAATTGTCGGAGAAGCACACCTTCGAGCGGGTGAATCCTTCGCTCTCGCTCGCATAGGCCTGCACAGCGTCCTCGAGGTCTTTGGCGTCCACTCCGTCGGCCAGCGCTTGGCGGATCTGTGAAAGACAAACCGCTTTTCCTCGAACTCGATCCTCGGGGTAGGCCGCCAAGATCTTTTCTGAAATTTCATCTTCCACCGCCGCCTTCGCCCGCGAAGGATATGGGTTTTGATATGGTTTATATCTGTTCTTATAGGATTTGCCCTCAGGGGCAGACGGCTTGCCCTCAGGGGCAAATGCATCATTTTCCCGTTTGGTCGGATCCATTTGCCCATTTGGGCAAATGGAGTTGCCCAGGGCATACCAACAGGTCCGGTCATAGCGATCATCGCTGAAGTTGCCTTTGAGGATCAGGCCTGCGCTAACCAGCTTTTCGAGCGCTGTTCGGATCTGCTTCTCGCTCAGATAAGGGAAGAGTTCACCAAAGGCCGAGATCGAATTGTAGGTCCAATACCGCCCGTCTCGAAGGTTACGGCGGTTGGCTTGGTTCTTTTCAACCCAGAAGGTGATGTTCTGGAAAATCACCGCTGCATTGAGACCGACACGTCCGGCGATTGTGGGATCAAAGCTATGGCGGCTCATCGAAAATGCCGAACTGGCGTTATTCTCGCAAGAATAGCCTCAATTTCATGGGTATCAGGTTCACCTAGGGTTCTGCATATGTCTTGATACCATTTTCGACCTAACTCATTGATATTTAAAAGGTAAGCTCTGGATTGCAAATCCGTGTACAGGAGTTCGATTCTCCTACTCGCCTCCATTTTCACCATTCTTTTTAACAGCTTGTGATATACTGGATTTCATTCGCTCCGCAAAGCGAAGCGACGGGTATAGCAATTTCCTCCAATATATGGCCTTAATTTCAATAATTTAGCCGCTTCTTACAAGTCCGCTGCATCCGATCTCTGAGTTTACAGGTAGTGCATGGCGTACAGTTAAGGGGTTTTCCACACAAAGTGCTGGAGCCCATTATTCTATTGCAAATAGCCGAATTAGTTCCTCCCAGAGGGCGTCCAGCGCGGGAAACGTGACTTTTTTACGTCGTGCGGCACAGATGTTCCAAGTAAGTCCTTGAGTGGTCTGGATTTCCTTCAACAGACCAAGCGCCGCATGTTGCTCAACTGCATCGCCCATTCCTCCACAGATCAGATCACTCTTACAGGCCAAATCGACCAGAAGTCCGTAATCGTCACATTCGATTTTAGGGATTTGCTCCACCGCCTGCCAAGCCGCGCGATCTCCGCCAAGGATTCCGGCGATCGCGGCCTTCCAATGTTTGTGGATTTTGGCCGAAATGAAGGGATGGCGGAAAACCTCTGCCAAGCTGACCGGCGCGACCGAATGTATTGGATGTTGCGGGCGCGCCCAAAATGAAACGGCCTTTTTCGCTATGACTTGAATGTCGAGATCACTCAGATCAGGCGTGTGGGTCAGATCACAGATCGCAACATCAAGCGTCCCACGCCGTAGAGCATCGAGCGGCTCCTTACCTGCGCTTACCATGACACGCACGCGCAATTCGGGCATCTCCAGAATGAGTTTCTCAATCAGAGGAGTAATTAAAGTGCGTGTGGTTAGCGGACCGCACCCAATATTAAGCGTCGGCGCCCCCGTGGACCTTAAGTGCTCTACGCGTTGTTCGAAAATACCGCTCGCCTCATCCAAATCATTAAGGAGAGTCAGGAATTGCTGCCCTGCGGGCGTTAATTGTGCACCATTCCTGCGGCGCTCGAACAACGAATTCCCTGCGTATTCTTCTGCTTGGGTAATGTAGCGCGAAAAACTTGCAGGCGATGTCCCGATCACTTGCGCCGCTTCCTTAAAACTTTCGTAACGGGCGAGTGCTTGCACTGCTCCAATGCATTTGGTGTCGATCACGGGGGCTCCTGTGCGTTTCAAAAATTGAAATGTAGCTACCAAGTTTTGAATTTAACGACAAAGTCCATCGCTTGAAAGAAGAAAACGTGCAAAACCTTTGGCACAGATTTTAGCACACAGTCCCCCGAAAAAATTCAATAAATCAAGGACTTTCTGATGATTCAACAAAGAATACTTCAATCGACATTAAGCGCATTTGCGCTTTCTATTATAGGAGTCAGCGCCCACGCCGAGAACGCGCGACCCAATATCCTCATTATTATCGCTGATGATACGGGTTTTTCCGATGTCGGGGCCTTTGGCAGCGAAGTGGAGACTCCTGCCATTGACCAACTTGCCGCCGATGGCATGTTGTTCACCAATTTCCACGTTGGCGCATCCTGTTCACCCACCCGCACAATGCTCATTAGCGGCGTTGACAACCACCTCGCGGGGCTTGGGAACATGGCGGAAATTCAAGCTGACAATCAGTTTGGAAAGCCAGGCTATGAGGGCCATTTGAACGACACAGTCGTTACGATGCCGCGTCTCTTGAAGGACGCTGGCTATCATACTTACATGACGGGCAAATGGCACCTTGGCAGCAAGCCGGGTTCAATTCCCCATGACCGCGGCTTCGAGAAATCATTTATGCTTGCCGAAAGCGGCGCCGACAATTGGGTCGAACAGCCCTATGCGCCTTTCTATGACCGCGTGCACTATTTTGAGGACGGTGAACTGGCGAGCCTCCCTAAAGAGGACTACTTTTCATCGAATTTCTATACGGATCGATTGATTGAATATATCGACAGCAACCTTGATGATGATAAACCGTTCCTTGCTTGGATCGGGTATCAGGCCATGCATTATCCACATCAAGCGCCGAAAAAATTTATCGACAAATATGATGGCGTTTATGACGACGGTTTCGAAGCACTGCGTGCCTCGCGTCTCGCAAAACAAAAAGAACTGGGCTTGATCTCGGCTGATGTCGAACTGGATCTTGAGATGCTCAAGACCTCCTATGAGCCTTGGCAGATGCCCGACTGGGAAGCACTTTCTGACGAAGAACAAGCCTTTCGTGCGCGGCAGATGCAAACTTATGCTGGTATGCTCGACAATATGGACGTCAATATCGCCAAGCTGCTTGCTCACCTCGAAGAACGGGGCATTGCCGATAACACGATCGTTGTCTTCATGTCCGATAACGGTCCCGATCCCAACCAGCTTCCGCTAACTGATGCCTATCGCGAGTGGTATAAAGCCAACTACGACAAGGTTTACATGGAAGATTTCAACGGCGATTACTCAAGCATGGGACAAAAAGGCGTCTACGCCGATTACGGCCCAGGTTGGGCTGCGGCTTCTGCTGTGCCGGGTAGTTATTTCAAAACTTTCTCAACTGAAGGCGGGTTGCGCGTGCCGTTGATTGTGCGTTTCCCCGGTGTTGTTGACGCTGGCAGCCGGATCAACAGCTTTTCCTACGTGCGAGATATTATGCCAACATTGCTCGAAATAGCTGGTGTTGACATGCCTGGTCCAGTTTACGACGGCCGTGAAATCAATGTGCCCGACGGTATAAGCATGTTGCCTGTCCTGAGAAGTGAGGTCGAATCCGTTCGTGGCGATGACAATCCTGTTGGTTATGAACTTGCGGGGTCAAGTGCCGTGTTTCAAGGTGCCTATAAACTGATGCAAAACCTCGAGCCCAAAGGTTTAGGGGATTGGGAACTGTATGACATTGAGACCGATCCGTCGGAGCTGCACGATCTTGCTGGTGAAATGCCGGACCTCGTGGAGGAAATGAAAACTTTCTACGCAGAATATTCCGAGCGCGTAAATCTTGTTCCTGTTCCAGAGGGGTATAACCCACTCGAACAGACGGTGATCAACGCCAAGCGTGGAACGTCGCACTAAAATGGCGAATGTGTGTCGCCCCGAAATGGGGCGGCACACAGACCACGATCGTTGGAAAAATCCAGTTGTCTTGCCACTCTCAAAAGCAGTTTGCAAACTTCCGCTAAACCATTGTTTCAACTGACATCAAACCGCCGAAATTTTACAATATATCAATAAAATCAGAGATAGGCGCGAATTTCAAATCCGTGTACAGGAGTTCGTTTCTCCTACTCGCCTCCCAAAAACCACAACCTTTTGCTATGGAATAGAAAATAGCCTTAGATGCTGTACCTTTCGTTCTGTACCTTTCGTTCTGTACCTTTCGTTCTGTACAGAGCCTGTGAACAGTTCTTTCTGTAAAATCCACATACTTCAGTATCAGCTCATACTGACATGCGCGACTGACTCTAGATAACGGCAAACGCGTGATTAAATGGACCAAGACTGACGATTTCGAAGACGCGAAAGAGTTTGCGATCAAGCTGAATTACGAAACCCATGCTCGCATCGAAAACCAACTCCCAGCGCAAACCCGCAATCAAACCCGTGGCTGACTTCGTAAAAAAACGAATGAATAACGTCCTAAACCAAAGTGGCGGGAAAATACCTTACAATTGACCTGCGCCCCAAGTTCCCTCCAGCTTGCGCGGCGTCCTTGGCGTTAAATCTTTTACCTGACGCGGCCATCTTATCCATCGTCTTTCTCTGCAAGAATTCCATCGGGGTCAGGTTTGCCAAACTGGGAACCTCGGTCCCGTTGTCTGAGACTATCGGCTTTGGCATACCACGTTAAGCAATCACCCTATCTAGTTCTCTGGCAACGCGCGGTCCTGACAGCAATGTGTCCGCTATCAGGACCAAGTTCTCTGGACTGTAGTCATCTACAACCGCAAGAATGCGGAAACGCCGGCCTTCGGTTCGCGCGTCAGACACAAAATCCAGTGACCACCGCCGGTTGGGGCCACATGGTAACACCATCGGCTTTCGCGTGCTCAACGCACGCTTTCTACCGTCTCTGTGGCTCATCTGGAGCTTCTCACACCTCAGCTTCTTGTGGTTTACCTCGAAGCCCTCACGCGCAACCATCACTTGGATACGCCCCCTCTCATCGCTGCAAGCAGCAACTGCCGGGCAATGGATACCCAAACCTGCGGCGTTCTCGGGAAACGCACTTGATTGCATTGCGCAGATCAGCATCATCGCCGCGACGCGACAAATACCGCATCGACGACCGATCAACCTGTAAAACATCGCACGCCCGTCGCTGGCTCACCCTGTGCGTCTCGCACAAGTCGGCCACAGCATTCCGCTTTGCCACGGGCGTCACCACTTTTTTGAATTGATGTCCCGCAACATGGCGCACGACCATTGTCCTTAGACCAATGGCGGACAAAGTCACATTCCAACATCTGTTCTGCGAGTGGTTTCTTTAGCTTCCTGTTCCTTAATCATCGCTATGATCTGTTTGCCCGCAAATCGTACCTTCATTTTTCCGTCCTTTTGTTGGGCGGACTCTACACAAAACTGGAGGAGCTTTAGGGGCTCAGGTCACAATGACTACATAGCCGCTCTCAATCGTTGGCTAACTCCTTACTTTGGCAACTGGGATATTGCCAAAATTGACTTAGCAGACCTTACTGCTTTTGATACGTGGCACACCAACAACAATGAACATGTCGCCTTTTCACCAAGCGGATTAAACAATCACAACTCAGCTTTAAATCGAGTTTTGGACGAGGCGGAACTTCACGGGCGAAACGTAAAAGCGTTGCGGTCAACACTTTTGAATAAGGGCAAAAAAGCGGGAGCAGAGACCGTTTCACCAATTCCGAATACGTAACAATTTTCACAGGCCTTCGTCGCCGGCCCAAGAAAACCAGAAACCGTAAAGGGTGAGCGATACCTGAACCGCCTCTCTTGTTAGCTCAAGGTAGGGGCGTGTTCGCATTTTCTCCATCATCTTTTTGCGGAAGGCTTCGGCGGGTGTCTTCCAGCCGAGGCAATTGCGCGGCAGCCAGCGTCTCGCCTTTGAATCGGTGTTTCCGACTGTGCCTTTTTGCCACGATGAAGAAGGGTCATAGAACCAATTCTGTGCCGCGATCTAAGCTTACAGATGTGGCCAGCTAACAATCTCCGTACCGAGATCAAAAGTAATCGATTTGCGGGCGACATAGGGCAGATCTTTGATCGCCTTCATAATTTCGCCCATGGCTGGTTTGGCGCGCTTGCTTGGGATTATCAGAATGAGAGTAATCCGGCTCACACGTTCAACCAGCGAGATGACATAGTTTGCCCAAGCATTTGCTTGAACAGTTTTAAATCTGCCCCCAGTGGCCGAACGGGTGCCTATGAGCCATCTTATCAACAGGAACCCTTGCGTTTCCACTGGCTTGCGGTTGTTTGCTTTGCCAGCAATGAGACGAAATTCTGCGCCGCCCTGTAATACTTAATTGGGTGTGAGCCGTTCCCATCCCGAGTCCCCTCGTTAGATAAACGATTATTTTCTAACAAGAGCCGCAGTTGATGCTGCGCGCACTCAATCCGAAACACACCCGAACAACCTGTCAACTTTGGGGGAGGCCACCGTGTATCCGATTGCCTGAGCAAGCCTTTCCGCCTTCTCGGGTGAACGGTTCCAAAGGAGAATCTGATGCCCTACCGCCGCCAAATTTCTGGCCATATGGCACCCCAGACGACCCAGTCCGACAAATCCGACCCGTATCAGGCGACTTTTTCTGACTTGATTCCAGAAATCGCCTGTACCAGATTATCCTCGTTCACTTCTTCGGAACTAAACTCGCGAATGATTTCGCCGTGGAACATCGCAATGACTCGATCCGAGACGCGCAATACTTCGGGCATTTCCGAGCTAATCACGATGACTGCGTACCCTTGTTTTGCCAAATCACGGATCAAATTGTGGATTTCCGACTTAGACCCCACATCAATGCCGCGCGTTGGCTCGTCCACAATGAGCACCCGAGGCGCCATAGAAAGCCACTTGCCGATGACAATTTTTTGTTGATTGCCACCTGACAAATTGCCGACTTGTTGTCGCCAACTCGGCGTTTTTATCGCCAGTTTGTCGCGATACAGATCAAAGATCGCAATTTCAGCCCCGTCAGAAACGAAGGGCCCCGCCGTAAGATCGCCGACTTGGGGCAACGTCATGTTGTCACGACAGTTCATCCCCAACACCAACCCTTGTTCTTTGCGGTCCTCAGGCACCAGCGAAATTCCGTGCCGGATCGCATCAATGGGAGAGCTAATGTTAACCTCCTGCCCGTCCAACAAAATTTTCCCTGCAGAAGGGCTACGAAGCCCGAATAAGGTCTCGGCAATTTCGGTCCGCCCTGCGCCTACGAGGCCATAAAAGCCGACGACTTCGCCTGCGTGTACCTTGAAATTTACGCCATGGAACAGCGCACCACAGGAAAGATCTCGCACCTCAAGCGCAACCTTCCCAAGGGGGGCGTGCTCGATCGCCGCCGTAAGATCGAGGCTGCGCCCGATCATCAACTGTGTCACCTCGTCTTCATTGGTGTCCGCAGTGATAAGCGACCCGCGATATTCTCCGTCGCGTAACACACTGACCTTGTCGGAAATTGTGAAAATCTCGTCCATGCGGTGGGAGATATAAACGATGCCTACGCCCTGACTGCGCAAATCATTAATGATGTCAAACAGCACAACTTTTTCCGCGTCAGTCAAGGATGCGGTGGGTTCATCAAAGATCACCGCCTTGGCGTCCACCGTGAGGGCGCGGGCGATTTCGACCATTTGTTTGTTGGCAATCGAAAGGTCGCCAACGATAGTTTGCGGTGTGAACCCACACTTCAGACGCTCCAATATCGCACCAGAATCCGCATAGAGTTTTTCAAAATCTACGCGTCCGAAGCTTTTTCGCGGCAGCTCTCCCAAGTAGATATTTTCGGCAACGCTCAACTCATCAGCGAGGCTCAACTCTTGGTGGATGAACACAACCCCCTTGGATTTCGCATCTAAAGGCGAGGCCATGATGGCGGACACTTCTTCAATGAAAATACGCCCCTCGTCGGGTTGGTGGATACCGCCAAGGACCTTCATCAACGTGGACTTGCCAGCGCCGTTTTCCCCGAGAAGTGCATGCACCTCTCCGGGCATAACCTGAAACGAAACGCCATCAAGGGCGCGCACCCCGGGGAAGGTTTTTACGATATTTTCCAACCGCAGTGCTGGGATTTGGTCCGTCATGCTTTCAACTCCTCTTTGCCCTTGCGGTTCAATTGCTGGTCAAAAAGCAGGACGGCAATCAAAATCAAACCGATTACAAGGTTGACCATCGCCGTATCCGCCCCGATGTGACCAAGGCCTTTGCGCAGTAGTTGGATCGCAATCACCCCCCCAAAAGTGGAAATGATCGACCCGCTCCCCCCCGTCAATTTGGTGCCCCCAAGAACAACAGCTGTGATGACCCAAAGCTCGTAAAGGGTGCCATCATTGGGATTCACCGAACCGCTGGCGGCATAAAAAACCACGGCACTGAGGGCCGCGAGAAAGCCGATTAACACAAAGTTCCACACCATATGCGGGCCGACTTTGATCCCCGCATTGACCGCAGCACTCCGGTTGTCCCCAACCGCATAGGCGTTGCGCCCATGAATTGTGCGCGTCATGATCAGCCAGATTATAACGGTCGCAGCAACAAAAATGATCGTCGGAGTTTCAATCCCGAAAACGTCGGATTCAGCAAAATCGACCAGCGTCCAGTTCAGATTAGAGGTGGGATTCTCGCCATTGTACATAAAGACCAAGCCGCGAAAACCGAGCATCGATCCAAGGGTGACGATGAAGGCATCCACACCCGTTTTCCACACGATCATGCCGTTTATCAGGCCTAAAACCATACCGGTGATCAAAGAAAGGAAAATCGAAATAGGTATGACCCAATCCCCAAGACTCGCGAAGATTGGCCAAGTCATACTATCGAGCATAACAACGGCACAAAGTGCGTAGGTTGCACCGACCGAGAGGTCGATATTGCCGTTAATCATCACAATCGTCATACCAAGCGCGATAATGCCGATGGGGGCCGATTGCTTAAACAACAATAACATATTTTCGCCGTCCATAAACGCCTTATCAGAAAGGGATAGGTACTCCCCTGCGACCGAGAAAAAGATCAACTCTAGAACGATGAAGGCCCAGATCGCGTTGTCTTTCAGAAACGTTAGTTTTTTTGAATTTTTCATGTCCGTTCCCTCAAGCTATTGGTGACAAAAGGCGGCCACGTTTTGCCGCGATATCCAGCCAAACAGCTAGAATAATGATGGCCCAAGTGACGACGTATTGAACGTAGAATTGCAATCCAACCAGCAACAGGCCGTTCTGGATAAAGCCAAGGATCAACACTCCAATGACCGTTTTGAACACCGTGCCAGAGCCGCCCATCAACGACGCGCCCCCAAGGATAACAGCCGCAAGAACGTCGAGTTCCAGCCCCTGCCCCACGGTGTTTTGGCTACCCAACGACCGACTGGCCTGAAGCAAACCTGCCGTGGCAACACAGAAGGAAGAAATCAGGTAACACATAAAGATCACCCGTGCGCGCGGCACACCAGAAAACGTTGCCGCAATCCCATTGCCCCCCACCGCATAGGTTTTTCGCCCAAACGGCGTCTTGGCCAACAACAGGCTCAGAACAATGGCCAACAGCCCGAAAATAAGAACCGGCACAGGCACGCCCAAAACTTCTTCTCGACCGAAGAACCCGAACCATGTGCCTTGTTTGTCGGCGATATCCATGTTTTTCCCGCCGGAATATGTAAGCGTCAGGCCGTGGATGGCCGACAACATTCCCAGCGTCACAATCAACGAATTCAGCTTTAAATATCCAACAAGAAATCCAACCAAAGCTCCCAAGGCCATTGTCATCGCGAACATGACAGGAATGGCGAGTTCGGGGCCGATTTTGTCATGAAGATCGAGAACGACGATGGTTGAAAAGGACATCATCGAGCCAACAGAGAGATCAAGATTGCCGCTAATAACCACGAATGTGACACCGAGCGCCATCACCCCAAGAATGGCCGACGAGCGCACAACGCCCAGAATATTATCTAGGCCAAGAAACCGATCATTCGCCAAAGCAAATCCAACCATGAATATCGCAAAAGCGATCAAAATCCCTTGGCGCGCCAAAACATTGCCAATAGCCTTCATTTTATCATCTGCCATTATGTCCTCCCCACGCGGTCCTTCAGACCAGCGTCATTCCCCCGTCGATCATCACGATCTGTCCGGTCATATAGTCGCTATCACTAGAAGCCAGAAACGTTGTTGTACCCGTAATATCAGCAGGTTGCGCCACGCGTCCTTTTAAAATTCCCGTCGCGAATTCTTCCATCGCTTCGCCTGGTCGGCTTGAGGCGCCCATTTCCATCAGGCTTCGGTCCACATCTTCCCACATCTCCGTGGCAACCACGCCCGGCGCAAAGCCTGTGACAGTAATATCATGCTTCGCAAAATCACGCGCGCCCGCTTGCGTTAGGGCGACGACGGCGAATTTTGAGGCACAATATGGGGCCACGTTATCAAACCCCTGTCGGCTCGCAATTGACGCGGTGTTAATGATTTTCCCACTGGTTCCTTGCGCAATCATTTGCTTGGCGGCTTCCTGCATCCCGATCATTACACCAAGCGCATTGATGTCCATTATGAACTTCCAGTTTTGTTCCGTAACATCCAAGAAATTCATCGGTTTGTTAACACCAGCATTATTGAATTTCACGTCCAACTTACCAAAGGCATCCACGGTCTGGGAAATCATCGCGACGACCTGTTCACGCTGGGTGACATCGACCATACAGGACAAAACCTTCCCGCCATGTTTCTTGGCGCGCGTCTCGTTCTCTGACGCGACCTTCGCAACCTTATCGCCATTGATGTCCGCGAAACAAACGTCCGCGCCCTCGTCCAACAATGCCTCACCAATGGCGCGCCCAATTCCCTGCGCCGCTCCCGTGACAATACAAGATCGCCCAGTGACTCGTCCCATGGCACCCCCTCAGTGTTTCAAAATATTTGGAAAAAGGGCGGATGGATCGTGTATAATCCATCCGCCCTCGGGAGCGTTCCTAGAAGACAGGCTTCGTGAACTCATCCATATTCGCTTTGGTGATTTTGGGCGTATCGAAGTAGTTCAAAAACGGAACTTCTTTGCCATTCAGAACATCCAAGGCGGTCTTGAGCGCTGCTTCGGCGTCATCGACCGGAGACTGGTAGATCGAGCCATAATACTCGCCGCGCGCCATCGCTTCATAGCCAACTGCAAAGTTTGTAGCACCGACGAAAGCGATTTCGCCAACGCGACCCGCCGCAACGGCAGCGTTCATCGCGCCAACACCCATGTTGTCATCCCCAGCGTAAACACCGTCGATGTCATCATATTTTACAAGGAATGCTTCCATGACCGTTTGCGATTTCTCACGGTTCCAGTCACCAGGTTGCGTTTCGACCAACTCAACGTCTGGGCACACTTCGGGAAGGCGATCTTCGAACCCTTTGGCGCGCTCGATCGCCGTTGTGTAGCCAGGTTGGCCCGAAATTTGCAGGACGCGGCCTTTGCCACCCAACGCTTCACACATCAATTCCGCAGACCGAGATCCTTGTGTGATGTTGTCCGGCCCCGAGAAGGATTTAACAAACTCGTGCCCCGCTTCGGCGATATTCGAGTTGGTGACAATAACCGGAATGCCTGCTTTGAACGCTTCGCGCACGGCGGGGATAACCGCTTCGCCATTCGTTGGCCAAATGATGATCGCATCAACTTCCTGTTGAATTAGATCCTGCATTTGGGCAATTTGGCGCGCAACGTCACCGCCAGCATCCAAAACCACTGCCTCTACATCTGCATTCGCTTCGGCCGCTGCAATAAAAGCCTTTTCATAGGTCGTTTGATAGCTATCGACACCAACGTTGTTTTGCGTAATTCCGATTTTATATGTGTCGGCAGCTGCGGCACCAGCAATAACTAATCCTGCGATTGCCGTTGTCCCCACAATCAGTGATTTTAATGACGTGTTCATTTAAGTTCCTCCCATTTATCCATTTTCCCTCAGGTTGCAGCCCCTCCCGGACTAGGAACGAATCCTTAAAGCAACCTCGTTCGTCAATCTTCGCGAAATGCAGAGCGCACCTGCCTTCAAATATATCCATTTTGAATATTTTAGTATCCATAATGGATTTTTTCCCCATACTTCCCAGACACTCATTCTGAACATTCTACGGAGGTGGGGCATTCCCCATAGGTATTAAATGAACACTTCTCGCAAAGACGGACTGGCTCCTTTGAAAATGCAAGACATCCTTAAAGACAATCTGAACACCCCGGGGGTCCCCTCTGGGGCGGCTCCCACCAAGGGTGGCGTAGAAGTGTTGCGTGTCATTGGATTTCTTGAGGCATTCACAAGCGAAGTTGATACCGCGTTGGAAATCACGGCTCCCAATCCGTATTTGAATATGGCGCTCACACTGATCCGCAACCACGTTGAAGGCAAGGCAATAACCGCCTCGGCGCTTGTCGCGGCCTCCGGCACCCCATATGCGACGGGCCGACGCAAGCTCGACGAGATGCTAACCTCAGGCCTTATTGAACAGCGCCCCCGTACAAAAACTGGCAAAACATTCTCGCTTCATCCAAGCGTCGACCTCATGTCCAAATGGGATCAACTGACGGGGCGTGTTCTGCGGTTGGCCGCACAAAGCCTTGGCACCAGCGACAAAGAAGCCGCCGAGAAGCACTATTATTTCGGCGGCTCCTATATGGATGGCAAGACCATTCCGGCACCGCAAGTCTTGCCCGAACCGCTCGCCCTTGCGGGTGGTCTTCGTATTTTGGTGCATGGCGATCCAACCTTCATGGTGATGGATAATCTCAAGCGTCAATTTGAACAAATGATCGGTGCCAAGATCAACCAGCGCGCCTTTTCCATCGACCGCCTACACGAGGAATCCCTGCGCAATTTTGATCGCAAGGTAAGCCGCTACGATATTATCGCGGTTGATTTGCCATGGATCGGCGAGTTTGCGGACAAGGGCGTTCTGCTCCCCCTCGACAATCTACTGGATGTCGAGCGCCTTGATCCGAGTGATTTTCACACTGCAGGTTGGCAAGGGGCACATTGGGGCGGCCGCCCCTTTGGCGTTCCCAGCCAAACAACGCCTGAGTTGTTGTTTTACCGCAAAGACTGGTTCGCCCAAGCGGGACTTGAACCGCCTTCAACGACCGATCAAGTGTTAAACGCTGCCCGCACCCTCCATAACCCATCTCGGGGACGATATGGCATTGCGTGGAATGCCGCGCGCGGCACCGCGCTTGGACACCAATTCATGATGGCCTGCGCCGACTTCGGCCAACCGATCTTGAACCTTCATCCGATCGCGGGGGGCTACAGCGCGGACGTTGCAAATAGGACCGATTTGGAGCCAACGATTGACACACCGCTTGGGTTGCAAGCAGCCGAATACCTCAAAAACCTGCTCGACTTTTCGCCCCCCGACATCCTCTCCATGTCTTGGTATGAGCGGATGCGCCCCTATGCGGCCGGCAAAATTGCGATGGCCTATGGCTATACGTTGCTCGCGCCATATTTTGAGTCCGACCCCTCGTCTCCTGCCTTTGGCGAGACCGGATATTTACCGCACCCTGCGGGACCTTCGGGGCATCCCGTTGCCCCTGTGGGCGGCTATGTCTTGGGCATTCCGTCCAATATCGCCGAAGAACGACGCGGCCCAGCCGCCGAAGCGCTGATCGCCTTCACGTCTCCTGCGGCACAAAAACTCTATGTCCAAAATGGCAGCCGCACCGCCCCACGGTATTCCGTGGGCGCTGATCCCGAAGTCCGCCGCCTCTCCAGTATTTTCGAAGCTGTGGATGCAATGTCTTGGCGCGATGAGCTGCAATTTTGGCCCCGCCCTCCGATTCCGCAAATTGCTGAAATCACACGCATTTGCGGCGAGGAAATGCACGACATGTTGCGCGGAATTATTAGCCCGCGCGACGCCCTGAAAAACTCTCAATCGAGGGCAGAAATCGCCCTAAGACAATAACATAGCGAGGACACCATGGACCCTAAACGCCTATCAGGTAAGAATATTCTCATCACCGGTGCCGCCCGTGGCATGGGGGCAGCAAATGCCGAAAACTTTGCGGCTCAGGGGGCAAACATTTGCGTCGGTGATCTGGATCTGGACGAAGCGCAAAAGGTCGCGGACGGTATCAACGCCCAAGGCAACGGCAAAGCAATCGCGGTCCGAATGGATGTGACAATACGCGAAGACAACGCTTCGGCGGTTGCGGCCACGGTCGCCGCTTTTGGCTCCATCAATGTTGGCGTTTTCAATGCCGGCCTCAACAAACCCCGTTTCTTCATGGATATTGATGAGGAAAACTGGGACACGATCATGAATGTAAACACTAAGGCAATGTGGCTTGGTATGCAGGAAACCGCCCGCCAAATGATCGAACAAGGTCCGATGGCTGATCATCCCTACAAGTTGATCAACGTCGGCTCAATTGCATCACGCAAACCTCTGGTCGATGTGACGGTCTATTGCACATCAAAATACGGCTGCCTTGCTCTTACCCATTGTGGCGCGGTCTCCTTGGGCGAGCACAATATTACTGTCAACGGCTACGCCCCTGGTGTGGTGGTGACCCCGCTTTGGGAACAGCTCGACAAAGATTTGGTCGAGATTGGCTTTAAGGAGCGCGCCGGACAGGCCTATGAAGACATCGCCGAGAACGAATTGGTGATCAAACGGGTGTCCTACCCCAAAGATATTGTTGGCACGGCTTCTTTCCTTGTCAGCGACGACAGCGACTACATGACGGGTCAAATGATCCACATCGATGGCGGCTGGTGCATCCAGTAACCTTCGGGCGCTAAGCCCACCCACGATACAACATTCAATTTTTTAGCGCGCCCATTGGCGTGCCAAGGAGGCTATCATGGCTCAACCAAATATATCCGCCCTCAACCCGCGCATCCTGCAACCGGGCGATATCGACCCTAACTGGCGCTGGGACAAGCACATCCCGTCATCGGGCCATATGTCCGTCGATTTCGAGAACCGCGTCAATCACGACCGCTTGCGCCGCTACCGTCTTTCCCGTGCCAAGGACGCGTTGAAAAAGTCCGACCTTGGCTCGATGCTGATGTTTGACACCAACAATATTCGCTATGTGTCCGGCACCAAAATCGGCGAATGGGAACGCGATAAAATGTGTCGTTTCTGTTTGTTGGCGGGCGACGAAGAACCCTATGTTTGGGATTTTGGATCCGCCGCGGTCCACCACCGCGACTATTGCGATTGGCTTGATCCAGAGCGGATGCTTGCGGGTGTTGTCGGCATGCGCGGCACCATTCCGCCTTCCTTCGGACTTATGAAACGCTATGCCGAAGAGATCGCGGGCCTGATCAAAAAGGCTGGCATGGCCGGAATGCCTGTGGGTGTCGACTATGCCGAAACCGCCATGTTCTTTGCGCTGCAAGAGGCAGGTTTGAACGTTGTTGACGGCCAGCAAGTGATGCTCAGCGCGCGTGAAATCAAGAATATTGACGAAATCCAACTGCTAAACCAAGCCGCCGCCATGGTCGATGGTGTTTACCATATGATCTATGAGGAGCTCAAACCGGGTGTGCGGGAAAACGATATCGTCGCGATGTCCAACAAAATGCTCTACGAAATGGGCTCGGACGATGTCGAGGCGATCAATGCGATTTCCGGCGAGCGCTGTAACCCACATCCACACAATTTCACCGACCGGCTTATCCGCCCCGGAGATCAAGCGTTCTTTGATATTTTACAATCTTATCAAGGCTATAGAACGTGTTATTACCGCACTTTCAACGTCGGATTCTCGACCCCAAGTCAGGACGACGCCTATGTCAAAGCCCGCGAGTGGATTGACGCCTCAATAGAAGCGATCAAACCCGGTGTGACCACCGACGAGGTCGCCAAACTCTGGCCCAAAGCCGAAGAATTTGGCTTCCCAGACGAGTTGTCCGCGTTTGGCCTTCAGTTTGGCCACGGTCTCGGCCTCGCGCTGCACGAACGCCCTATCATCAGCCGCGCCGTATCCTTGGATAACCCAATGGAAATCCAAACGGGCATGGTCTTTGCGTTGGAAACCTATTGCCCCGCAACCGACGGGTATTCAGCGGCACGGATCGAGGAAGAAGTCGTGGTGACAGACACGGGTTGTAAGGTGATTTCGCTCTTCCCCGCGCAAAACCTCCCGATCGCCAACCGATACTAACCTCCCTGAACGTCCCCGCTTGCGCCTTCTTGCTCGGGCGGGGACTTTTTAGCGAAAGGCCAGACATGAGTACCGCGAAAACAAACACCGAAGACTATCTGCGCATGTACACCCAAATGGCGCGCATTCGCGCGTTTGAGGACAACGCAAACCAGCTGTATCTCAGCGCCAAAATGCCCGGTCTGACCCATATGTATTCCGGTCAAGAGGCCGTTGCCGTTGGCATCTGCGAAGCTTTGACCAAAACGGATAAAATCACCTCGACCCATCGCGGCCACGGCCATTGCGTCGCCAAAGGCGCCGACTTCAAACGGATGTTTTGCGAGCTTTTGGGCAAAGAAGAGGGCTACTGCAGGGGCAAAGGTGGCTCGATGCATATCGCGGATCAGTCCAACGGAAACTTGGGCGCAAATGCCATTGTTGGCGGTTCCATGGGCATTGCCACAGGGTCCGCTCTCAGCGCCAAACGTCTGGGAACAGAGGATGTAACGGTCTGTTTCTTTGGCGATGGCGCCACCGCACAGGGCTTGATGTATGAGGTCATGAACATGGCCGCGCTTTGGAACTTGCCGGTGATTTATGCCTGCGAAAACAACCTTTACGGCGAATATACCAGAGTTGAAGAAACAATGGCCGGATCGATCACTGCCCGCGCAGAAGCCTTTGGTATTGAAGCGTTCAAAGTCGATGGTCAGGACGTTTTGGCCGTCAATGATTTGGCGCAAAAGCTGGTGGCGCGCTGTCGCAAGGGCGAAGGGCCGTTCTTTATTGAGTTGGAAACCTACCGATACCACGGCCACCATGTCGGCGACATTAACCGCACCTATTACCGCTCCAAGAAAGAAGAAGCCCATTGGAAAACGGAACGCGACCCCATCATCAATTTTGGAAAATGGCTCACCGCTGAGGGCATCACAACGGAGGCGGAATTGGAAGCCATCAAGGCCGACGTGAAAACCGATGCCCAAGCCGCCGTGGAATACGCCCTTTCCGCCAAATACCCTGACGAGGCTGAAGTCGACATGCACGTCTTCGCCACCAACGCCTAAGGAAAAACCATGCGCGAAATTACACTTTCCAAGGCCGTAAACGAGGCCATCGCCGAAGAAATGCGGCGCGACGATACCGTTTTCCTGCTGGGCGAAGATGTGGCCGAGGCCGGCACCCCGTTCAAAGTCCTGTCGGGTTTGGTCGAGGAGTTTGGTCCCGAGCGGATCATCGACACCCCCATCGCGGAACCCGGTTTTATGGGCATTGCCGTTGGCGCCGCCATGACGGGCAGTCGTCCTATCGTCGATCTGATGTTTGGCGACTTTCTATTTTTGGTCATGGATCAACTATGCAATCAGGCCGCAAAGACGCACTATATGTCTGGTGGCAATATGAGTGCGCCGCTTGTCCTGCGGACAAATCTCGGGGCCACACGCCGCTCGGCAGCTCAACACAGCCAATCGCTCCATGCCCTCGTTGCTCATATACCGGGCCTTAAAGTTGCGATGCCTTCGTCCGCCTATGAGGCGAAGGGCTTGATGAAAACGGCCATTCGGGACAACAATCCCGTCGTAATCTTCGAAGACAAGCTGATGTATAACGACAAAGCCCCCGTCCCCGAGGAAGAATATCTGATCCCATTCGGGGTCGCTAATATCAAACGTGAAGGCACGGATATCACCCTGATTGGCACCTCATCCATGGTGCAGATTGCCGAAGCCGCCGCCGAGATTTTGGCCGCTGAAGGGATCAGCGCCGAGGTCATTGACCCGCGCACAATTGTCCCTCTCGACGAGGACACCATTTTAAAATCTGTCCGCAAAACCAGCCGCGCTATTGTGATCGACGAAGGTCATCAGAGCTATGGCATCACGGGCGAAATCGCGTCGCGGATCATGGAAAAAGCCTTCTATCATCTAGACGGTCCGGTGATCCGCATGGGGGCGATGGATGTACCCGTTCCGTTTTCGCCAGCCTTGGAAGACATCACCGTTCCAACCGCCGAAACGGTCGCCGAAACCGCCCGAAAACTCATGCGCGGGGAGATGTTCCATGGCGCATGAGGTCATCATGCCCGCCCTAGGGATGGCGCAGGAAACAGGTAAAATCGTAAGCTGGCAGAAGCAAGCGGGCGATGCCGTCAAGATCGGCGACGTGTTGATGGAGGTCGAGACCGACAAAGCGGTCATGGATGTAGAAGCGCTCGCAGATGGCTATTTAGGCTCCGTTAGTGCCGCGGAGGGCGACGACGTGCCCGTCGGACAGGTCATCGCATTGATTTCAAACAGTGCAGACGCAACATCCGATGTGCTACCCGTTGCGTCACCCGCCATACCGCAGACTACCGAGCCCGCAATATCGCTGCCGACGGCGCCTTCGATTGCGAAAACAGCACCCCCTAAAAACCCTTCAACCCTGCCAATAAATGGTACGGACGCGAAGATATTTGCCTCGCCCAAAGCCCGCCGTTTGGCCAAGGAACAAGGCTTGGATCTGGAGCGCTTGGTCGCTCTTGGACACCCGCAACCCTATCACGCAGCTGATCTGGAAACTCTGCGCAATTTACCCGCAACCAGCGCGCCCACAGCACAGCAAGGCGCGGCCTTGCCAAATCAAATCACCGCGCGGGTCGCCACCAAAGGCACGCAGGACTTTCTTAAATGGATGCAGAACGAGGGCAATGTCACGCTCGCACCCTCTGCCATCTGGGCCGCTTTTGCCGCCGCCGCGCTGCGAAGCGCGCTCCAAGCGGGCGATGATGAACTGGTTATTTCGCTATTGGACCTCCACGCAGAAGGGCGTCGTCTGACAAATCCTGACCGGGCGCGCTTGTCGTTTTTGCCTGAGAGTGACCCCGACGCCCGCGCCAATTTGGCCCTGCGGGATTTAAGCGCCAGCCCGATTTCCAGTCTGCGCCTCGCGGGTTGGGACGCGCCTTCCCTCAGCATCGCCACCGAGGGAGATACCTATCTGATCTGCCTTGATTTCACGCCCGATCAGCTCTCCGACGCGCAGGCCATCCAGCTTATTTCTGAATTCGCTGATCGCCTGACCGACCCTTTGCGCCACTTACTTTGATATTCTGGAGACCCTAATGAAACATACTGACCTCTACATTGACGGCCAATGGCGCACTGGAGCATCCGGCTTGCGTTTTGACGTGATGAACCCCGCAACCGAAGAGGTGCTTGCTTCTGTGGCCTCTGCGGAAATCGCCGACGCCGATGCCGCCCTTGATGCCGCCGAGGCCGCGATGGCGCTTTGGGCGGCCCAAACCCCACGCCAGCGCTCCGAAATCTTGCGCAAAGCATGGGAGCTGATGACGGCCCGTTTACCCGAATTCGCCCACCTGATTACGTTGGAAAACGGTAAAGCTCGCGCCGATGCGATGGGCGAGGCAACCTATGCCGCCGAGTTTTTCCGCTGGTTCTCCGAGGAAGCCGTGCGCGCCGACGGAATGATAACGCATGCCCCAGCCTCTGGCGCACGGATCATCGTGCAACACAAACCTGCGGGCATCGCGGTGCTTGTCACCCCGTGGAATTACCCCGCCGCAATGGGCACCCGCAAGATCGCTCCCGCTTTGGCTGCAGGCTGTGCCGTGATCATTAAACCAGCCTCCGAAACGCCGCTGACCATGCTGGCGCTGATGCCGCTTTTGGAGGAAGCTGGCGTGCCCAAAGGCTTGGTCAATGTCCTCCCTTCGCGCAAATCCGGCGCATTGGTGGATCACATGCTGCATGACCCTCGCGTACGAGTTGTCAGCTTTACCGGCTCGACGGGCGTGGGTCGAAAGCTGCTCCATTCCGCAGCCGACCAAGTGTTGAAGCCAGCAATGGAACTGGGGGGCAACGCACCGCTGATCGTCTTTGAAGACGCCGATCTTGACGTCGCCGTCGAGGGGGCAATGTTGGCAAAAATGCGCAATTTGGGCGAGGCCTGCACCGCCGCCAACCGCCTCTATGTGCATGCCGATGTGGCCGAAGCCTTTACCACGAAATTCACCGCAGCAATGGCGGCCTTAACGATGGGCGACGGGACCGATCCAAGCGTGGACGTTGGGCCACTGGTGAATGCCGATACGCGCGATAAGGTTGCCGCATTTGTTGCAGATGCCGTTGCCAAGGGGGCCAAAATTGAACTGGGCGGCACCGCGCCAAGTGGCAAGGGTTTCTTTTACCCGCCAACCGTTTTGTCCAACGTCGCAGAGACCTCTGATTGCGTGCACGACGAGATTTTCGGCCCCGTTGCCGCGCTGCAAACCTTCACCGACCAAGAAGACGTCATCCGACGCGCCAACGACACGGAATATGGCCTCGTGGCTTACGTCTTTTCCGAAAATATGAAGCGTGCTCTGCAGGTCTGTGAGCGTCTGGAATACGGTATGGTTGGTTTAAACCGTGGTTTGGTCTCCGATCCCGCAGCGCCCTTTGGGGGAGTCAAACAGTCAGGCTTAGGCCGCGAAGGGGGCCATGAAGGCATGCTAGAATTTATGGAAACACAATATATTTCGGCCAGCTGGTAGGGTGAGCAGTGTGTCGGATAAAATTGTCGTCCGACGTCGGCGCAATTAGGTCTAGATAGCGCCATTTGGTAAATAGATGTATTTGGTACGGTAACCACCGCATCCTAGCCACAAAAAGCGTCCTCTTTTAGTCAGAACTAATAGGTGCCCGTTTAGAGAACACGTTTAAACAAAGTGACCATAGATTGGCCTGCTTCCCGTCTCCGCAGCCTTCTTTTGTTCTTTTTCAATCGTTTGCATAAAGCGTTCCAATGCACGCTCACTACCAGATTGTTTTGTCTTAGTTATATTGGTGGTGTCATCTGTTGACGGCCCCTGTTTTGCAAGGATTTATTTGAGCTGATTTTGATCGTTGCAGGTTGCGGTCATGTGTCCGGCCTGTTGACGCGGTGCATGTGACCGCTGGCCTTTCCTCTCAGCGATGCCAGCATCGCCTGCCAGACAACG